>CAITSH010000041.1 GCA_903895005.1 uncultured Pseudomonadota bacterium
CGCGGACGCGTAGGCGGGCTCGCCCCCCAACTGACGCAACAGTCCGCGTGCGATCAGGGTAAAAGGTATGGCGGTCATCACAACCCCAAGAATAGTCAACGCGAGAAAAGTCCACAGCACGACCTGGTAAATGCCGGAACCGATCTCGTTCTGGCGCGCGGCAATCTCGGCGAAATGCCTTTCGAGTCCCTGCGTAAACTTGCCCAGTTCTGCTGCTAAGGCGACGTCCACGCTACGAAACTCACGGTCAAGCGCTGCGCCCGAGGTAGCGGAACTGCTCGGGTCATATTTGGCGAGGCCGCTCGCCAGCTTGGAAGCGACCTCGCGATGCGTTACCGCGAGCGTCTCGGAGTAGGACTTTTCCATGCCAATGGCCGGCAGGATGTTGCCCAGCCTAACAAGCTCCTCCTGCACTTGCTGGCCCTTTTGCTCGAACAGCGCCTTGTGCGCCGCGAGGTCTTTGGGATCGCTGCCGCGCAGCATGACATTCTTCCATTCCTGCATCTGTTGGCGGAATGCGGCACGCGCCGACGTCGCGTGACCGAGTGCCTTCAACTCGACGCGCTGGCGATCGAGCACCTCGTTCATCTGCTGGTTTTGGTAACGTACGCCAAGGGCACCGGCTACGCCGCCGGAGAGCATGACTGCCGCCAGCAGACCTCCCAGCCACCTGAAACGTTCACGGATCGGTCGATTTTCAAACATGTTCATATGTCCTCGCTTCCTGCTGTGTATGCACACGAGCTGTTGACACAACATTGCCACCCATTAATGACGACCTGCTTAACGGCTTGATATACGACGGTCGCAAGCAGAAACTAAATATTTCCTCCCAACAATTCGTTCAGGTCCAGTACCAGCACAAGATTGCCCTCGCCGGACAAAGTCGCTCCCGCGACACCGCGCGGCTTGATTCCAGCCAGCGGCTTGATCATGACCTCGGCCTGCCCGGAAACCGCATCCACGCCGAGAATCAGCCGCGTATCGCCGTGGCTGACCACTATCCCGTATTCACGCTCGGGATTGCCGATCCGGCCAAGCGCCGACCCAAGATCGACCAACGGCAGGGCCTCACCACGAACGATAATCGCCGGACTGCCTGACACATGCTGAATGCGTTCTCGACCGATTTCGATGATTTCGCGCACTACCCCGAGCGGGATCGCAAACGGCTGCTCGCCCAGCTTGAGCATCAGCACCGGCAGGATCGCCAGCGTGAGCGGCAGGGTGATGGTCATCCGGGTGCCGTGCCCGGGCGTGGACGAAATGTCGATACGCCCCTTCAGTCGGGTGATATTCGTTTTTACGACATCCATGCCGACGCCGCGTCCAGATACGTCCGAAATTTCCGTCTTGGTCGAAAATCCCGGCAGAAAAATCAGGTTGAGGCATTGCCGTTCATCGAGCAGTGCGGCCTCATCCTCGGAAATCAGCCCCTTTTCCACGGCCTTGGACCGGATCGCCTCGGGCCGCATACCCTTGCCGTCATCAGCGATCTCAATCACGATCTGGTCACCGGCCTGCGCTGCTGAGAGCCGTACTGAGCTCTTGGCCGGCTTACCTGCAGCGAGTCTTTCGGTCGGCAACTCAACGCCATGGTCAACGGAGTTGCGCACCAGGTGCACCAGCGGATCGTTGAGTTCCTCAAGAATGGTTTTGTCGACCTCGGTGTCCTCCCCCACAAGGACCAGTTCGATGTCCTTTCCGAGTTGCCGCCCGAGATCGCGTGCAAGACGGATATATTTCTGGAACACGCGCCCAACCGGTTGCATGCGCGCCTTCATCACTGCGCTCTGCAGGTCACCGACCAGCATGTCGAGCTCACCCGTCACCGTCTGGAGCGCCTTGGCCGCTTCGTTGTCGCGCTGTACGCCGATCAGCGCGGCAGACAAGCATGCCAGACGCGTGCGGGTGAGGCCGATTTCACCCGAAAGGTTGAGGATCTGGTCAAAACGCGCAGTGTCGATGCGTAGAGACGTTTCCTTTTGCGCCGGCGGCGCGCCGCGCGCTGCGCCAGGGGGCGCCGGGCGCGTTGCGGCCGCAGGAACGACTGCCCCGATGAACGCAACGGGCGACGGTACAGATGCGGGCGCGGTTTTCGGCGCAGATATTCCAGCAACGGGCGCCGCCTCACCGGCAGGCTCTGGCACCGGAGCGGGATCCGGTTGGACAGAGATCCTGCCGGTTATGGCGGCATAAAAATTGTCCCAGTCCGGACCGGCGGTCTTTGACACGGATGCCGCAGACGTTACCGGCACAGACTTCGGTGCGGGTGCAACAGGCGCAGTGACCGCCCCGGAGGCCCCGACTTGTGGCGCGCCACGAGGCGGAATCGCCCCCCCCTCGGCGGCGATACGCAGTTCATCGATCAGCCGGCGCGGCGCAGGCGCTGGCATGCTCATACCGGCCATTTCATCAAACATGCGACGAACTTCGCCGGTCGCCTCCAGCACCACGTCAAGAACCTCCGCGGTGAGCTTGAGCTTGCCGCTGCGCAAAAGGTCGAATAGGTTTTCGGTCTTGTGACACAACTCGACCAGCGGAGCGGCCTCGAGAAATCCCGCGCCCCCCTTGATGGTATGGACTCCGCGGAAAACAACGTTGATCAGGTCCGGATCCTCCGGACGCTGTTCAAGCTCGACGAGCTTGATATCGACGTCCGACAACATCTCACCCGCCTCGGCGAGGAAGTCCTGCAATAAATCCTGTGTTTCGGCGAATGCGCTCATGGAATACCCATCAGAAGCCGAGGCTCTCCAGCAAGTCGTCCACCTGCTCCTGGTTGGCCACCACGTCGGCGCGCCCCGCACCGTTGACGACCGGGCCATTTAGGAAGCCCTCGTCGCCCGAGGGCCGCTTCTCAGGCGGCGTGGTTTCCAGCAGCAACGAGAGCAGGTGCTTTTCCATGTCGCTGGCAAGGCTCACGACACGATTGATCACCTGTCCGGTAAGGTCGTGAAAATCCTGCGCCATCATTATCTCGGTTAGTTGCGCGTTAGTCGCACCGGTCTCCACCGGTAAAACCTTCAGGAATTCACGCGTCGCGGCGGCAACAGCCTTGAATTCATCTACATTGGCTTCACCGGCGTAAACACGATCCCATTTGGCCGCAAGCTGCGCCGCGCCCTCTTGCAGGCGAGCCTGGTGTACCTGGCCGGCTTCAACGGCGGCCAGCGCGCGATCAGCAGCCTTGCCGGTAAGGGTCGCAATGTACGCGAGGCGGTCGCGCGTGTCGGGCAGCGAGTTCACCGCCGTCTCCACCGCCTTGTCATAGCCCAGTTCGCGCAGTGAATCATGCAGGGTGCGGGTGAGATGCCCGATGCGATTGAACATACCGTCGGCGTCCTGGCCCGCCTCATCATCGGCGGCAGGCAAAGGTGCAGGTACGGGTACGACATCGGGCAACGTAGGCGTCGCGCCGTCCGTGGTGAGCCCCACCGACTCCGCGGTCAAGTTGCCCGGGCCGGTCTTTCCCCAGGTATCGCTGCTCACTTGGTCAAAAAGCGACTCGAGATCGTCCTCCGCGGCCGCCGGTTTCGCGGCTTTCACCACAGCGGCAGGCGCGGCCGGCGTCTTCACTTCGGCCAGGACCGCCTGCGCTTGGGCACTGGCTTGTTCAAACAGTGCCTGCAACTCTGCGTTGTCACCCATGGCACTATCCCTTCATTTTCTCGATGATCTTGTTGAACTTCTCCTCCAGCGTCGCCTTGGTAAAGGGCTTGACGATGTAGCCGCTGGCGCCGATTTGGGCGGCGGTAATGATGTCCTCCTTTTTCGCCTCGGCGGTAACCAGGAGCACTGGCAGCGTCTTGAGTCCGTCGTCGGCGCGGATCGAGCGCAGCAACTCGAAGCCATTCATGTTGGGCATATTGATGTCGCTGACGACAAAATCGAACTCCCCGCCTTTGAGTTTTGCGAGCGCGGCGGCACCATCCTCGGCCTCATCGGCGTTCTGGTAACCGATTTCCTTTAGCAGATTTCGTACGATTCGGCGCATCGTAGAAAAATCGTCGACGATCAGTATTCTCATGCTTGTTGTTGCGTTCATGCAGCCTCCGGTCTATTGCGCAGCATGCCGGTGATGGCACCAGCGAGTTCATCAAAATGGAATTTGGCAACGTAGGCGTCGACACCGACCTGCTGACCCAGCTTGCGGTTGGCAATGGAAGAGAGCGATGAGTGCATCAGCACTGGAATACCCTCAAAGCGGCGATCGGCCTTGATGTGACGGGTCAGGACATAGCCGTCCATCTCGGGCATTTCGGCATCAACAAGCACGAGTCCCAGCCTGCGATGCAACCGCACGCCATCCTGGTCGGCCTGCGCGGCCATCGATTGCAGGCGTGTCCACGCATCCTGCCCGTTGTGGGCCTCCTGGTGGGGAAGTCCCATCTGGTCGAGCACCTGGGTGATTTTTTTCCGGGCCAGCGCCGAATCATCGGCAAAAAATATCGGCAGCACGTTGTCCGCCTGCACTGCATCGAGCCGCCCCGGGTTGACCTCGCCCATCACATCGGACAGGATTTGCTCCACATCGAGGATGGATACGAGCTTGCCGTCGGGCAGCTCCGTGATCGCAGTGACAAGTCCGCGTCCGCCCGCAGTCAACGCAGCCTGCGGCGCCTTTACCTGCTCCCAGTCGACACGGACAATACGGTCGACTTCCTTCACCAGGAAAGCTTGGGTACTGCTGGAAAATTCGGTGATGATCAACTTGCCGCCGCCGACATGGCGCGGCAGTCCGGCGCAGGCGGACAGGTTGATGACGGGGATGATGCTGCCGCGCAGCGAGATGATGCCCTCGACACTTGCGGGCATGTTTGGCGTGGCGGTAATTGCGCGCACTTCACAGACCTCGCGCACCTTGAACACATTAATGCCGAATGTCTCGGCTTCGCCCATGCCAAAGAGCAGCAATTCCATTTTGTTCGAGCCGGCCAGGCGCGTCTTGCCGTCGATCATGCTCATCACGCGCGAATCATTGTGTCCCATCATCTGCTCCTGGTCACTGCTTCA
>CAITSH010000042.1 GCA_903895005.1 uncultured Pseudomonadota bacterium
CACTCCTGCAACCCCTGCTCATATTTTGAGCAGGGTAGTGTCGTTCGTGGCTCAGTTTTCAGTGAAAACTACACCCCAAAATGGCTCAGTTTTGGGTGGAAATCAACACCATCAGGATTTCGTCGTTCCAACGTTGGCGAGAACTTCGTTCGCAAGTTCAATCGCATCCTGCCCCGCCAGGTGTGTATATTTTTGCAGCACGCCAAGTGTCTTGTGACCGGTCACACGTGCAATCTGGAATGCGTTTTTTCCTGCCCTCACCATTTTTGTTGCCCCGGTATGGCGCGTAGTGTGTAGCACCACTTGGTCGAGTGGATCATCGCGATCACGATATAGGCCTGCATCCACCCGGCACTGCTTCCAAATGTCATCAAAAGAACGTATCGGCCGCGTCGGATCATGCGGGTCAGCGAAAACCAACAGGTCCGACTCCGGGTTCTTCGGTGCTATTTCGGTAAGCGCTTCCCGAACCTCGGGAACCAACGGAAGTTGCCGCATCTCGCCGTTCTTGGTAGTTGGAACAAGCGCAAGCCCTTCATTGAGGTTGACCATCACCCACCGTAGATTCAGCAGTTCTGATCGTCTCGCAGCGCTTGTGAGGGCCACCAAAATAAAGACCTGCATTAAAGGCCACGTGGATTTCTTTGCGGCATCCAGTAAGCGCTGCTCCTCCTCGCGCGTGAGGATGCGGGTACGGCCGTTGCCCTCTTTTAGTCGCTTCACCGCACCACGTTCGACGGTAACGGGATTACTTTTCATAACGCCGCGAGCAATCGCCCAGTTAAAAACGGCGGAAATAGACGAAACGTACCGATTTACGGTGCCTGGGCTACGTCTTTTTGCGGTCGTTTTGGCACCGCCTGGATGAGGGCGCAGAGCTTTACCATTCTGGACAGCGACCTTGCCGACGTTGATATCGGTTGGGGTTATGGACGCCAATACGCGGTCGCCAAGGAGTTCTGTCCAAAAACGCAAATGGGCAGCCTTGACGTAATTTGGGCCGTCCGACGAAAAGTCAGAAATTAGGGCGGAAAGGGTCTTGGCATGCGCAGGCGTGCTCTTTTCCATGGCCGACTCATGGTCATTGGCCCGAGCCCACGCTTTGGCGTCGCTTACGCGGTCAAAGACCTTCGACTTGGACGGGTACCCCTGCCGACGGATATAGGCCCTGTAGCGCTTCTTATCGCCATCCTGAAACGGAACGATCGATGCCACGGTGCCCCCCAAGTCTGTTTAACTCGTCGAGCCGCAGTGTAAGCCTAATTTAGAGAAATTACACATAAATTACGCATCGGGCATAAATGGTGACTGCCTGTACGCCGGAATATATTACTTAAGTACTTGTTTTATTGGTACCCGGGGCCGGAATCGAACCGGCACGCCGCTTTCGCAGCGAGGGATTTTAAGTCCCTTGTGTCTACCAGTTTCACCACCCGGGCTGACAACAAAAAGACTTTAACGTGGGAAAGATAATCGAAACATCATCGAATTAGAAAGACGCTCAATCGCTTCCGGTCCGCCAAATCTCATCATAACAACGGATTTGAAGCAAACCGAACGAATGGGGAAATCAAAGCGAAAATCCAGAGAAATGCTTTTAATACGGCAAGCCGACATAATTCTCCGCAAGCGCTGTTGACGCAGCCGTAGAACCGAGGACGTACTCGAGCTCCGCCATTTGCATATTCTCAGCGAATGACCCCGCTTCGGGAAATTTATGCATCAGTGAGGTCATCCACCAGGAAAACCGCTCCGCCATCCAGACGCGCCGCAGGCTTTTGGCTGAATAGCCATCAAGGGCGCCGGGATTCCGATTTTCATAAAACTCGATCAATGCCGCCGAAAGATAATGGACATCGCTGGCGGCCAAATTCAGCCCCTTGGCGCCGGTCGGCGGCACAATATGCGCCGCGTCCCCCGCCAAAAACAGACTTCCGAACCGCATCGGTTCGGCGACAAAGCTGCGTAGCGGAGCAATACTTTTTTCAATCGCCGGCCCGATGACCAGCGTCTCTGCGGCCTCTGTATCCAGGCGTCTGCGCAACTCATCCCAGAAACGTTCGTCGGACCACGCTTCGAGTTTTTCATCTAGGGCACACTGGACGTAGTACCGACTGCGCGACCGGGAGCGCATACTACACAGTGCAAACCCGCGATCATGCCGTGCGTATATAAGTTCATCAGAGACAGGCGGCGTATCGGAAAGCACACCCAACCAACCAAAGGGATAGACGCGTTCGTGGGTCTTGATTGCCCCAAGCGGGACACTTTGCCGGCAAACCCCATGGAATCCGTCGCACCCGGCTATAAAATCGCAGCGTACTTCGTGCTCGATTCCATCTTTTGTATAGAGAACAGAAGGGCTTGGTGTGTCGAATCCATGAATGGTCACCCCCTCCGCACTGAACACCAGCTTGGCACCTGCGGCATGACGGACATTCATCAGATCCCGCGTGACTTCGGTCTGACCGTACACCGTGACGTTTTTACCGCCGCTCAAGGTGTTGAGATCAATGCGGTGCCTGCCCCCGCCAAAACTAAGTTCAATACCGC
The DNA here is from genome assembly GCA_903895005.1 of uncultured Pseudomonadota bacterium. The sequence continues at coordinate 2,554 of CAITSH010000042.1, forward strand.
CGTGAACCAGTCCTTCCGCTTTAAGACGGGTGCCAACCCCCGCCCTCTCCAAGAGCTCTACGGTGCCCTGTTCGAGCACCCCTGCCCTGATCCGTCCAAGGACATAGTCCTGGCTCTTGTTTTCGATCACGATGGCATCTACACCTGCGAGATGCAGAAGTTGCCCAAGCAAAAGCCCCGATGGTCCCGCACCGATGATGGCGACCTGAACACGCATACGAATTGCTCCCATTCCCACAGGCCCAAGCGTACCTCTTTCGGGCGTAAATTGCCCGCCCGCTTCGGGGGCCCCGAAGATCCGATACATCGAGAATGAAAATCCGGAAAGTATGGAGGCGGGGGTCGGAATCGAACCGGCGTACACGGCTTTGCAGGCCGCTGCATAACCACTTTGCTACCCCGCCAAGGGTGCGTATTGTAACTTCGAATGCGCTACTTCGCTCGATGTAGGACAAGGTTTGATAACACCAAAAAGTGTCTCAAACAGCGCTTTCATCAATGAAAAAGGGAAGCCTTGTGAGCTTCCCTTTTGTATCTTGGAGCGGGAGAAGAGTCTCGAACTCTCGAGA
>CAITSH010000043.1 GCA_903895005.1 uncultured Pseudomonadota bacterium
AATACGGGTACCAGCACGCCATGACGAACGCGCCCCGCAAAGCCCCGACCATGGCGGATGTCGCCCGCCTTGCGGGCGTGTCACCCATGACCGTAAGCCGCGCGTTCAAGGTTGAAACCTCGGTCAGTGATGCGACGCGCGAAGCCATCCTGAAGGCGGCCGATGATCTGGGCTATGTGTTTGACAGCACGGCATCCAACCTGCGCTCGCAGAAAACGAACTTCATCGCGGTTACGGTTCCCTCGATCAACAATGCCAACTTCGCCGACACCGTCCGTGGCCTGTCCGAACGGTTAAAGCCGCGTGGCCTGCAAATTCTGCTGGGCTATACCGACTATGACATGGCCGAAGAAGAACGCCTGATCGAGCAATTCCTGCGCCGCCGTCCCGAAGCCATCGTTGTCACAGGCGGGCGCCATACCCCGCGCGCGCGGCGCTTGCTGGAAAATGCCGGCATTCCTGTGGTGGAAACGTGGGACTTGCCAGCTTCCCCGATTGGCCATGTTGTGGGCTTTTCCAATGCTCGTGCCGTGCGCGACATGGTAGATCACTTTGTGGCATTGGGGCTGACGCGGATCGCTTTCATTGGTGGTGATGCAACGCGCGACACAAGGGGTGCTGACCGCCGCGCCGGTTTCATTGCCGCGATGCAGGCGCATGGGTGCGATGCAACACGCCTAATCGCGGCAGGCGCGCCCCCCATTTCGATGCGCAAAGGGGCCGAGGCGATGGGCCACCTGTTGGAAACTTTGCCCGACACGCAAGCCGTCATCTGCGTGTCGGATCTGTCAGCTTACGGTGCATTGACCGAATGCCAACGGCGCGGTGTCGACGTTCCGGGGCGGGTCGTGATCGCAGGGTTTGGTGACTACGAAATTGCCAGCATTTCCGTCCCTCCCCTGACCACGGTGAACCCCTTTCCCAGCAAGATCGGCACATTGACCGCAGACTTACTTGTCGCCGCACTTGATGGCCTTTTGGACGGCCCCCAAACCATTCGCATCGAAACCGAATTGCTAATACGCGGATCGTCGTGGTCAAGCTGATCGATTGAGTCGAACCGCTTTGCGATGGGTGGAAATGTGGGTTGATCGACGAATGAACCCTGCGTGTCGGACTGCGAAGATATTCGCAGACCTTTTGGGGCGCGTGCTGGGTGCCAAAAATTGGTCTGCCTCGTAACTGCCCTGCGCCACAAGCCAAATGCACGTATCCTAATCCTAGGCCGTGAAACCCGCTTCTTGGTTCCAGCGTTTGTTAATGTTCTGATCGCCACATTAAGGGAAAGCAGAACAGCTCAGATCGCAGCACTCGTCACGGCCCGATCATTGGTGAGCAGCTTGGCAGATCCTTTCTCGACGAAAAGTTCGCACCAGCGGCGCTATTCTACCATGAGTAGTGTTACGTTTGGTCAATGCAGGAAAAGGAACAACGACACCGGAAAAGCGGTTCGGGATTGCCGCCAATCATACGGAACAAAGTGCGAAAATTCGACGAATGTAGGAAGCACACCTACCGAGCGACACGGTGCAGCAAACGATTTCCCATGAAAG
>CAITSH010000044.1 GCA_903895005.1 uncultured Pseudomonadota bacterium
AGATGCTTGTAGCGCATGGGATGCTCCTATCCGTCTTCGCAAACAGAAAGGTACACCCCGGGGCATCTCACCTTCCTCTAATGCCCGGATGTTGCACTTCGAAGTTTAATTCGCACATCGCCTGGAAAGCCTCGCCAGTCGGGCATTTCCAGCCGATGTCGTGCACCCAGGCTCAGGCCACCTCACGGAACAGCCGGCCCCAGCCCTTGACGAGCTTGGGGTCGACGCCGCACATGCGCAGTTCTTTCCAGACCACCGTGGAAATGGTGTCGTAAATCGGAATGCCGGTTTCTTTTTCGAGTTCTTCGACCAGCGGCGCGCCGCGCAGATTGGTGCAGAAGATCGTGATGGCCTGGGGCTTGGCCTTGGCCACTTCGCGCGTCATCTCGCGGATCTGGTCATCGGTGACTTCGGAAAAGCTGAAGTTGTCACGGCGTTGCAGATGGCGCTCGGCGACGCAGTCAAATCCGGATTTTTTGTAATTACCAATGATCGCCGCCTGCACGTCGTCGGTGTAGGGCGTCACCAGCCCAAACTTGGTCACGCCCGTGAGCTTGAAAATTTCGTTCAGCGCCAGTACCGAGGTGCAGGCCGGGATGCCGGTCGCGGCAGTGATGTCGGCGCACAGTTTCTCGTCGGCCTCAAAACCAAGCCAACCCGAGGAGGTGCCGTTCCAGCCTATGGCGCCGACCTTGGCGTGCGACAGCAATTCGGCGGCGCGCAGGATTTCGCTGTTGTCGAATTGCGCCAGTGCCTGCTTTGAGAGCGCGATTTCAGTGACACGAAAGCGGCCGAAATGCGCACTGGTGCCCGGGACGCCGGAGACCATAGCGGTGGTGACCGGTTCGAGCACGGTGTTGGAGGAGGGCGTAAGCATGCCCAGCAGGGTTCTGTTCATGGGTCGGATCTTTTTAGTGGAGGGTGGAGTACGGCACGATTTTAGTCTTTGGTTTGATATTTAATCTTCGTTTCGATTTTAGGCTTATTGCGGCATCCAGCGGGTGAAGCCGACATCGTATGCCGCTGCGCGCAGCACCATGTCGCGGTAGTAAGGCTCCAGACGCGCCGCCTGTGCGCGAGCGCGGTCGGTTTGCGGCTTGCAGCGCGCCACGAGTTCACGTGCCTCCGCGCGCAGGGTTTTGGCGTCGACCGTGGTGATGCGTCCGTTTTCGCACACCACGCGCCCGTTGACGATCACCGTGCGTACCGAACCGCCGTCCTCGCAATACACCAGCTGGCGCGCGAGGTCGTTGAGGGGCGTGAATGCGGCCGTGTCAAGGTCGAGCAGGATGATGTCGGCGGCGCAGCCCGCGGCGATACGACCCAGCGTGTCCGGCTGTCGCAACGCACGCGCGCCGCCCTGGAACAGCAGGCGCAGGATTTCATGCGCTTGCGGCCAGTCGCGGTATTCGGGGGTGCCAAGTGTATGCAGCAGCGCCGCGGTCTTGGCCACCAGCCACAGGTTGGTGGTGTCATCCACAGTGGCCTCGTCGGTTCCGAGGCAAAGCGGCACGCCGGCGGCGCGCATCTTGTAAAAGGGCATTACGCCGCTGCCAAGGCGCAGGTTGCACACCGGGTTGTGCGCGACGGTGCAACCCGAGGCGGCGAGCAGGGCGATATCGTCGTCATCGACCCATATCGCGTGGATCACCATCATTCGTTCGTCTAACAGGCCCAGGTCGTGCACGTAGCGCACCAGCGACTTGCCGAATTTTTCGGCGCCCAGCACGCGCTGCAGCTTTGTCTCGAGGATGTGGATGTTGAAGGGCAGGTTGTGGCGCTTGCTTAGTTCTGACAGACCGCGGAAGTATTCCACCGTGACGCGCTGCGGCGCAGAGCAGGACACGGCGGCCTGAAGGCGACCTCCTTCGCTGTTGTGCCAGCGCGCGACCAAATGTTCGTAAAGCGCGAGCAGTTCTTCGCCGCTTTGCCGGGGTGCGCTGTCCATGGCGCGCCGCTCGGCTTCGGGCAGCAGGTCTTTCAGGAAGGGGTACTTGTCGTATTCGACGATATCGGGCTGGTCGATGGCGACGGTGGCGCGCATGCCCGAGTCGGTGTAGGCCTGCATGATGGCGTCCACCGATTCGCGGCTGGCGAGCGGGACGTGAAAGGCGTCGTCATGTACGCAGGTGATGCCGCGCTCGAGCATTTCGATGGCGCCAAGCATGGTGCGTACATAGGCGACCCGGCCGGCATCGCCGTCATCGGCCAGTGGCGGTACCTCGTAGAGCATGAACAGCTCCAGCGGCAGGCCGTCGAGCGTGCCCTTCATCAGGTTTCCGGGCGAATGAAAGTGCGCGTTGATGAGCCCCGGCATGGCGAGCATGCCTTTCGCGTCAATCACCCGCGCTTTGCCGGTAACGATGCCAGCCCCGGGGCCCACGGCGCTGATGCGCCCGTTGTCGATGACGATGTCCGCGTCCGGCCAGTCGTGCCCGGCCTCGTCCATGGCGAGCACGCGGGCGTTGCGGATGATCAGGCGTTCAGGCATGGGGAAGGGAGGAAGCACCCTGTGTTTGCGTGTCGGCGTCTAGAGGTCAAAAAGCCGGCCCCAGGCGCGGCCGCGCGTCGTGTCGATGCCGGACATTTTCAGGGCTTTCCATACTGGCAGTACGGTCGAATCGTAGATCGGGATGCCCAGTTCGGTTTCGAGTTCCGGCGCCACAATGCCGGCGGGGAAATTGGTGCAAAAGGTGACAATGGCCTGCGGCTTCGTTGCCGCCACGCTGCGCAACATCGTCGCAATATCAGCAGCGGAGACACGCGCGAAGGACAGGTTATCGCGCAGGTCCGAGTGCGCGCTGGCGACGCATTCGTAGCCTTCGCGTGCGAAGGTCTTGATGACCTTGTCCTGGTAGCCCGCGTCATAAGGGGAGACCAGCGCGTAACGGGTTACCCCGGTCTTTTTGAGTACCTCGTCGAGTGCCAGCGTGGAGGTGGTACAGGCGATGCCGGTCTGTGCCTTGACGGTGGCGACAAAATCGCGGTCCAGCTTGAAGTCGATACTGCCGCCCTTGCTGCCGTTCCAGACCAGCACATCGGGCGCGGCGTGTGCCAGCAGGTGCGCGGCGGCAAGCATGCCTTCGGTGTCATAGCCGTCGGGAAAGGGATCGACCGAGCCGAACACCGGGGTGCGCGAGAAGTGCGCCGAGACCTCGGGGAAATCGCGCAATAGGCCCAGCGTGATGCGCTCGACCACGGTGTTGCCCGAGGGCGTGATCACGCCCAGGAAACGCGTGTGGCCGTCGAAGTATTCGCGGGGATTCATGCGGTCAATTGTATCGCCCGGCCACGCGCCTGGCACGGGGTTGCGCCGTCAGTAGCCCAGCCAGCGCGGCACGGTCAGCACCAGCGGGGGATAGAACATGCAGACAAAGAGCAGTGCATACATCGCGGCGATGAACGGCCATACGTGCTTGACCAGTTCCCCCATTTTTATGCCGGCAATGCCGCACAGGACAAACAGCACCACCCCCACCGGCGGGGTGAGCATGCCAATGACCAGGTTGAATACGAACAGGAAGCCAAAGTGCAGCGGGTCTATGCCGTAGGAGAGGGCAATGGGATGCAACAGGGGCACCAGCATGATGTAGGCGGCATTGGATTCGAGGAACATGCCGACCACAAACAGGGCCGCCGCGACGATGAGGTTGAACACGATGGGGTTGCTGGTAAAGGCGCGCAGCAATTCGGCCAGCTTGGCCGGCAGCATGTCCACGGTGAGCATGAAGGTCACGGCCGAGGCGAATGCGATCATCGCGCCCACCACCGCAGAGGTGATGGCGGTGCGTATCATCGCCTCGGGAAGGTCGGCCAGCTTGAGACGGCGGGTGACGAAGAAGCCGATCAGCAACGCGTAGATGACGGCGATGGCCGAACCCTCGGTGGCGGTGAAGGCGCCGCCGACGATGCCTCCTATAACTACCACTGGCATCATGAAAATGATGATGGAGCGTTTGAGTTCGTGAAAAATACGTACCCAAGAAAAGGCTTCGCCGGTCGTCGGGTAGTTGCGCCGTATGGCGATCACCGAGCACATGATCATCATGATTAAGACGAGGATGACGCCAGGCACGATGCCGGCCATGAACATGCCGCCCACCGAAACGGTGGGGCCGGCCATGAAGGCGTAGACGATCATCGCGCCCGAGGGGGGGATGATGGGTCCCAGGTTGGCTGCAGCGGCGACCACCGCCGATGAAAATCCGACGCCGTAGACCTTGCGCAGCGAGGGGATGAGCGTGCTGCCCAGCGCGCTCGCATCAGCCACCGCGGCGCCCGAAACGGTGGATAGGCCCAGGCCGGCAAGCATCGTGACGTGGGCGAGGCCGCCGCGCACGCGCCCAACTACGGCATTGGCGAGGTCGATAAGCCTTTCCATCATGCCGGCCTTGAGCATCAACTCTCCCGCGAGGATGAAAAACGGGATCGACATCAGAGGGAAGGCGTTGACGGCGTTCATCATGCGCGTGGGCAGCATGTTGAAATCGACGTTGCTGGCGAGCAGTCCTGCGACGGCGCTGCTGCCAAGGGCAAACGCGAGCGGCATGCCGAGCAGGCCGATCACCATGAACACGACGATGACGATAAGGCTCATTCGGCGGACACCATTGCCGGCGCTCCGTGTTCAGGATTGCACGGGCTTCCGGCGAGCACGATCCAGATGAGGTGCAGGGCCGAATGGCCGCAGCCGATGACCAGAGCGAGAATGAACCATGCCGCCGAAAATTCTAGCGAAGCCATTTTTTCGTCCCATTGCTCCCAGCAGATCAGCACCGATTCCCAGCACACCAGCAGCATGAGGACGGTCGAGAGTACGGCGACGATGCGCAGCAGCACGTTGCGCATCGTCGCGGGGAGCTTTGCCGTGAGGATTTCAATGCCGATGTGTGCGCCCGCGCGAATACCTAGCGGAATGGCGAGGAACATCGACCATACAAAGGTCAGCCGCGAGACCTCGTCGGCCCAGCCGATGGAACTATTGAAGCCGTAACGCAGCCCGACCTGTGTCGACACCACCAACACCATCACGGTGATGGCTGTGATGATGAGCCAGCCGGCGGCCGCGTCGAGCCAGCCAAGCAGGCGTGCGTAGGGCCGTAGCCAGCTCGGGCCGGGCAGGGGGGGCGCGTTCATGTGCATCGCGAGTTGGTCGCTGCTCGCCTCGCCGCTCAGCCGCCGGCTTTTTTGACTTCTGCGAGGGCGCGGTCAACCAGGTCCGCTCCGATGCGCTTTTTCACGTCGTCGATCACCCCCGAGGTCATCTGGCGCATCTTGGCGATTTCCGCCGGCGGCATGACGTCGTACTGCATGCCTTTTTTCTGCAATTCTGCGAGCGCATCGGCATCGTTCTTGGCTGCCGCGGCGCGTTGCGTGGCAACGGCGTTTTTCATAGCCGTCTTTATGGCGGCCTGGAACTCTGGCTTGAGACTGTCGATGGCTTTTTTGTTTGCCACGACCGCGATAAAGTCAAAAAAATGAGCTGTGTTGGAAACGTATTTCTGCACCTCGAAAAAGCGGCTGGCGAGGATCAGGTTGTAGGGGTTCTCGTGGCCGTCGATGACGTTCTGCTGCATCGCCGAGTAAACTTCCTTGATGTCCATCGACAGGGCGTTGGCACCGAGGGCTTTGAAGGTCGCGAGGTGGGTTTCGTTCGGCTGCAGGCGGATCTTCAGCCCCTTGAGGTCGGCCACGCTTTTGATCGGACGCACGTTGTTGGTGACCTGACGGGGGCCGAGCTCCATGTAGCCGAGCGCTACGAAGCCCTTGTCGGCGAGCTTGCCGTTGATGACATCGCCCATCGGGCCGTCCATGACCTTGTAGGCCACTTCGCGGGTCGGGAACATGAAGGGCAGGCTCACGGCCTCAAGCTCGGGCACGGTGCGCGACAAAAAGGCCATGCCGACCCAGGTCATGGCGATGGTTCCCGCGCGCGTCTGGCTGACGTTCTCCTGCGCACCGCCAAGCTGCATATTAGGGAAGGTCTCTATGATCAGCGCGCCCTTGGTCGATGCCTCGACTTCCTTCTTGAATTGCTCGACCGAGAGGGTCGAAGAGTGATCGAGTGCGAAGTTGCCGGCAATGCGCAGGCGTTGTTGTGCTGTGGCAGGAGTGGCGGCAAGGCCGGCGGCAAACGCGGCTGCGAGCAGGGTCAGGGTGAGACGCTTCATGAGAAAACCTCCGGGTCGTAGGTGTTTATCGTGGTGTTGATTGTTGCCCGGGTCGCGCCGGGAATGAAACCTGCTCAGCACGAATCGTTCCATGCATCCACATACTGGCCTTTATTGGATACAAAGCATACAATAAATTGGATCCAAAATGGCAAGTGCAATTCGCTTAATCCTTTTAAATGCGTTCCACCGTCCCGATGGTGAAGCGCGGTACCAAATGGTAAAAATTGTGTCCAAACAACACGTTTGCGTGAATTTTGCGGAGCCGCGATGAAGGCCGCCCCGATTCGTCGTGCCGCAGTCAAAACCGCCAAGTCCGGCGCCGATGCCATGTTTGGCGCGGCGCGGCGCGGCGGCAGCGCGCCCAGCACCGACGAAATTTTCGAGCGCATCCTGCGCGCCATTCTGGAGCATCGCTTGCCGCCCGGCACCAAATTGGGCGAGGAGAGGCTCGCTGCCATTTTTGGTGTCAGCCGGACCAAGATACGCATGGTCTTGTCGCGTCTTGCCCATGACCGCATCGTCACGCCGGTTGCCAATCGAGGTGCCTTTGTCAGCAGTCCCACTGTGGCTGATGCGCGCGAGGTGTTCGATGCGCGACGCCTGATTGAGCCGGCGCTGGTGTCGCGCCTTGCCGGGCAGGTGACCGCCGAGCAGTTGACCCGCCTTCGCCGCCACATCGCACAGGAAGAGTCGGCGCGGGTCGCGCAGGACCGGCGCGCCATGGTCCGGCTTACCGGCGAGTTCCATTTGATGCTCGCCGAAATGGCCGGCAACTCGGTGCTGGCGCGCACCCTGCTCGAACTCGAGTCGCTGACCAGCCTCATCATCATTCTTTACGATTCCCCGCAGGCGGCGGCCTGCCCGCCCGGCGAGCACCTTGAGCTGATCGCCGCCATCGAGGCCGGCGACGGCGAACGCGCGGCACGGCGCATGCGCGCCCACCTCAACCACGTTGAGGCGGCGCTCGATTATCGTGTGCCGCCGGGCGAGGCCTTTGACCTTGAGCAGGCGCTGGCACGCGGCCTCTGATTGCACTCCAACCGTTAGCGGAAAGCATTGCCATGAAAATATTGCTGATCAATTCCAACACCTCGCAGGTGGTGACCGACAAGGTCGCCGCCGGTGCGCGCGCCGTGGCTTCGCCTGGCACCGAGATCCTCGCGGTGTGCGGCGAGTTTGGCGCCCGTGTCATGGGCACGCGCGGCGAGGAGGCGATAGGCCACCATTCGACCATCGCGCTCGCGGCCAAGCACGCGCCAGGGTGCGACGCGGTGGTTATCGCCGTTTCGTATGACACCGGCCTTGGCGGGGCGCGCGAACTGCTCGACATTCCGGTGGTGGGCATGACCGAGGCGGCGCTGCTGACCGCCTGCATGCTGGGTGGGAAGATCGGCCTCGTGACCTTTGGCGCGCGGGTGCGTCCGCTGTATGAGGAACTCGTCGCCGGCTACGGCTTGTCGTCGCGCGTCGCCGGCTGGCGCACCGTCGAGAACACCGCCGCCTACAAGCCCGGCTCTGATGACGAACTCGAGGCCATGCTGGTGCGCGAAGCCAATGACCTGGTTGAACGTGACTTTGCCGATACCGTGATCCTCACCGGCGCGGTCATGGCCGGCGTGGCGGCGCGCATCCAGTCGCGTGTGCCCGTGCCGGTGCTCGATGGCATCGCCGCCGGCGTGCCCCAGGCCGAGTTGCTGGCGCGCGCGCGCTATCCCAAGCCGACGCGCGGCAGCTACGCCCCGCCCGGCAAGCGTGAGCTGGTGAATGTGGATGCGGCCGTTGTGAATCGATACTTGTGAAGCGATACAGCTGATGCCGACCATCCCACCCCTTCCCACGCACGGCCGCTACGCTTACTCGGGCATCACCGCGCGACCCGATTACACCTGGCCGGGCGGCAAGCGCCTTGCCGTTTAT
>CAITSH010000045.1 GCA_903895005.1 uncultured Pseudomonadota bacterium
GGCGCCTCGGGGCTCGCCCGAGCGGCAGGCGGTCAGGATGTTGAATTCAAGACATCGAGCCCGACGCTATCCATGGCGCGGATGCTCTGGAAAACCGCGCGGGCGGCCTCCACGTCGACCGTTTCGTGGTGCTTGACCGGTGCGACCTTGCAGGGAAAATCCTAGATTAACCCGACCCACAAATGGCACTTATAGTGTCAATACCCCGAAGGACAACTGAACAATTTCCAATCGCTACCCGTGGTCAAAGATTTCCTACGCAAGAATGAAGTTCCAATCCGGATGACACATGCCGACCATCTCCCAGTGTGGGCGTCATGCGACTGAATCATACGCAGACACCTCGGTGGCGAACCTTGTTGCGCCTTTTGTGGAGTCTGGTGGGCGCTGCCGCCGGACTGGGATCTGCGCTTGCCGTGGCCGGGCCGCCAGCGTCCCCTTTTCTGCTGGCCTCCCTGGGCGGATCCACCGTCTTTCTGTTCGGGCTGACACGGGCACCTGCCGCACAACCACGCGCACTGCTGGGCGGTCATTTAGGCGCGGCAGACATTGGTATTTTGTGCGGGCAATGCTTCGGCGATGCGTTGTGGGTCTATGCACTCGCCCAAGCCTCAACACTGGGTTTCATGCTGCTGAGCGGCACCGTGCATCCACCTGCCGGCGCCAACGCGCTGATCATGATCCACGCCCACTCCAATGTCGGCGCCCTATGGATGCCCGTAGCCATCAGCGTGGTAACGCTCGCTTTGGTTGCGGTGGCTTGGAGCCGCCTGGGCGCGCACTGGTTCGACGAGCAAACGCGCTATCCAGCGCGATGGATGGATCGATCACCGCCGAGCCTGCTGTGGGGCATCACGGACGAAAAGGAGCCTTGATCGTATGGAATTCGAACCCCTCCGACCTGGTTTCCATGGACCAAACAACATGAACATCTTGCGCACTCCGGATTCCCGTTTTGAAAACCTTCCTGACTGGCCTTCTACGGCGCATTACACCCAGATTTCCGATGTGGCCACAGGCCAAATCCTGCGGCTGGCGTGCGTCGACGAGGGTCCGCGTGAGGGTCGTATCGTCCTGCTCATGCACGGCGAGCTACCGATCACGCCCCAGCATGCGTCGGTCGCCGAAAACAAAGCCGCCTGGCGCGTGCTGTCGACCTTTGAAAAACCGTTCATGACCGCGTTCAGTGACAACGACATCGTGACCGTCATTGATGGGCCGCTGACCAATAAGACGGGAGTATCAAGATGACGCAGTTGCAAGGGAGAGTTGCCGTTATCACGGGTGCAGCATCGGGGTTTGGTCTTGAATTCGCTCGCCTCGCTGCAGAGGCCGAAATGTCCGTTGTTCTTTCAGACATTGAGGCAGAGCCTTTGGCTCGCGCCGAGGCCGAAATTCAAACAATGGGCGCGACCACACTGGCCATGCGCGTGGACGTTTCTCGTGCCGAGGAGGTGCATGCCCTCGCGGAGGCTACATTGGCTCGGTTCGGGGTTCCAGCCCTGCTCATCAACAACGCTGGCATTGGTGCAGGCGGATTGGCCTGGGAGAATTCACCGAACGAGTGGCATCAGGTGATGGGGGTCAATCTGCACGGCGTGGTCAATGGCGTACGCGCCTTTGTTCCCCACATGCTTGAAGCAGCCAAGCAGTCCGTTGATTTTGAAGCGCACATTGTCAACGTAGCGTCTATGGCAGGGCTGCAGTGCGCGCCGCTGATGTCCCTCTACAACGCGTCCAAGTTTGCAGTATTGGGATTCACAGAGACGCTCTACCACGACCTGGCATTAGTGACCGACCGTGTGAACGTTTCAGTGGTGTGCCCGGGGATGGTTCCAACAGGTATTTCACGCAGCGAACGTCATGCGCCCGCCTCTGCTTTGGAGCCGACGGCGTCGCAACAACTCGCGCGCAAGCTGTCCGATCAGGGAATGGCACTATCTCGTGTATCGGCAGTTGATGTAGCGAAGCAGACCATGGCAGCGGTCATGGAACGCCGCTTCTATGTTTTCACGCACCCCAACGAGCTTTCCAACATCAGTGTCCGAGCAAACGACCAATTGGCGGGCCGCAATCCGACAGATCCATTCGCACCCATACCCGGCGTGACGGCCTTTCTAAGGCATGCTCTGAATTCCGGCTGAAGTGGGCGCCGATAACCCCATTAGCAGGATTGAAGCCATCGTTTTGGCGGCAAAACACCGCCAGAAGCGTTCAACTGCAGCCCATATGACGTCGATACATATCGGGGTTGTGCCCCGCCGGAATGCTCTTGCACGGATCCTCTGCGTAACCACGTAGAACGTTGTATCGCTTGATTTGTTCTGGCTTGAGGACCTTCGCCGCCTTGTAGTGCTGCGACAGGTGGATAAATCGAATCTCCGTCCTGGCCGACTCTGCATGGGCGAGCAAGCTACGCAGTGACCGCTCCTCGATGGCCCCACTAGCGAAGGCA
>CAITSH010000046.1 GCA_903895005.1 uncultured Pseudomonadota bacterium
CGGTTTCGCACCGGAAAAGAAACCACCGCTGCGATCAAGGGCATCGGCGACGGCAGCATAGACATTGTCATCGGCACGCACAAACTCCTGCAAAGCGACGTCACGTTTCCGCGCCTGGGTCTGGTGATCGTTGATGAGGAACACCGTTTTGGCGTACGCCAAAAAGAACGCCTCAAGGCATTGCGCGCCGAGGTCGACATCCTGACCCTGACTGCGACGCCGATACCGCGTACGCTCGCCATGTCACTCGAGGGCCTGCGCGAACTGTCTGTCATCGCCACTGCGCCGGCCAAACGCCTGGCCATCAAGACTTTTGTCAGCGGCTATGGCGAGGGGCTGATTCGCGAGGCGGTGCTGCGCGAACTCAAGCGCGGCGGCCAGGTGTACTTCCTGCACAACGAGGTGGATACCATCGAATTGATGCGCGACAAGCTGACCAAGCTGCTGCCTGAGGCGCGCATCACGGTCGCGCACGGGCAGTTGCGCGAGCGCGACCTTGAGCGCGTCATGCGTGAGTTCCTGCAGCAGCGTCACAATGTGCTCATCTGCTCGACCATCATCGAGACCGGAATAGATATCCCGACCGCCAATACGATCCTGATCAACCGCGCCGACCGGTTCGGTCTGGCGCAGCTGCACCAGTTGCGCGGCCGCGTCGGACGTTCACATCACCAGGCTTACGCCTATCTGCTCGTGCCGGATCAGGAGACGCTGTCTCCCCTCGCCAAGAAGCGCCTCGAGGCGATACAGATGATGGAGGAGCTCGGGTCCGGGTTTTACCTCGCCATGCACGACCTTGAAATTCGCGGCGCGGGCGAGGTGCTCGGTGAATCACAGTCGGGCGAGATGCAGGCGATCGGCTTTAATCTTTACAACGACATGCTCAACATGGCGATCCGCTCTCTCAAGAAGGGCAAAGAGCCGGATCTCTCCCAGCCCTTCGAAGTCACCACGGAAATCAACCTGCACACCCCCGCCCTGCTTCCCAATAATTACTGCGGTGACGTACACGAGCGCCTGACACTGTACAAGCGCCTGGCCAATTGCGGCAGCGAAGATGAACTCCAGACCCTCAACGAGGAGCTCGTCGACCGTTTCGGCATACCGCCGGAGCAAACGCAGGCCCTGCTCGACAGCCACCGCCTGCGGATTCTGGGCAAGCCGCTGGGTGTCTCGCGGGTCGATGCGACCGGCGAGGCCGTGCAACTGCAATTCACCGAAAAGCCGCCTCTGGATCCGGGCCGCATGATGGCGCTGATGCAAAAGAACGGTTGGCGCCTGATGGGCCCCAACCGACTGCGCGCCAGCGCAAAAGGGGAAACCCCCTCCGCCCGTGCCGATGCGGCGCGGAAAGTCCTTGAAACGCTCAGGCAGGCCGTGACCAGCTGATTCCACCCGTTCCCGTTTTGCGGGAACGCATCCACCGCAACGACAGGCTAACTACTTTATGGCAACCAACTTGATCATCCAGGGCCCCGCCCTGCCCGGCCACCTCGATAAACTGGCGGGATTAAGCGGTGCCGCAGGCATGGACGCCCTGTCACAGGGTGCCTGGCGCTTCAGGTATGCGAAGCAGCGCGAAGGCGTTGCGGAGTACTGCACATCGGAGAATCTGGACTTTGCTTTTGTTCCGGCAGGCAGAAAACTCGCCGACTTCGGTCTCGTCGCAATGGACATGGATTCGACGCTGATCACCATTGAGTGTATTGACGAAATAGCTGACTTGATGGGCGTACGCGACAAGGTCGCCGAGATCACCGCTAGCGCGATGCGCGGAGAGTTGGACTTCCCCGAAAGCCTGCTCGCCCGCGTCGCGCTGCTCGAAGGCCTGAAAGAATCGGAACTGCAGCGCGTTTATGACCAGCGGCTGAAACTTTCCCCCGGCGCAGAGGCCATGATCGCGAAGCTCAAGTCCCTTGGCATCCGCACGCTGCTGGTTTCAGGCGGTTTCAGTTTTTTCACCGACCGCCTTAAGGAACGTCTCGGGCTCGACTACACCCTGTCAAACACCTTCGAGATCGACAAAGGCAAGCTCACGGGGCGGGTGCACGGTGCCATCATTGACGCCAAGGCCAAGGCCGCCGAATTGGTAAGTTATGCGCGCGAATTGGGCCTCCCCCGCGATCGCATGATCGCCATCGGTGACGGTGCCAACGACCTGCCGATGATGGCGGCCGCGGGAATTTCCATCGCCTACCACGCCAAACCGGTGGTGCGCGAAAAAGCCACTTACTGCCTTAACCATGTCGGTCTGGACGGGCTGTTGAATATCTACGCCTAAACGGCACTGGCTGAAAACGGCCGCGTGGCGCGGCTTTCCAGCCATTGCGGAGAATTGCAAGCTATGCGCCGCCCCGGACTACGCGCCCCCGCACGCCGGTAGCGCGTCCACGCGGTCATCAGTAGCCTTACTCCGATTCCTCGATCCAGGCCATTTGTATGGCCTCGAGGATTTTCTCTCCGGATTTTTCCGGCGCATCGTCAAACTCTTCAAGTTCCATCACCCATTTGTGCAAGTCAGTGAAGCGCAACTTGAGCGGATCAACGTCAGGATGTTTGTCCGCCAGCTGAATTGCGATTTCAAGGGTATCGGTCCACTTCACGCTAATGCTCCTCTTTGGCGTGGTTGATGGTGTATTTGGGGATCTCAATGGTGAGATCCGCGTCCTTGACCATGGCCTGGCAGGACAGGCGCGATTGCGGTTCCAAGCCCCAGGCGCGGTCGAGAAGGTCGTCCTCTTCCTCCCCTGAGGGTTCCAGCTTGCCGAAGCCCTCGCGCACGATGACGTGGCAGGTGGTGCAGGCCCGGGACTTTTCGCAGGCGTGTTCAATTTCGATATGGTTGGCAAGTAGGTTGTCGCATATGG
Source organism: uncultured Pseudomonadota bacterium (assembly GCA_903895005.1). The sequence continues at coordinate 2,868 of CAITSH010000046.1, forward strand.
AAACACCCGTTACCGCGTCAAACACGGCGCCGTCCGGGCACAGCTCGGCATTCGGAAGAACGATAATTTGCGGCATGCTCAGAGACTCAGGTTTTCAATGTTCTTTCCGGCCAGCGCACGACGCACTGAACGGTCCATGCGGCGCGCCGCAAAATCTTCGGTCACTTTGCTGACGCGTTCGACGTGGTTCTTGATGCGCCGGTGATCGGTGCAATCGAGCGCCTGCACCAGCGCGGCGATTTCCGTGTCGATCGCGCCTGATTCCTCGGCAGAAAGCAGGCCGTGGTCCTCGGCCAACGCGGCCTCGATGGCTTCGAGAAGGCGCCGGCCTTCGACCTGTTGTTCGCGCAGCGCGCGGGCGTGCACATCGTCCTTGGCGTGATCAAAGGAATCGCGCAGCATGCGTGTGATGTCTTCGTCGACGAGGCCGTAGGAAGGTTTGACCACAACCGATGCCTCCACACCCGTGCTCATTTCACGAGCGGACACCGCCAGAAGGCCGTCGGCGTCGACCTGGAAACTCACCAGGATGCGCGCGGCGCCGGCAACCATCGGGGGTATGCCGCGCAACTCGAAGCGCGCAAGAGAACGGCAGTCGGCGACAAGCTCACGCTCACCCTGCACCACTTGCACCGCCATCGCAGTCTGTCCATCCTTGAAGGTGGTGAACTCCTGGGCGCGCGCGACCGGAATGGTGGAATTGCGCGGAATGATCTTCTCAACCAGGCCGCCCATGGTCTCAAGCCCCAGTGACAGCGGAATCACGTCAAGCAACAGCCAGTCATCCCCCGCGGCACGATTGCCGGCGAGCGCATTGGCTTGCATTGCCGCACCGAGGGCAACAACCTTGTCCGGATCGAGATTGTTCAGCGGCGACTGCTTGAACAAGGTTCCCACCGCCTGTTGCACGTGCGGCATGCGCGTGGCGCCTCCAACCATAACCACGCCCTTCACTTCTTCCACCGTCAGCCCGGCGTCGCGCAAAGCCTTGCGCGTCGGGGTAAGCGTCTTGGCCACCAGGTGTTGCGTCATGTCCTGGAACACCTGGCGCGTAAGCTTCAGGCTGACCATTTCACCACTGGCGAGCTTCGCCGAAATTTGCGCCGACTCGTGATTGGTGAGGTACTCCTTGGCCGTGCGCGACTTGGACAACAAAAGACGCATGTCCTCTGCCGACAAGGGTGCGAGCCGCGCCTGGTCGACCACCCAGCACATCAGACGGTGGTCAAAATCATCACCGCCAAGCGTCGCGTCACCGCTGGTCGCCATGACCTCGAAAACCCCCTTAGAGAGGCGCAGTATCGACAAATCGAAGGTGCCGCCGCCAAGGTCATACACCGCATAAATACCCTCGGCCTCGTTGTCCAGCCCGTAGGCGATGGCCGCCGCCGTCGGCTCGTTCAGCAAGCGCAGCACGTGGATGCCGGCGAGCCTGGCCGCATCCTTGGTCGCCTGGCGCTGTGCATCATCAAAATAAGCGGGCACCGTGATTACTGCGCCGTGCAACTCGCCGCCCAGCGACTCCTCGGCGCGTCTTCGCAACACCCTCAGTATCTCCGCCGACACTTCGACCGGGCTCTTGGGACCGGCGACCGTGCGCAGCTGCAGCATGCCCGGCGCGTCGATAAAGGCGTAAGACGAATTTTCTGCGTGCGCATCCTTGAGCCCGCGGCCCATGAAACGCTTGACCGAGGCGATGGTATTTTTCGGGTCCTTCGCCTGCATTGCCTGCGCGGCTCGCCCCACATCGGGCGGCCCCTCGGGCAGGTAGCGCACGATGGAGGGCAGCAGCGCATGCCCGTCGGCGTCGGGCAGCGCGACCGCAATACTGTTCCGGACTGTCGCAACCAGCGAATTGGTCGTACCCAGGTCGATACCCGCGGCAAGACGCGCCTGATGGGGTTCCGGCGACTCGCCGGGTTCGGAAATCTGCAACAGCGCCATCAGTCGTCCAACTCGGTAATGGCGTAGTGGATCTCTTCGCCAAGTTTTTCAAGGAACATCAGTTTGCGAAACGTCATCGCCGCGGCGGCGTAATCATGCCGGATGTCGAGCTCAGCCTCGACCTCGCCATACAAACCGCCCATCTCAGACTTCAATTTTGTCTCAAGCTGCGAAAGTACGCTTCCGTCACGCGCTTCCGTGGCCTCTTCCAGCGCCTCGCGCCACGCCATCTGCTCGACCAGGAAATCATGCGGCATGCTGGTGTTGGTTTCGATCTTTGGATCGATGCCGTGCAGGGACAGCAGGTAGCCGGTGCGCTTGATGGGCTTTTTCAGCGCCTGGTAGGCCTCGTTCACATGCATCGCCCATTGCATGGACATCCGCTTTTCATTATCGCTGGCGTGCGTAAACCGGTCGGGATGAACCTCGGCCTGAAGGCGGCGATAGACCTGGTCAAGTTGATCAAGCGGCACGCTGAACCCCTCGGCGAGGCCGAACAGCTTGAAATGGTTCTGCGAGATGTCGAGATTCATGCGCGCTCAATAAAAAAGGGGCCATCGCCCCTTTTCCATGCGTTGCCGGCGGTCAGACGTTGAAGCTTTCACCACAACCACACGCGTCCTTGACGTTAGGGTTGTTGAACTTGAAGCCTTCATTCAGGCCTTCCTTGGCGAAATCGAGTTCCGTGCCATCGAGGTAAGGCAGGCTTTTGGGGTCCACCACAACTTTCACGCCGTGACTCTCGAACAACTGGTCTTCCGGCTTCACCTCATCGGCATACTCGAGTTTGTAGGCGAGCCCCGAGCAACCCGAGGCGCGCACGCCGAGGCGCAGCGCGACACCCTTTCCGCGCTTGGACAGAAAGTTCGAAACGTGGGTGGCGGCTTTTTCGGTGAGTGTGATCATGGTGTGCCTCAGGCGGCCTGCGGGCTGCCGGCCTCTGCAGGCGCGGCAATGCCATGCTTTTTGCGATAGTCATCGACCGCAGCCTTGATGGCATCCTCGGCCAGGATGGAACAGTGGATCTTAACCGGGGGCAGTGCAAGCTCCTCGGCGATTTGCGTGTTCTTGATCGTTGCGGCCTCGTCGATCGACTTGCCCTTGACCCATTCGGTGACGAGTGAGGACGAAGCGATGGCCGAACCGCAGCCATAGGTCTTGAAGCGCGCGTCCTCGATGATGCCCTTGTCGTTGACCTTGATCTGCAGCTTCATCACGTCGCCGCAGGCGGGCGCACCGACCATGCCGGTGCCGACGCTGTCGTCGCCCTTGTCAAAGGACCCGACGTTGCGCGGGTTTTCGTAGTGATCCAGTACTTTTTCGCTGTAAGCCATGTATTTTGCTCCTGGTTTATTCTTTGACCCTGAATCGGCCGCTTAGTGCGCCGCCCACTGCACCGAATTCAAAACGACGCCATCCATGAACATTTCCCAAAGAGGGGACAGTTCGCGCAGCTTGCCGATCTTGGCGCGCAGCAGGTCGATGGTGAAGTCGATTTCCTCTTCGGTGGTGAAACGGCCGATGGTAAAGCGGATCGAGCTGTGCGCGAGCTCGTCGGAACGGCCCAGCGCACGCAGCACATACGACGGCTCCAGGCTCGCCGAGGTGCAGGCCGAGCCGGAGGACACCGCGACATCCTTGATCGCCATGATCAGCGACTCGCCCTCGACGAAGTTGAAGCTGATATTGAGGTTGTGCGGGATGCGGTGATCCATGTCGCCGTTCACGTACACCTCTTCCATGTCCTTGAGGCCGTTGTAGAGCTTGTCGCGCAGCGCGCGGATACGCTCGTTCTCGGCGCCCATCTCGGCCTTGGCGATGCGGAACGCCTCACCCATGCCAACGATCTGGTGGGTCGGCAGCGTGCCAGAACGCAGGCCGCGCTCATGTCCGCCGCCGTGGATTTGCGCCTCGATGCGCACCCGCGGCTTGCGCCGCACATACAGCGCCCCTATGCCCTTGGGACCGTAGACCTTGTGCGCCGTCACCGTAAGAAGGTCGACCTTGAGCTTTTGCATGTCGATGACGACTTTGCCGGCCGCCTGGACGGCGTCGCAGTGGAAAATGATGCCTTTTTCACGGCAGATCTCACCGATCTCAGCGATCGGCTGGATGACGCCGATTTCGTTGTTGACCATCATCACCGAAACGACAATCGTGTCGGGACGAATCGCTGCCTTGAATTTTTCCAGGTCGAGCAGCCCGTCCGGTTCCGGTTGAAGGTAGGTCGCCTCATAACCTTCACGTTCGAGTTCACGCACGGTATCCAAGGTCGCCTTGTGTTCGGTCTTGACCGTGATGATGTGCTTGCCCTTGCCCTTGTAAAAATGCGCCGCGCCCTTGATGGCGAGGTTGTTGCCCTCGGTCGCTCCGGAGGTCCAGACGATCTCCTTCGGGTCGGCATTGAGCAGGGCGGCGACATCTTCACGCGCCTCTTCCACCGCATGTTCGGCAGTCCAGCCGTAGGCGTGGGAGCGGCTGGCCGGATTGCCGAAATTCTCGGTAAGAAAAGGGATCATTTTCGCGGCGACGCGCGGATCGACCGGCGTTGTCGCCGAGTAGTCGAGATAGATGGGGAACTTCAACGCACACTCCTGTTGGATGGGCCGGGGATGAGACGCGTCACGCCGGAACGACGACCGGGCGCGGACGTTTGTCCTGCAGCACCGTAACCTTGGGATCTACAATGCGACCAAGGGCTTTTTGCTCGGCCACCAGATCGGATAGTTTCACCGAGCTCAGGTACTCGTACATCTTGGCGTTAAGGCGCGCCCACAGTTCATGGGTCATGCACCGGGTTTCACCCTCGTTACAGTTTTCCTTGCCGCCGCACTGGGTCGCATCAAGCGGTTCGTCCACCGCCCGGATGATGTCGGCGACGGACAAGTCTTCGGGCCCGCGCGCGAGGCAGTAACCGCCACCCGGGCCGCGAACGCTTTCCACCAGGGCGTGGCGCCGCAACTTGCCGAACAATTGCTCGAGATAGGACAGCGAGATGCTTTGACGCTTGCTGATCCCGGAAAGCGTGACCGGGCCGCCACGATCATTCAGGGCCAAGTCCAGCATTGCCGTTACGGCGAAACGTCCTTTGGTAGTGAGTCGCATCAGGTAACCTTTCTAATCCCGACCGGATTGGTCGACTATACCTAATCCCGAGCAGGATAGTCAACTACTTCGCCCCTCATTCATCAGGGATTTTGCGGACCGGTGTCGGCGAAAAATGTTCGGCGACGGCACGATCTTCGTCGTGCGGAACGCGCATCGATTCCAGAGCGGCCAGAATCACCTCCAGTTGCTTGTCTACTGCAACCGAATGATCAAGCAGGCCTTGCAGCGCCTTGGATACCGGGTCGTCTTCGGCCCGGGCGGTCACTGCGTAGGCAGAGAACCCGAGTTTCGCCGCCTTTTCCTCGCGAGACTTGTCCGCTTCGTCGAGGATAATCCGCGCCGGAATACCAACTGCCGTCGCACCTGCGGGAACGTCACGCACAACCACGGCGTTTGAACCTATCTTGGCACCCTCGCCGACAAGAATCGGCCCCAGCACTTTAGCGCCTGCGCCAATAACCACGCCCTTCGCCAGAGTTGGATGCCGCTTGCCCTTGTTCCAAGATGTGCCGCCAAGCGTAACCCCATGATACAAAGTACAATCTTCGCTTATTTCCGCAGTTTCACCGATGACCACACCCATGCCGTGGTCAATAAAGACCCGGCGGCCTATGGTTGCCCCCGGATGGATCTCAATGCCGGTCAGCCAACGCCCGACGTGGGAGCAAAACCGCGCCAGGAAGTGCAGCTTTTCACCCCATAACCAGTGCGAAAGTCGGTGAATCTGCAGCGCGTGAAACCCGGGGTAACAGGTCAGGACCTCCAGCGTCGAGCGCGCAGCCGGATCGCGCTCAAATACGGATGCAATATCTTCTCGTACTCTTGAAAACATTATTAATCCGCTAATTAAGAATACTTATTAATGTGCTTTATAAAAAACATTTGCGGTACTTGCCAACCCGTAAATAGCCCCGCAATCGACGACATTTGCATAATCGCACCAATTCTCGAGTAATTCAGTCAACCTTATCCGGGCGGCGCTCCGCCATCCGCTTGTCCCATTCGGTCAGTATCCCGCGAAGAATGTTGACCTCCTCCTTTTCAAGTCTTGCGCGTCCGAACAGACGTCGCAAGCGCTCCATCAACTTTTTCGGAAACGCAGGATCCAAAAAACCGCTGCTAATCAGGTTGCACTGCAGGTGCTCGTAAAAGCGCTCGATGTCGCCGATTTTTGCGGGCTCCTGGAACGGCGGCGCGCCCACCCCCCCTCCGAGAAGGGCCATGCGAATCTCATAAGCGACCAGTTGCACGGATGCCGCGATGTTGAGCGATGAGTAACCCTTTACCGCCGGGATCATGGCCGCAAGCTGGCATTTGAGGACTTCGTCGTTAGAAAGTCCCGACATTTCCGTCCCGAAGACCAGCGCCACTTCGGCATTGCCCGCTTCGGCGAGCACCTGCGTAGCTGCAGTACGGATGTTCACCGGCTCATAAGCGAGCTCGCGAATGCGTGCCGTGAGCGCAACCGCAAACGCTGTCGACTCAAGCGCCTCGTCCAGTGAGGAACAGACGCGTGCCGATGAAAGCACATCGTCGGCACCGCTGGCCATGGCTGTCGCCTGTGGATCCGGGAAATAGCGCGGCTCGACGAGAACCAGCCGGCTGAGCCCCATGGTCTTCATTGCGCGCGCAGCGGCGCCGATGTTGCCAGGATGCGTGGTGCGAACCAGCACCACACTCACGCGCTGCAGCAGATTATCCGGTTCAATCAAGTGCGATCTCCGGCAGGACAGGCTGCGAGGCAAAACAACAATAGAGGGCGGCCGGCACCCCTGCCCTGATAGAATCCATACTTCGCACCTCTAGTAACCCCTGCTATTTATCATGCAACAACCCATGCTCAACATCGCCGTGAAAGCGGCACGCCGCGCCGGCAACATCATCAACCGTGCATCGCGCGACGTAGAAGGCCTGACGATAGTCAAGAAACGTCACAACGATTTTGTTACCGAGGTGGACAAGGCGGCGGAAGAGGCTGTCATCAATACCCTTTTGGAGGCCTATCCCAAGCATGCGATTCTAGCAGAGGAGTCGGGCGCATCCGGAGAGTCCGAATACGTCTGGATCATTGACCCCCTCGACGGTACGACCAATTTCATCCACGGCTTTCCGCAGTATTCGATTTCAATCGCGCTCGCGCACAAGGGCGTGCTCACGCAGGCGGTGGTTTATGACCCGACGCGCAACGAACTGTTCACGGCCAGCCGCGGCCATGGCGCCTATCTCAACGACAGGCGCATCCGCGTGTCCAAGCGGACGCAGCTACGGGACAGCCTGATCGGGACCGGGTTCCCCTTCCGTGACCTCGAGAGCCTCGATGAGTATATGGAAATGCACAAAAGCGTCATCCAGAAATCGGCCGGCGTTCGCCGGGCCGGATCGGCTGCGCTTGACCTCGCCTACGTGGCCAGCGGCCGGCTCGACGGATTCTGGGAGATGGGTCTTGCCTCGTGGGACATGGCGGCCGGCGCACTGCTGATACTTGAGGCCGGTGGCCTGATATCAGACTTCGAAGGCAATGAGGGCTACCTTGAGAACGGCCACGTTGTGTGCGGCAACCCGAGGGTGTTCACCCAGTTGATGCAGGCTATAGCGCCCAAGACGATGCCCGCGGTGCCGAATACCGTCCCAAAAAGCTTAAAGACCATCGCGGCAAAGCCAAAGAAAGGCTGAGTCCTGCTAGCCGCGCTGCGCAAACTGCTCGGCGGCAAACCGCCTGACCCGCAAGCCGAACTGGATGCGGCCATCGCCCTGCATGAAGCCGGGCGACTTGAGCAGGCCGAAGCGGCCTACCGCAGCCTGGTCGGGCGCGCCCCCCGCAGTCACGCCGCCATCCACCTGCTTGGACTGATCAGCCACCAGCGCGGCGATCACGTCATAGCGCTACGCGACATCGACCATGCAATAGCCATCCGCAAGACGGTCGCGCTATACCACTTCAATCGCGGCAACGTGCTCGTCGCGCTGGGTAGCTCCGACGAAGCGTGCTCCGCGTTTGGCGCCGCCCTTGCGCTCAAGCCCGACTACCCCTCGGCAAGCTACAACCAAGCCAAGACACAGGCAGAGCTAAGGCGTTACGCCGAAGCGATCCGTGGCTTTCGCGCCCTGCCCCCGGACATGCCCGGCCTTGTCCACGACTATGCCAACGCCCTGCTAGGGGCTGCCGCGGAACACAACGCGGACGAGACTGCCCTGCTTGACGAGGCGATCACACTGCTTATGGATTCATGGCCGGCCGCGCCCGCCCCCTTCGAGGCGCGCGCCGCACTCGGTTGGGCGCTAGAACAGCGCAAGCGCTGGAGCGAAGCGGTCGAACATTACACCGGGGCGCTGATGCTCACCCCGGATTCAGCCAAGGTGCATAACAACCTGGCCAATTGCTATAACCAGCTCGGGCGAATCAGTGAAGCCGTGATGCACTACCGCCGACTTTACGAAATCGCGCCGGACTTTCCCGATGCACTGACCAGCGTGCTCGCCAACCTTAACTATGACCCAGTGGCCACACCGCAGCAGGTATTCGACGAACACCGCGCCTGGGCGCAGGCTGTCGCGGCACCGCTTTACCGCCAATCACCGCGCTTTGACAATTCGCCAGACCTGGCGCGCCCCTTGCGCGTGGGTTTTATCTCACCCGACCTCAGGCGCCACCCGGTCAGTTATATCTTCGGCCCTATCCTCGGGGCCTTCGATGGCAGCGCGGTCGAAGCGGTCTGTTATTACAACTTCCCGCAAAAAGATGTCGTTACCGAAAGGCTGCTGCCGCTGGCGCACAGTTGGCGTGATGTGGCCGTACTTTCAGATGAGCAGCTGCACGACCTCATCCGCAGCGACCGCATCGACATCCTTGTAGACCTTGCCGGACACACCATCCACAACCGCCTGCGGTTGTTTGCCGGCCGCGCGGCGCCGATACAGGTTAGCTGGCTCGGCTACTTCAATACCACCGGTCTCGAAACGATGGACTACTTCCTGTCCGACCCGCACTCCTCGCCATCGGGACAGGAGCGCTTTTACAGCGAAAATCTGCTTCGCCTCCCGAACACGCGGTTCTGTTACCAGCCCTCCGAATACATGCCGAAGGTGAGCGCGTTGCCCGCAACGCGCAACGGCCACGTCACCTTTGGTTGCTTCAACAACCTATCCAAAGTAAACGAACTCGTCCTGGGAGTCTGGGCGCGTGTTCTCGCCGCCGTGCCGCAGTCACGCTTGATCATGCAGGCCGCGGCCTTTGGCGACGGGCCGAATTGTGCGCGTTTCCTGAAGCTGGCGGCGAATGCCGGCATGGACACGAAGAGGCTTGAACTGCGCGGCTTCATGCCGGTTGAAAAAGCGCCGTACGCCTATCACGATATCGACATCGCATTGGACCCCTTCCCATTTTGCGGTGGCATGACCAGCCTGGAGTCGCTGTGGATGGGCGTGCCAGTCGTGACTCTGGAACAGCCCATGATTGCAGGGCGGCAAACGCTTTCCCTGCTCGCCAACCTCGGGCTGCCGGACCTCGTCGCGGCGAATGATCAGAACTATGTGGAAATCGCTGTCGCACTCGCCCGCGATCCGGTCCTGCTTGCCGGACTGCGCCGCGACTTGCGACTGCGATTCGCCGCGTCGCCCCTGCAGGATTACGCCGGGTTTGCCCGCGAAATGGAAACCGCGTTCCGCCGGATGTGGCACGACTGGCTGATGACGAGAACCCAGACATGAAGTCCGCCGGCGCAAACCTGCGGCCTGCGATTACACTGCTCGCATGTTGAAAATTTCATACTTCAAATCGCTGAGTCTTGCCGCGCTAACTCTGGCGGCAATGCTCGCCATTTCCGCACAAGCCGCCGACCTGCGGATCGGTCTGGGCGCGGACGTGACATCCATCGACCCGCACCAGACCAACATCGCGCCGAACAACGCCGTCGACTGGCATATCTTTGATGCCCTGACCCACGTCGATGCCGATACGCGCCTCGTACCAGGCTTGGCGACCTCATGGCGGGCGATCGACGGGACGACCTGGGAATTCAAGCTGCGCCGCGGCGTGAAATTTCACGATGGCGCCGATTTCAATGCTGAAGACGTCGCCTTTTCCATCGACCGCGCCGCCGAGCTGGGGAACAAAGGCGGGCAATTCGCCAACTTCGTCAAACCAATCGTATCGAAACAGATTGTCGATCCATACACCATTCGCTTGAAGACCGCGACACCCTACGCCATGCTGCCGTACGACCTTAACTCGATTTACATCGTGTCGCGAAAATCCGCGGCCGGCGCGACAACGGAAGACTTCAACTCCGGCAAGGCGGCGGTGGGAACAGGTCCGTACAAACTCGCTACGTTCAAGCGCGGCGATCGTGTCGAACTCGTTAAAAATGAAGGCTACTGGGGCAGCGCGGGAGGCAAAGGTGCGGCCTGGGACAAGGTCACGCTACGCATCCTGCCCAGCGACCCGGCACGCACCGCGGCGCTGCTTTCAGGCGATGTCGATGCGATCGAAAACATTCCGACAGCCGACGCCGCCCGCATCAAGTCCAACGCCGCGTTCCGTCTCGAGCAAAAGGTCTCCTGGCGGACGATTTTTTTTCACCTCGACCAGTATCGCGACCAGCCGCCCGGCGTCACCGACAAGACCGGCAAACCCCTTCCGAAGAACCCGTTCAAGGACGTGCGCGTACGCGAGGCCATCGCCATGGCCATTAATCGCCGAGCGATTGTAGAGCGCGCCATGGAAAGTTTCGCTCTGCCCGCCGGCAACATCGTCGCCCCGCCCGTATTCGGATTTAACGCCGGCGTCAAACCCGCAGCCTACGATCCGGACGGGGCGAAAAAGCTGCTGGCGGCCGCCGGCTACCCTGACGGTTTTTCCATCGTGCTTGCCGCGCCCAACACCCGGTACGTCAACGACGACCAGGTCGCGCAGGTGGTCGCACAAATGCTTGCGCGCGCCGGCATCGCCGTGTCGCGCGTCGAAACCCATCCGGCGGCGAGCTACTTCACCAAGGCACGCAACGGCGATTTTGGCTTTGCCATGCTCGGCTGGGGATCGTTCGGCGCTGACCTCGCACTACGCACCTTGGTCGCCACGCCGAATGCCGACAAGGGGTACGGCACCTGGAACTGGGGACGCTACGGCAATCCCAAGGTCGACCAGCTGGTCGAGCAGGCGCTTGCCTCTGTTGATCCGGCCAAACGAGAAACCGCTGCGCGCGAAGCAATGGGTATTGCCATGAATGACTACGCCGTCATCCCAGTTCACCACCAGGTCGCTACCTGGGCGATGAAAAAGGGACTCGCCTACGAGCCCCGGACC
>CAITSH010000047.1 GCA_903895005.1 uncultured Pseudomonadota bacterium
CAAATTAGCTGAAGTTGAAGTTCAGCACAATGTCATTCAAAAAATTACGCAACAAGTCGAAGCCTCGCTCGCGCAACGGACAATCTCATGACACGCTACAGTAAAATTATTGGTACAGGCGGTTATTTGCCCAAAAATATCGTCACAAATCATCAGTTAGCGCAGCGTGTTGATACCTCCGATGAATGGATTTTTGAGCGTACGGGGATTCGTAGTCGTCGCATTGCTGGTGCGGACGAAACAGCGGCGAGTATGGCGGAAGTGGCGGCGCGTCAAGCTATTGAAGCGGCAAAAATTGAAGCAGATGCCATTGATTTAATTATTGTTGCGACAGGCACACCGGACAAAGTGTATCCAAGTACCGCGTGTTTATTGCAGAATCGTTTAGGAATCAGTGGTGGCGTGGCTTTTGATATTCAAGCTGCCTGTAGTGGTTCTATTTTTGCGTTAAGTATTGCGGATCAGTACATTAAGTCGGGCGCTGCAAAAACGGGGCCTAAGCGAGCAACTGGAGGCGTTGCGCGGGAGATGGACTAGTGAGGATCAGGTCGATTTCCAAAATTTATGCTTGTGCCAAAAGATCTGATTTTGCTACGTAGCTAACAAGTACTATTGCCGCTGACACCTAGCCAAAAATATTCGTCCCGAATAGGAAGACACGGAAAGGTATGCTTCCGTGCCGTATTTGCACCAGTTAAACCGCACGCGGTTGTTACAGGACAAATACTGCGCGCTGCTCAACAGTACTGTTAGACATCAAATAAACAGAGGAAAAAATAATGATCGACAACAAAGCACTGCCTGAGCAGTCCAATATCCAGCAGGTCTTTCAACACACAAATTATCTTGTGCGCAGAAAAATATTTAAGCTGTTTGGTGCTGCATTCCATATCTATGACCCAAATGGCAAAGTTGCTTTCTATTCCAAACAGAAATCATTCAAGTTAAAAGAAGACATAAGAGTCTATACTGGCGAGGATATGCGAACTGAAGTTTTGACTATTATCACAAGCCAGATAATAGATTTTTCGGCTGCATATGAAGTTTTTGATCCTATCAATAATATTAAAGTAGGAGTTTTAAAAAGGAAGGGGATGAAATCCTTAATTAAAGACGAATGGATAATAATGGATGCAGAAAACAGGGAAATAGGTTTAATCCAAGAGGACAGCATGCTTCTTGCACTAATCCGTCGTTTTCTGACGAACCTGATACCGCAGAAATATCACGGAACAGTAAATGGCAAACAAGTTTGTATTTATAAACAAAATTTCAATCCTTTTGTCATTAAAATAAATCTTAATTTTTCAATGGATGCAAATGGTTTGCTTGACAGGCGACTTGGGCTTGCGGGGGCTATTCTTTTGTGTGCAATCGAAGGGAAACAAGGGTAATACATGTCTAACCAGTTGCTCAAGCGGACGGGGTATCGCCCGTCGCTGAGCTTTATCGTTCTCCATCTCCAGTTGACTCCACCCCCGGCGCATGAGCGCGCTGACCGTCACCCTTGGAGCCGACATCTCCGCATTGAAGCGGTCCATGGCGAGTGCCACGCAGCTCGTTTCCGCATCAGCCAAGAAGATGGCGAGCCTCAGCGCTGCGGGGTTGAAGGTGGGCATCGGTGCGGCCCTAGCAGGTGGTGGCGTGGCATTGGCCGCAGGGATCAAGGCAGTCACTTCCGCCGCTGACTTCGAGCAGACCAAGGTGGCGTTCACCACGTTGATCGGCGATGCGGGTAAGGCAGAACAAACACTCGCGCAACTCCGCGAACTCGGGGCGAAGACGCCATTCGAGTTTCCGGAACTCGCGGATGCCGGTCGCAAGTTGATCGCCTTCGGGGAAGGGTCAGACACAGTGGCCGCTACCCTCGCTCGCATTGGTGACGTGTCGGCGGGTGTGCAGGCACCGGTCAACGAAATCGCTGAACTCTACGGCAAGGCACGCGTCCAAGGGCGGCTCTTTGCTGAAGACATCAACCAGCTAACAGGCCGAGGAATTCCGATCATCGGCGAACTCGCCAAGCAGTTTGGCGTGTCGGATTCTGAGGTGAAAAAACTCGTCGAATCCGGCCAAGTAGGATTTCCGCAGATCGAGCAGGCATTCGTCAACATGACCTCACAGGGCGGGAAGTTCGCGGGCATGATGGAGGCGCAAAGCAAGACGACTAACGGATTGTTCTCCACTCTGAAGGACACGATCAACGAGGTGTTCCTTACGCTCGGCACGCCGATCAATGACGCCATCCGCCCGCTCGTCGAACAAGCGATCGCGCTTGCCCAAAAACTGGCTCCCCTCGCCACCGAGGCAGGAACCAAGATCCGCGACGCGATCCAATACGTGATCGCCGTGTTCCGGAGTGGTGAGTTCCTTAACCTCGTCGGCACCGCTCTGAAGCTCGGGTTTGCGATGAGTGTGAATTTCCTGTGGGCGTCCTTGCGTGGAACCATCGCCGCTGCCGGGCAATACATCGTGGAAGTTTTTCGAACCGCCATCACCTACTTCCAAGTCCTCACCACCGCCGACTTCTGGAAGGGCATGGGCAACGTGCTCATCGGGATCTTTCTATCCGCCATCGGGTTCCTCCAGAAGGGCCTCGCGGAAGCCATGGAAATCGCCCGACCCCTCGCCGAGTTGTTTGGCCAAAGCGGTGCCATCGACTCAGCCCAGGGTGCCTTGCGTGAATCTGCGGGGATGCTCGACGCTGAGGCGGCCAATCGCTTCGGTGCTGCGGGTGACCAACTCGGACCACTGGCCGAAAAAGTGGGACAGCGGCTCAAGGAGGCCGGTGAAAACATCTCCAACCGCTTCGGCGATGCGTTTTCTAACACCGCCGACGTGATCGACACCACGGGGATGAAGCAAAGCATGGACACCGTGCTTGGATCGATCCGTGACGCTCTGCCAAAACCCGAGGCAGCAAAAAAGGTGGCGGACGCCGCAGCAGCAGCGCAACCGACAGGCCCAAGCCCAAACAAACCCACATCCGACACCTTCGCGCCCATCGTTACGTCACTGGGGAAGGTCGGCGGCGGTGGCTATTCGTCAGGCACGCTCGACGCCCAGCGCGAGAACAACAAGCTCACCGGCGAAACCAACCGGATCTTGCGCGACATGAGCGAGCGGATGAAACCCGGCACCGGCAATCTTATTCCCGTGTTCGGTTGACGCCACGTCTAGGCCAAGATGCCACGACACATTGCAATCCAGCAGGGCCAACTTTACCCGCAGCCAAACTACTCGCTCGCTGTCGACCATGAGGGCAAGTGGACGGCCACCCAGGTGTTCCTATGCCACCGCAACTCGATCACCAAGCTGATACCACGTCCCGGCACGCCCCACCCGGAAATTTCCTTCATCTCAGTGGACAGTGCCACCGCCCAAGTGACCGAGGGCGACATCGCCGAAATCACCTGCAACTACGCAGGAACCGACAATGCCGACAACGACCCGAAAAAGACCACCTACACGCTCGGGCTGTC
>CAITSH010000048.1 GCA_903895005.1 uncultured Pseudomonadota bacterium
CGGCCAGCTCATCGCCCGTGAGGTGCGGGCTATCGGCGAACATCGAGGCCGGCAGCGCGCCCTTGATGTCGAACACATCGCGCGTCAGTTCCCGCGCCAACGCCCCCAGGACTGTCACCCGCGACAGCGCCGGCGCGTAGACCGCGACGCCATGCACGTCCGCCTTGGCGACCAGCCCCTTTTCCTCCATCCGAGTGAGCAGCGTCCGCGTGGTGGAATAGCTCCACCCCGTCTCGGTGCTGACGGCGTCGTGGACTTCCCGCGCGCTCATCCGGTTACCTGACCAGAGATGTTTCAGTATCGAGAGCTCGGTCCGCGTGGCGGTTGGCGACATGAATCACCCTTCCAGTTCGATTGACGCTACATTTGTAGCATATGAGCTACGTCTGTCAATCGAGCGCAAATTGTAGGCGCTGAGCCGGTGGCAGCAAACGCGCGCCGCCGGATGAAAGCCGAAAGGGCGATGAGATTTTGAGCATTTTGCTCTTTTTTTGCATGAATATTGGGCGTCAGGCGACGCACGGGCTGAACGCCCAGCCTTCGTCGCCCTGAATCGCGCCGTCTCGCCTAACAAGCGGGCAACACCGCATCAGTTGGTGAATCTGTGAGGACCCCATGACCCTTCTGAGATACGGCCGCCGCGCTGCCGTGGGCGTAGCTTGCGCGCTGTTCGCCGCTCCCGCGGCTTTCGCCGAAACCAACTCCGGCGACACGGCTTGGATGCTGACCGCGACAGCGCTCGTTCTGATGATGACGCTGCCGGCACTAGCACTTTTCTACGGCGGACTGGTGTAGTCGAAGAACGTGCTGTCGGTTCTCAGCCAGTGCGTCGTCATCGCCTGCCTGATGTCCCTGCTCTGGTTCTTCCTGGGCTACTCCATCGCATTTGGCGACGGCGGCGCCGCGAACGGGGTCTGGGGTGGTTTGAACAAGGCCTTTCTGTCCGGTGTCACTGCAAACAGCGAGACCGGCACGATACCCGAATCTGTGTTCTTCATGTTCCAGATGACGTTCGCGATCATCACGCCCGCACTGATTGTTGGGGCCTATCCCGAGCGCGCTGGCTTTGCGTTCGTGCTGATTTTTTCGAGCCTGTGGATGCTGCTGGTCTATGCGCCGGTGTGCCACTGGGTTTGGGCGCCGGGCGGCTGGCTGTATGAGCAAGGCGTGCGGGATTTTGCCGGCGGCCTTGTGGTGCATGCGACGGCGGGATCGTCGGCGTTGCTGGTCGCCGTGCTGGTAGGCAAGCGGAAGCACTTCCCCCACGAGATGCGGCCGCCACACAGCCCGGTACTGGTTATGATCGGCGCTGCGATGCTGTGGGTCGGCTGGTATGGCTTCAATGCTGGCTCGGCATTGAGCGCCGGCCAGTCGGCTGGCAACGCAATGCTGGTCACGCACCTGTCCGCGTCGACGGGAGCGCTGACGTGGATGGCGATCGAATGGATCAGGTTTGGGCGCCCCGGACTAATCGGAACGGTGACAGGCCTCATCGCAGGCCTTGCCACTATCACACCGGCCGCAGGATCGGTGGGACCGCTTGGGGCGGTGATTGTCGGCTTCAGCGCCTCGGTCATCTGCTTCTATGCCGTCAATGTC
>CAITSH010000049.1 GCA_903895005.1 uncultured Pseudomonadota bacterium
CTGCAACTGGGTAACGAGTTCGTCGAGCTGCAGGCGCGCTTTGGCGGCATTGCGCGCGAAATCTCGGTGCCCATTTCCGCCGTCTCGGCGGTGTACGCGCGCGAAAACGGCCGCGGCAGGTCAGTTGATACCGACCAGCGCCAGGCCACGGCGTTTGAACCGGATGGTATGCAGGCTTCTTCGCAGGCTTCCGAGTCAGAGTCTTCCGCACCGGCATCGCCGCCAGATGCACCCGATACGCCGCCTGCCCGGCCCACTGGCAAACCCACGCTGCGGCGCATCAAATAGCGCGGCTGCGCCGGCCCTGTCTTGGTCCGCACCGCAAACACCGTATTTACCCCGGGCCGCAGTCACGCGCCCGCCTGATCAAGAGCCCTGGCGTACTGTGCAGGGGCTTGATATCACCTGCCCTTTCCATGTTCCCCGCGCCGGCGTAGTATGACGCGCACACGCCCCACGCCGGCTTCCACCGGTGTCAAACGACGACAGCGACAGGCTTCACCAGAGGCTGGCGCAACCGCAAACCGGGGCAACAAGGAGATGGCATATTGAAGCCGACTGATATTGCAGCACCCGATTACTTCCATAAAGTTGTCGATTGTCAGTGGGCCTGTCCGGCCCATACCCCGGTCCCCGAATACATCCGCATGATCGCGGCAGGCCGCTACGGCGATGCCTACATGGTCAATTGGGAATCCAATGTCTTCCCGGGCATTCTTGGCCGAACCTGCGACCGCCCCTGCGAACCGGCCTGCCGCCGCGGCCGCGTCGAAGAAGAGAACTTGGCCAAGCCCGAGCCCGTGGCGATTTGTCGTTTAAAACGCGTCGCCGCCGACCTCAAGGAAGACATCAGCTCACGTCTTCCGCCAAAGCCCAGCAAGACCAACGGCAAGAAAATCGCCTGTGTTGGTGCCGGCCCGGCTGCATTGACCGTTGCGCGCGACCTCGCGCCGCTTGGCTACGAAGTCACCGTGTTCGACGGCGACAAGCGCGCCGGCGGCATGATCCGCAGCCAGATTCCCAAGTTCCGTCTGCCCGAAGAAGTCATCGACGAGGAAGTCGGTTACGTCATCAACCTCGGCGTTGATTTTCGCGCCGGCGAGCGCATCGACAGCCTCAAGGGCTTGCTCGCCAAGGGCTATGACGCGGTGTTCGTCGGTTCGGGCGCCCCGCGCGGCCGCGACCTCGACCTGCCCGGCCGCAAGGAGGCCGCGAAAAATATCCACATCGGCATCGACTGGCTGTCCTCGGTTTCCTTTGGTCATATCGAAAAAATCGGCAAGCGCGTCATCGTGCTGGGCGGCGGCAACACCGCCATGGACTGCTGCCGCTCCTCCAAGCGCCTCGGTGGCGACGACGTCAAGGTCATCGTGCGGTCGGGCTTCGAAGAAATGAAGGCTTCACCCTGGGAAAAGGACGACGCCGCGCACGAGGGCATTCCGATCCTCAACTACCTCGTGCCCAAGGCCTTCCTGCACACCGACGGCAAGCTCACCGGCATGAGCTTTGAGAAGGTCAAGGCCATCTACGACACCAAGGGCAAGCGAAGCCTGGTGCCAAGCGGCGAGCCCGACCAGACCTTTGAGTGCGACGATGTTCTCGTTGCTGTCGGCCAGGAAAATTCCTTTCCCTGGATCGAGCGCGACATCGGTCTAGAGTTCGACAAGTGGGGCATGCCCGTGGTCGACGCCACGACCCTGCAGGGCAGCATCAAGAACGTGTTCTTTGGCGGTGACGCCGCCTTCGGCCCGAAAAACATCATCTGGGCTGTGGCACACGGTCACGAGGCCGCCATCTCGATCGACAAGTTTTGCTCCGGCGAAGACATCACCGACCGTCCGCCGCCCATGGTCAACCTCTACTCGCAAAAAATGGGCATACACGAGTGGAGCTACGACAATGCGCCGGTCAACGACCTGCGTTTCAAGGTGCCGCATAAAGACATCAACATCGCCTTGAAGAACATCAAGGTCGAGGTCGAACTCGGTTTTGACGCGGCCCTCGCGTTCAAGGAAGCCGAGCGCTGCCTCAACTGTGACGTACAGACGGTGTTCAACGCCGCGCAGTGCATCGAGTGCGACGCCTGCGTCGACATCTGTCCGATGGATTGCATCACCTTCACCGAAAACGGGGAAGAGGCCGACCTGCGCACCAGGCTCAACGCGCCGGCCACTGAACTCACGCAGGACCTCTACGTGTCGGGCGCGCTCAAGACCGGACGCATCATGGCCAAGGACGAGGATGTCTGCCTGCACTGCGGTCTGTGCGCCGAACGCTGCCCCACCGGCGCCTGGGACATGCAGAAGTTCCTGCTCAAGATGACCCATGCCGGGCCCGGCTGCCACAAGAGTGACGCAGGTAAAAAGGCCCCGCTGAGGAGAGTCGCATGACCCAGCAAATCACGGCGGTAAACGACTTCGTCGTCAAGTTCGCCAACGTCAACGGTTCGGGCTCGGCCTCGGCCAACGAGCTCTTCGCCAAGTCCATCATCCGTATGGGCGTGCCGGTGTCCCCGCGCAATATTTTCCCGTCCAACATCCAGGGCCTGCCCACCTGGTACGAGGTGCGCGTCACCGAAGCCGGACACCTCGGCCGTCGCGGCGGCGTTGACCTGATGGTGGCGATGAACCCGCAGACCTGGGACGCCGACGTCAAGGAAATCGAACCCGGCGGGTACCTCTTTTACGACAACACCAAGCCGCTGCCCGCCTCGAAATTCCGCGACGACATCAACGTGATCGGCATGCCGATCACCGAGATCTGCAACATGAGTTACACCGATCCGCGCCAGCGCCAGCTGTTCAAGAACATCATTTACGTCGGCGCGCTGTCGGCGCTGCTCGACATGGACGCCGACGAAATCGCCGGCCTTATCGGCGAGCAGTACAAGGGCAAGGAAGCGCTGCTCAAGCCCAACGTGCACGCGCTGCAAATGGGCCGCAGTTACGCGCTGGAGAACCTCAAGTGCCCGATCGGCCTCACGGTGCGCAAGGCCGATGCCGTGGGCAACAAGATCCTCGTCGAGGGTAATGCCGCCGCCGCGCTCGGTTGCGTGTATGGCGGCGCCTCGGTCTGCGCCTGGTACCCGATCACGCCGTCCTCCTCGCTCGCCGAGGCCTTCCAGAAATACTGCGCCAAGCTGCGTGTGGACAAGGACACCGGCAAGAACAAGTTTGGCATCGTGCAGGCCGAGGACGAACTCGCCTCGATCGGCATCGTGGTTGGCGCCGGTTGGAACGGCGCTCGCGCCTTTACCGCGACCTCCGGCCCCGGCATCTCGCTGATGACCGAGTTCATCGGCCTTGCCTACTTTGCCGAGATTCCCGCCACCATCATTGACGTGCAGCGCGGCGGTCCCTCGACCGGCATGCCCACGCGCACGCAGCAGTCGGACATCGTCGCCTGTGCCTACGCGGGTCACGGCGACACCAAGCACGTGCTGCTGTTTCCCGAAGACCCGACCGAGTGCTTCAGCATGGCGGCGCATTGCCTTGATCTCGCCGACCGCCTGCAGACGCCGGTGTTCCTGATGACCGACCTTGATATCGGCATGAACCAGCGCCTGTCCGAGCCCTTTGCCTGGGACGACAAGCACGAGTACGACCGCGGCAAGGTCATGACCGAAAAAATGCTCGACGATGGCAAGGAATTCGGCCGTTACCTCGATGTGGATGGCGACGGCATTCCCTTCCGCACCTATCCGGGCACCCACCCCACCAAGGGCGGTTACTTCACGCGCGGCACCAGCAAGAACCCCTACGCGATCTACTCCGAGGCGGGCGCCGACTACGTCTACAACATGCAACGCCTGTTGAAGAAGTTCGAAACCGCGAAGGCCTTGGTGCCACAGCCGGTGCTCACCGAAGCCAAAAAGAAAACCAAGTTCGGCGCGATCTACTTCGGTTCCACCAGCCCCGCCATGCACGAGGCCTTGGCGGCATTCGAGGCCGACGGCATGCACGTCGATATCCTGCGCATCCGGGCCTTCCCGTTCCCCGATTCGGTGATGGATTTCATCGCCAGCCACGAGCAGGTGTTCGTCATCGAGCAAAACCGCGACGCGCAGTTCCGCACGCTTCTGGTGAACGAACTCAACGTCGACCCGGCCCACCTGATGCCCGTCCTGCACTACGACGGAACCCCCATCACCGCCCGCTTCATCATCAAGGAAATCAGCGAGCGGGTCAGGGCGCTGAATGTCGAACCGATCAAGAAAAAAGGCAAGGCCGCATAGATGAATGTGCTGGAAACCCGCGCCAATAGGGCGTTTCCAGTCGATGACAATATGAAATCTGCATGACCTGAACGCGACCAACTCTCCTATTCCCCTCCCCCTTGGCGGGGGAGGGGCCAGGGGAGAGGGGGAAAGCCAAGCGCAGCGACAGAGCAAAGAGAGCGAGATCACATGACCTACATCACCAAACCCAAGCTCCACCACCCGACCCTTGAAAAAAACAAGGTCGGCTACACCCGCCGCGACTACGAGGGCAAGGTGTCCACCCTGTGCGCAGGTTGCGGCCACGACTCCATTTCAGCGGCCGTTATCCACGCCTGCTGGGAGCTCGACATCCAGCCGCATCGCGTGGCCAAGCTCTCGGGTATCGGCTGCTCGTCCAAGACGCCGGATTATTTCCTCGGCAACTCGCACGGCTTTAACACCGTGCACGGGCGCATGCCCTCTGTGCTCACCGGCGCCAACCTCGCCAACCGCGACCTCGTCTATCTTGGCGTCTCTGGTGACGGCGACTCGGCCTCCATCGTCCTGGGGCAGTTCGCCCACGTCATGCGCCGCGGCGTCAACATGACCTACATCCTCGAGAACCACGGCGTCTACGGCCTCACCAAGGGCCAGTTCTCGGCCACCGCAGACCGCGGCTCCAAGAGCAAGCGTGGCGTGGTCAATTCCGATTCGGCC
>CAITSH010000050.1 GCA_903895005.1 uncultured Pseudomonadota bacterium
CAGCGCCGACGTGCGCACGCTCGCGCAGATCGTGCTGCGTGATACACTGCGCATTCCCTATACCGTCAGCGTGGAAGGCGATGTCGATGTCGCGCTGACCACGCCGGGCCCGGTGAACCGCCAGCAGCTGCTCGATCTGTTCGAAGCGTCGCTGAAGAAGGCCAATCTTGCGCTGGTCTGGGAAGGCTCGGGCTACCGCATCATGACCGTGGACGCGGCGAAGGCACGCGGAACCGAATTCCTGCCCGACCGGGGCTTCGGCAGCGAGGCAGTCACACTTCAGTTCGCCAATGCCGAGGAGCTCAAGAAGCTGCTGGATACGGTGGTGCCGGGCGCGGTGCAGTCACTCGATACCACGCGCAATGCCATCGTGATCGCAGGCACCGAAGCGCAACGAAAGAACGCGCACGAGATCATCGCCCAGTTCGATGTCAACTGGCTGCGCTCGATGTCGTTCGCGCTCTATGTCCCGCAGAACATGGACAGCCGCCAGATCGTGCCCGAGCTCGACAAGCTCATCAACGCGCCCGATGCCCCCACGCGCGGCCTTGTGCGCCTGATCGGTATGGACCGGCTCAACGGCGTGATCGCAATCAGCGCGCAAAAGCAATATCTCGAAGACGTGCGCCGCTGGGTCGAAGTGCTCGACCGCGAGGGCACCAGCAACGAGCCGCGCCTCTATATCTACCGCGTGCAGAACAGCCGCGCGCGCGATCTGGTGCGCACCATCAACGGCAGCTTCGGCATCAGTGGCGGCGGTGCTTATGGCGATACTGGCAGCGGCAGCGGCAGCGGCGGGTTTGGTGCCGGGGCCAGCAACCCGGATCCCTTCGCGCCCGAGCAGCGCCCCGGCGCAGAGGGCGCAGCAGCCCAAAATCAAGCCGGTGCCAATGCGGCCAATCGGTCTGGCAGCGAAGGTGGCGGCGGATCGTCGCTCAAAGTGCGGATATCGGCCGACGACATCAACAACGCA
This sequence comes from uncultured Pseudomonadota bacterium, assembly GCA_903895005.1. The sequence continues at coordinate 974 of CAITSH010000050.1, forward strand.
GTCGTCGTCTATGGCTCGGCTCACGATTACTCGGTGGTCGAGGACGCGCTGCGCAAGCTCGATGTTCCGCCACTGCAGGTGATGATCGAGGCGGCGATCACCGAAGTGGGGCTGAACGACGACTTGCGCTTCGGCGTCCAGTGGAACTTCCAGACCGGCGATTCCAATTTTGCTCTGAGCGAGGGCAGCACTGCCTCACCGGGCCGGATTCTGCCGGGGTTTTCCTACTTCTTCTCCAACAACAACGATATCAGCGGCGCGCTCAATGCACTGGAAGAGCGTACCTCGGTCAAGGTCGTCTCCGCACCCAAGCTCATGGTGCTCAACAACCAGACGGCAGCTTTGCAGGTGGGCGATCAGGTTCCCGTCCTCTCGCAGCAGGTGACGCCGATCACTGGCGGCGGCACGCTCAACCAGTCGAACTCTATCGAATACAAGGACACCGGCGTGATCCTGAAGATCACACCGCGTGTCAACGCGAGCGGCATGGTCCAGCTCGATGTCTCTCAGGAAGTCAGCCAGATCAGTTCATCGGCAGCAGGCTCTGCGACGCAGCGCCAGTCGCCGACTATCTCGACCCGGCGGATCGCGACAACGGTCTCGGTACGTGATGGCGAGGTTATCGCACTTGGCGGGCTGTTCAGCGACACCAGAACCTTTGGCAAGAACGGCATTCCATTCCTCTCGCAAATCCCCGTTCTGGGCGGACTGTTCGGTACCCATCGCAATACCGACCGGCGGACCGAACTGATCGTGCTGCTCAAGCCGCATGTCATTGC
>CAITSH010000051.1 GCA_903895005.1 uncultured Pseudomonadota bacterium
ATTTCGTGCCGATTTTGTTGCTTGGCATACTGCCCTGGGCGACACTGCTGCCCCAGTCGATGGCTACCGCCTGGAAACGCGCCGTGACAGACCGGCGCGCATTTGAGCCCGGACGATTTCTTGTCGTATGGGTTGTAGTCGTGTTTGTGTTTTTCTCGCTGTCCAAATCAAAACTCACGCTCTACGTCTTGCCCATGCTGCCGGCGATAGCGCTGCTGATGGGACGGCAACTGGTGGCGATGAGCAGCAGGGCGCTCCTCTGGCACGCCATCCCGGGGGCCGTCCTCGCAGCGGCGGCGCTGTATTTTTCCTCGGCGGTGGGGCGTTGGGGTAATGCTGAAACGCCAAAGGCGCTGTATGCCGCCTACGAGCCATGGGTGATCGCGGCGGCCGTGCTCTGGCTTGTGGGCGCACTTGCCAGCGCATTGTTATTCCGCGCCGGTATGACACAGCGGGGCGTTGTTGCGCTGGCGCTGCTTAGCCTGGTGTCCGGACAATCGCTCGTGACCGGAGCCGAGGCGCTTTCGCCGGCCTACTCGGGGGTCCACATTGCCGAGAAAATAAAGCCCTTGCTCAAACCGGGCTTGCCGTTCTACAGCATCGGCATGCATGACCTAACGCTGCCGTTTTATATCAAGCGCACGTTTACGCTGGTCGCATACAAGGGTGAGCTGGCTTTTGGTATCGAGCAGGAGCCGCAAGGCTATATCCCGGACTACGAGACGTTTAAACGCATTTGGGCGGCGCAAGCCCAGGCGCTGGCCATCATGCCGCCGTCGGTGTTCCGGGAGTTCGAGCAGGCGGGCGTGCCCATGCGCGTCATTGCCACTGATGCACGTCGCGTCGTGGTGAGCAGGCCATGAGCGCCATGGAGTTCATGCTCGTTCTTGTCGGCGTGCTGCTTGGCGCCGCCGGGCAACTATTTCTCAAGGCAGGCACCAACCGGATCGGTGTGTTTGCGTTCAAGCTCGGCAACATCGCGAAAGCCGTGCTCGCTCTCGCCCTGGACCCGCGTGTGGCCGCGGGTGTCGCGTGCTATGTCGCCGGCGTGCTGGTCTGGATTCTTGCGCTGTCGCGGGTCGAGGTGAGCATCGCCTACCCGATGGTCTCCATCGGGTATGTTTTCAACGCGCTGGCGGCCCGCGTGCTGTTTGGCGAGGCGGTGTCGCGCACGCGACTGGGCGGGATCGGCATCATCATGCTGGGCGTGTGCATCGTCGCCGCCAGCTGATTCGCCGTTTCCGACGGCGGGCAAGTATTGCGCCTAGTTCTACCGCAGTCGTGATTGCTGCCAACGTTTCCTTGCGATATTTATTCCCAGTATAATCAAGGGTTCCTGCTATTTGATCCCTTGATTGATCCTTTGATGGTCTTGTCGCCAAAACTATAATGTCTGAAACCCTGAACGCCGTATCCCCGCAGGCGCCGGTCGCAACCGCCGGCTGCACGGTAAATTCCCACAACGAATGGGATCCGCTCGAAGAAGTGATCGTCGGCAGCCTCGAGCACGCCACCATCCCGGTCAATCACATTACCTTCACCGGCAACCTGCCGTCACTGGCGGCGCGTCTTTACCGTCCGCTGGCCGGCTTGCGCTACCCGGGCATCATCGCCGACCCGGCCAAACGCGAACTCGAAGGGCTGGCCCGCCTGCTCGAGCGTGAGGGCATCAAGGTACGCCGTCCGGAGCCGGTGGACTTTCATTACAACGCCAAAACGCCGTTCTGGAGTTCGAAGGGCTTTTGCACGGCCAGTCCGCGCGACGGCATCCTGATCGTCGGTGACGACATGATTGAAACGCCCATGGCCTGGCGCTCGAGGTATTTCGAGGTCTACGCCTACCGCAAGCTGCTCAACGAATATTTCGACCAGGGCGCACGCTGGACCTCGGCCCCCAAACCGATGCTCGATGACAAGGCCTACGACTACTCGTACACACCGCCCAATCCGGGCGAGCCGATGCGCTACATGCTGACCGAGGCAGAACCGCTGTTTGACGCAGCCGACTTCACACGCTGCGGACGCGATCTTTTTTATACGCGCAGCAACGTGACCAACAAGCGCGGCGTGGAATGGTTGCGCCGCCATCTTGGTGACGGCTACCGTCTGCACGAGATCGAGACGCGCTGCACGCAGCCCATGCACATCGACACAACCTTTGTTCCGCTCGGACCGGGCAAGGTGTTGATCAACCCGGAGTTCGTAGACGTAACCCGCCTGCCCAAGGTGCTCAAAGACTGGCAGATACTGGTCGCACCCCAGCCCGATCCGATCAATTCAAGCTGGCGCTTTTACCTGTCTCTGGTGAGCAAGTGGATCAGCCTGAACATGCTCAAGCTCGATGAGAAGCGCGTGATCTGCGAGGAGTCGCAGGTCTCCATGATCGCCGCCCTCAAGGGCTGGGGCTTTGAGCCAATCCCGCTGCCTTTCATGAACTACAAGATGTTCGGCGGCGGCTTTCACTGCGCGACGCTGGACATTCGCCGGCGCGGCAGCCTGCAATCGTATTTCTAGTCGGTGGCAGCGGCGCTCAAGTCGGCAACATTTAGTCGCATAGCGCTTCTGGTTGTCGCGGCGGCGCTGGTCGGTTGTTATTTTTTGTTTGGGCTTGACCGCTACCTGAACCTGCAGTTTTTCAAGGCCCACCAACTCGAGCTGGCAAGCTACGCCGGCGCCTATCCCTTCCGCGCAAGCGCTTTGGCGGCGCTGCTCTACATGACGGTGGTGGCGCTTTCGATTCCGGGGACTGTGCTGCTCACGCTTTGTGCGGGCGCGATATTCGGCCTGCCCTGGGGGACGGTACTGGTTTCGTTTGCCTCGGCTTTTGGTGCCACCATCGCCTTCATGTCATCGCGGTTCCTGCTGCGCGACTGGGTGCAGCGCCGCTTCGGTGGTCACCTGGTGGCGTTCAACAAGGGCATCGAACGGGACGGTGCGTTCTACCTGATTTCGCTGGGCCTGATCCCGGTTTTTCCCTATTCGGTCATCAACCTCGTGATGGGGCTGACGCCGATGCGCATTGCCACGTTTTTCTGGGCGAGCCAGGCGGGCATGCTGCTGGAAACGATCCTGCTCGTGAACGCCGGCACCCAGATTGCGCGCATCGATTCGATGGCAGGGCTGTTGTCGCCGGAACTGATCGGCTCCCTGGTCTTGCTGGGGCTCGCGCCGCTCGCCATCCGGTTTTTCCTTAACCACCGCAAACGCTGAGAACGCTCCTCGGCCTGCCCGGGCTCATCGGCTAAGTGCCTGATTCATCGATGTGATTTGATGCGACGGTAAGCATCGGATATCATGTTGTGTTTAACGGGCTTTGCGCGCCCCCGAGCCGGGTAGTGTAACAGCAGCACAACCCCATCCCTGCACCGCCAGAACCGATCCGGAATCTCTAAAAGTCCCAGCACCCATGCGCGAATTTGCCCGCATCCAGCGTTTGCCGCCCTACGTGTTCAACACGACCAACGAGTTGAAAATGGCCGCTCGCCATCGTGGCGAGGACATCATCGACATGAGCATGGGTAACCCGGATGGCGCGACGCCGCAGCATATAGTGGACAAGCTCGTTGAAGCGTCGCAGCGTCCGGATACCCACGGCTATTCGATTTCAAAGGGCATTCCGCGCCTGCGCAAGGCCATATGTAACTGGTACCGGACGCGCTACGGCGTCGAGCTCGACGCGGACTCGGAAGCCATTGTCACCATCGGCTCCAAAGAGGGCCTCGCTCACCTGATGCTCGCTACCATGGAGCGCGGCGACACGGTGCTGGTGCCCAATCCCAGCTATCCGATTCACATCTACGGTGCGGTGATCGCCGGTGCCGACATCCGCTCGGTGCGCATGACCCCGGACGTGGATTTTTTCGAGGAGCTCAAGCGCGCGGTAATGGAGTACAATCCCAAGCCGAAAATGATGATCCTCGGCTTCCCGAGCAACCCGACCGCGATGTGTGTCGAGCTCGATTTTTTCGAGCGCGTGGTCAAACTTGCGAGAGAGCACGACATCCTTGTGGTGCACGACCTTGCCTACGCCGACATCACCTTCGACGGCTATCGCGCACCTTCCATCATGGAGGTAAAGGGCGCACGCGACATCGCCGTCGAGACCTTCACCATGTCCAAGAGTTACAACATGGCCGGATGGCGCATCGGTTTTGTCGTCGGCAACAAGGACATGGTGCATGCCCTGGCGCGCATGAAGAGTTATCACGATTACGGCACCTTCACGCCGGTGCAGGTTGCGTCTATTGTTGCGCTTGAGGGGCCACAGGATTGCGTCGAGGAGATTCGACTAAAGTACCAGAAGCGCCGCGACGTCCTCGTGGCCGGATTGCATGAGGCAGGCTGGATGGTCGACATTCCCAGGGCCAGCATGTACATCTGGGCGAAAATCCCTGAACACTACCGCGCCATGGGCTCGCTCGAATTCGCCAAGAAGGTGTTGCAAGACGCCAAGGTTGCTGTCTCGCCTGGCATCGGTTTTGGCGAATACGGCGACGGGCATGTGCGCTTTGCGCTGATCGAAAACGAGGCGCGCACGCGCCAGGCCGTGCGCGGCATCAAGGACATGTTTCGCAAGGACGGCCTGCCGGTGCAGGCCGCCTGATTTCTTCATAACGACAAAAATACGCAGCGACCAGAACGGCACCCATGCTCAAACCCATACGCAAATCCGCCAAGCTTTCCGACGTTTGTTACGACATTCGCGGGCCGGTCATGGTCCGCGCCAAGCAGATGGAAGAAGAGGGGCACCGTATCCTCAAGCTCAATATCGGCAACCTCGCGTCCTTCGGTTTTGACGCACCCGATGAGGTGCGCCAGGACGTCATCGTCAACCTGCCCAGCGCTTCGGGCTATTCGGACTCCAAGGGCTTGTTCGCGGCGCGCAAGGCGATCATGCATTACAGCCAGGAGAAGGGCATCGCCGGGGTGACGCTGGACGATATTTTCATCGGCAACGGCGTGTCGGAGCTGATCGTCATGGTGATGCAGGGCCTGCTCAACAACGGCGACGAAGTGCTGGTGCCGGCTCCCGATTACCCGCTTTGGACCGCAGCCGTGAGCCTTGCCGGCGGCACGCCTCGCCATTACCTGTGTGACGAGGGTGCAGGCTGGCTGCCCGACCTTGATGATATTCGCAGCAAGATCACGCCGCGCACGCGCGCCATCGTCGTGATCAACCCGAATAACCCGACCGGCGCACTTTACCCGGTGGAATTGTTGCGCGAGCTGGTCGAGATTGCGCGCCAGAACGAGTTGATCGTCTTTGCCGACGAGATTTACGACAAGACGCTTTACGACGGTGAAAAACACATCTCCATCGCCTCGCTCGCCGATGACGTGCTGTTTGTCACTTTCAACGGCCTGTCCAAGAACTACCGTGCCTGCGGCTATCGCAGCGGATGGATGATCGTCTCCGGCGACAAGCGCCATGCCAGCGACTACATCGAAGGACTCAACATCCTCGCCTCGATGCGCCTGTGTGCCAACGTTCCGGGGCAATATGCGATACAGACCGCGCTGGGCGGCTACCAGAGCATCAACGACCTCGTCGCCCCCGGCGGCAGGCTGTGCCGCCAGAGAGACCTCGCGCATTCGCTGATCACGCAGATTCCCGGCGTGACCTGCTTCAAACCCAAGGCGGCCTTGTACCTGTTTCCGCGCCTCGATCTGAAAATGTACCCGATCAAGGACGACCAGCAATTCATCCTCGAGCTGCTCGAGCAGGAAAAAGTCCTTCTGGTGCAGGGCACCGGTTTCAACTGGCCCGAACCCGATCACCTGCGCATTGTCTTTTTGCCCAACAGCGACGACCTGACCGAGGCCATTGGCCGCATCGCGCGCTTTCTTGACGGCTACCGCAAGCGTCACGCCTGATACCGCCCGGGCAACCGGGCTTCACCACTGAGAAACTGAAAGCTATGAAACCCATACACGTAGGCCTGCTTGGCATCGGCACCGTCGGCGGCGGCACCTGGACGGTGCTCTCGCGCAACCAGGAAGAAATCACCCGCCGCGCCGGCCGCGGTATCGTCATTACCAAGGTCGCCGACAAGGACGTCGAGCGCGCCAAAAAAATCACCGGTGGCAAGGTCGCGGTGACGGGCGACGCCAATGATGTCGTGACGGACCCGGACATCGATATCGTCATTGAGCTCATCGGCGGCTACACCTTCGCCAAGGACATGGTGCTCAAGGCGATCGCCAACGGCAAGCACGTGGTCACCGCCAACAAGGCGCTGCTCGCCACGCACGGCAACGAGATTTTTTCTGCCGCCCAGAAAAAAGGCGTCATTGTCGCGTTCGAGGCGGCGGTCGCCGGCGGTGTGCCCATCATCAAGGCGCTGCGCGAAGGCCTCTCGGCCAACCGCATCGAATGGATCGCCGGCATCATCAACGGCACTTCCAACTTCATCCTGTCGGAAATGCGCGACAAGGGGCTGTCTTTTGACACGGTTCTGGCGCAGGCGCAAAAGCTCGGCTACGCCGAGGCCGATCCGACGTTTGACATCGAGGGCATAGACGCCGCGCACAAGCTCACCATCATGTCGGCGATTGCATTCGGCATCCCGATGCAGTTTGAAAAAGCCTACACCGAGGGCATTACCAAGCTGACGCAGGAAGATATCCGCTACGCAGAGCAGCTTGGCTACCGCATCAAGCTGCTGGGTATCACGCGCCGCACGCCAGAGGGCATAGAGCTGCGCGTGCATCCGACCTTGATTCCGACGCGTCGCCTCATCGCAAACGTCGAGGGCGTCATGAACGCAATCCTCGTCAAAGGCGACGCTGTGGGCGCCACCATGTATTACGGCGCCGGTGCCGGTGCCGAACCCACCGCCTCGGCGGTGGTGGCCGACCTTGTGGATGTCACGCGCATGCACACCGCCGATCCGGAGCAGCGCGTGCCGCACCTGGCCTTCCAGCCCGATCAGCTCGCCGCCACCGCCATCCTGCCGATGGACGAGGTGGTGACTTCGTATTACCTGCGCATGCGTGTCATGGACCGTCCTGGCGTTCTCGCCGATATCACGCGTATTCTTGCCGATGGTGCAATTTCCATTGACGCCATGGTGCAAAAGGAGCCATCCGAGGGCGAAGAGCAGGTCGATATCATCATGCTCACCCACCAGGCGCGTGAGAAGCACGTTAACGCCGCCATAATCGCCATCGAGAAGCTCGCGGTGGTCACCGGCAAGGTGACGCGCATCCGTCTCGAGGAACTCGGCAAAAACTGATGCGTTACATTAGCACCCGCGGCGGCGGCACGCCGCAGACCTTTACGCAGATCCTGCTCGGTGGCCTCGCCCCCGACGGCGGGCTTTACCTCCCGGAAACCTATCCGCAGCTGTCGCCGGCCGAGTTGCAGGCGATGCGCGGCATGAACTACCGTGACCTCGCTTTTGCCGTGCTGTCCAAATTCGCCGATGACATTCCGGCCGCAGACCTCAAGGCGCTGATCGACAAGACCTACACCGCCGCCGTCTATCGCAGCGAGGACATCACGCCGCTCACGACGCTGCAGCCCGGGCTGCACCTGCTTGGCCTTTCCAACGGCCCAACGCTGGCCTTCAAGGACATGGCGATGCAGCTGCTGGGCAACCTGTTCGAGTACGTCCTGGCCAAGCAGGGCAGGGAACTCAACATCCTCGGCGCGACCTCGGGGGATACCGGCTCTGCCGCCGAATATGCCATGCGCGGCAAAAAGGGCATACGCGTGTTCATGCTGTCGCCGCACGGGCGCATGAGCGCCTTCCAGAAGGCGCAGATGTACTCGCTGCAGGACCCGAACATCCATAACATTGCCGTCAAGGGCGTGTTCGACGACTGCCAGGACATCGTCAAGGCGGTGAGCGCAGACGCGGCCTTCAAGGCGAAGTTCCACATCGGAACCGTCAACTCTATCAACTGGGCGCGTGTGGTCGCGCAGGTGGTGTACTACTTCAAGGGCTACTTCGCCGCGACCACCTCAAACGACCAGCAGGTGTCCTTCGCCGTGCCATCGGGTAATTTCGGCAACGTCTGCGCCGGCTATATCGCGCGCTGCATGGGCCTGCCGATCAGGCGCCTGGTGCTCGCGACCAACGAGAACAACATTCTTGACGAGTTTTTCCGCACCGGCATTTACCGCGTGCGCAAGGGCAAGGAAGTATTCGAGACCTCCAGCCCGTCCATGGACATTTCCAAGGCCTCGAATTTCGAGCGCTATGTTTATGACATGGTCGGCCGCGATCCGGCCCGCCTGTGCGAGCTGTGGCGCCAGCTTGACGCGACCGGAGAATTTGACCTGTCGCATTCGGAATTCTTCAAGTACGTCGAAACCAGCGGCTTTGTTTCCGATTTCAGCACCCATGCCGACCGGCTCGCCACCATACGCCGCGTCTACAAGGATCACGGCGTTATCGTTGACACGCATACCGCCGACGGCATCAAGGTGGCGGCGGGATTCATGGAGCCGGGCGTGCCCATGCTGTGCCTTGAGACCGCGTTGCCGGCCAAGTTCGCCGAGACGATCACCGAGGCGCTCGGTCGCGCACCGGACCGGCCTCCCGGGTATGAGGACATTGAAGCCTTGCCGCAGCGCTTCGAGGTCATGCCTGTCGATGCGCTTGCGGTAAAGGATTACGTCGCAAGCCATTAGGCCCTAGATTCGTCCTTAGAACATCCCTGAAGACAGGCCATCGGCTGGAAACGCCCGTCTGGCGCGGGTTTCCAGCATATTGAAGTGACAGGAACGGCAGCATGAGCACTCCCCCGGAAAAAGTCCGCCTCTCCAAGCTGATGTCAGAGCAGGGGTTGTGCTCGCGCCGCGAAGCCGACGTATTCATCGAACGCGGATTGGTGTTTGTCGACGGCGAGCGCATCACCGAGCTGGGTACGCGCATTGATCCGTCACAAAAAATTACGCTGGCCTCGGCGGCAATCAAGGACCAGAAATCGCAGGTCACCATACTGCTCAACAAGCCAATTGGCTTTGTGTCGGGGCAGCCCGAGGGCAAGCAGCGTCCGGCCGTATCGATCATCGACGAGGCCTCGCATTTTCAGGGTGACCGTTCGTCGATACGCTTCTCGCCCATGCAATTGCGCGGCATCGCGCCGGCGGGGCGTCTCGATATCGACTCCAAGGGCCTGCTGGTTTTCACCCAGGACGGACGTATCGCCAAGCAGCTCATCGGTGAGAACTCGGGCATTGAAAAGGAATACCTCGTGCGTGTCACCGGCAAGCTCGATGCGCGCGGGCTCAACCTGCTCAAGCACGGCTTGTCGCTGGATGGCGAAGCGCTCAAGCCGGCGGTGGTGAACTGGCAAAACGAAGACCAGCTGCGCTTTATCCTGCGCCAGGGAAAAAAGCGCCAGATCCGTCGCATGTGCGAACTGGTCGGGCTTAAGGTGGTGGGGCTGAAACGCATCCGCATCGGCAAGGTGCGCTTGCACGACCTGCCCGAAGGGCAGTGGCGTTACCTCAAGGACAACGAGAGCTTCTAGTGCGCACCACCCTCGTCAGCATCCCCACTGACACCACGCCGCTGGACGGCGCGTGGTATCAGCCAGAAGGGCGCCCGGTTAACGGCGCCGTGTTGCTGTTTCATGGCAACACCATGAACTTTTATACCGGCGCGCCGCGTTTCCTGCCGCCGCTGCTGACGCAGCTGGGCTTGGCCTGCCTCGCTTTCAACCGGCGTGGCCATGACATCCTCGCCATACGCGACAGTCGCGCCGCAGAGGGCGCGGCCTTTCAGCGTACCGCCGAGGCCATAGAGGACAACGGTCTCGCAGCCGCCTGGCTCGCTGCGCGCGGCCACGCCAATCCCGTGGTCATAGGTCACAGCAATGGCGGTATGTTGGCCGTACGCCATGTCGCCGACCATCCGCATACGCCGGCGCTGGTACTGCTGTCCGCCCACGGCGGCGGTACTGGCATGGTTCCCGGGGCGAGCCGGGCGGGCTTGCTCGCCGGCGAGCGCCTAGATGAAATCACCGCGCAGGCACACGCACTTGTCGCGGCCGGGCGGGGTGGTGAACTCATGCTGCTGCCGGGGTGGTGGTATGTGGTCAGTGCGGAGAGTTTTCTCGACCTTCTAAGCGAACTGCCCGACACGCTGGCGCTGGCGCCTCAGATCGCCTGTCCGTCGCTGTTTGTGCGCGGCGACCAGGAAGACCCCGCACGTTATCCGGCGGAAGAGTTTCAGCGCCTCGCACCCGGTGCGTGCACGGTGGAGGTGGTGCCCGATTGCGACCATTTTTATCGTGGTCGCGAGGACGCTGTTGGCACGCTGGTCGCTCGTTGGTTGTCACTGACGCTTTCGCTGAAGCCACAGGCCTGAACATGCTGCCCATCAAGCCGGGCGTGGAAGTCGCCGACGGTGAAATTGAACTCACGGCAACGCGTTCTCAGGGCGCCGGGGGGCAGAACGTGAACAAGGTTTCCAGCGCCATTCACCTGAGGTTTGACATCGCTGCATCGTCGCTGCCCGAGACCTGGAAGGAGCGCCTGCTCAAGCTTGGTGACTCGCGCATTACCACCGACGGTGTGGTGGTAATCAAGGCCCAGCAATATCGCAGCCAGGACCTCAACCGCGCGGAGGCTTTGCAGCGACTCCGTGAACTTATCCTTAGTATCGCCACGCTGCCAAAAAAGCGCCGGCCGACCAAACCCAGCAAAAGTGCCAAACGCAAGCGCGTTGATAGCAAGGTGCTGCGCGGCAAGATCAAGGCAACACGCGGCAGGGTCAAGGAGTAAGTTCGGTTCCACGCGTTTCGTCTTTCCGGCGTGGTTTTAGGGCAACCCGGTCATTTGCGGATAAGCGACATTGCTCGGCAAAAGCGCGCAAACTGGGCGAATAGCCGATCAAATCGCGGCTTTGCCCTGCGCAAAGGGGTAGATAATTTCCCGGATATCCTGAAACGACGGGGGTTCCGTGCGTCTGCCACCCCCGAACGCGTCGCACCTACTGCCGTTATGCGTGCGATTTCACCCGGCCTGACAAGGAAACGGCATCGACAATTTTCACCAGAGGGTACGCCTCGTCCTGATCACCAGCTATGCGGTGTGTGTCGTGGCAGTCATAGGCCTCACAGCCTGGCTGATCGTCGCCGACCGCGCAGTCGAGTTGGCGCGCGCGCGCGACCAGACCGCCGTCATGGCGCGCACCCTCGAGGAGCATGTTCGCGCCAGCGTATCGGCCTTAGACTTGCTGCTGCGCGAACATGTCAGCCAAATCCAGGCACGAGGCGGGCTGTCTCGCTTCCCCGCGCTGGAAATGCACAAGATATTTAATCGGCAAATGGCCCATCTGCCGCAATTGCTGGGCCTTTTTGCCTATGGTCCGGACAGTATGATTTACACCACCGGAGTGCGGCCCGACCCGCCGCTGGTGGACGGCAGCAAGCTGGACCATATTCTGCATCACCGCGATAACCCGGGCAGCATGCTGTACTTCGGCGAGCAGGGAATATCGCCCGTAAGCGGCAACGCGCTGATCCCCCTGACGCTGCGCATTCCGTTGGCATCGGGCGGGTACGGCGGTGTAATAGGTGCCGCCATTGACCCGCATTATTTTGAAAAATTCTACAAGTCCCTGGGGCTTGGCACCGGCGCTACTCTGGGATTGTTGCGACCCGACGGCCGGGTATTGGTGCGTTTTCCCGTGAACAAGGATTTGCTCGGACGCGACGTATCTGCTTCGCCGCTTTTCAAAGACGGGATTAACAAGGCTGACGTTGGCACCCTGACTTTCCGGACCATCGTCGATGACCAGGTGCGAATTGCCTCCTACCGGAAGCTTGCCGAGTTTCCGATCGTTGTCGTCGTCACTCTGAACAAGGAGGTCGTACTCGCGCACTGGCGCGATGCGGCAATGGTGAACGCTGCTGCAGCCGGTTCCGCCTTACTCGCCCTGAGCGGCCTGCTGCTTTTTACGCTGCGCCTGGTCGAACGCAGTCGATTCGACAACGAGCAGTTTGAGCAAAGCCGCATCGCCGCCAGCCGCAGCCTTAACGAAGCCGACGAGCGCTATCGCCTGTTGGTCGAGGCGTCGCCAATGGGACTGCTGGTGCACGACCGCGGCCTGATCGAGTACGCCAACGATCGGGCCGCCCAGATTCTGGGCGAGCCGGCAGCGAGCGTTTTGGTAGGACGTTCGGCGAACGACTATTTGCATCTGGATGACCAGGGGGAATGGGGTGCAAGCAACGCCGAATTGTCGGAATATCCGAATAAGCTGGCGCGGCAGGTGTTCCGTGTGATCCGGCGCGATGGACGTGAGATTCTGGTCGAGTCATCCTCCACCTCGAGCTTGCAGGGCGGGCGCGTACTGACGCAGGTCGTGTTGCGCGATGTCACCGAAGAGCGCGGCGCAGACGCGGCCTTGCGTGCAAGCGAGGAGCGGCTCGTACAGGTTGTCGCAGTCAGTCCGGTTGGAATTGCGATTATTGATATGGATAGCCGCAAAACCCTGCAAATCAACCCCGCATTCGAGAAGATTTCAGGACATACCAACGCGGACCTGCAGGGCCTGACGGCGCGTGATTTCAATTTCTGGATTGACCGGGATGACACGCGCTGGTTTCAGCGGCTGGAGTCGACTGGAATGGCCGGACCTGCAGACTTTCGCTATCGTCACAAAAGCGGGCGCGAAGGATTTGCGGTGCTTACCAGTCATGTCATTCAATTTCAGGGGGTGCGACGGGCTGTGGTGTTCGTGCAGGACCTGACCGAGCGAAAAATCGCCGAACAGTCCCTGCTGGAAAGCGAGACAAAATTTCGCGAAGTCTTCCAGAATGCCTCCGACGCAATGTGGATCGTCGATGTCGTACGCGACGGTCGCATGACCTACGGTGACTGGAACAGCTTGTACGCGGCGACAATTCATGCCACATCGCGCGACCTGACCGGCTTGACCCCGCATGACCTGTTTCCAACCGCCACCGCAGACCTGATCACGGCGCGCTGGGCGGAATGCGCGCGTACCGGGCAGGCGGTGAGCTTCCACTTCAGCCATTCTGCGGAGCACAGCGACCGCTACCTGAGCGTGTTCCTCGTGCCCCTGAAGGATTCGTCGGGGCGGACCGTGCGCATTGCGGGCGTGGCGCGCGACCTTACCGAAAAAAAGCGTGCCGAAGACGAGATCCGCGCGCTCAACGAAAGCCTGGAGGTGAAAATCCGCGCGCGTACCGCCGACATGGAGGCGGCGTACAGAGAGCTTGAATCATTCAGCTATTCGGTGTCGCACGACTTGCGTGCGCCGGCACGTGCGGTTGTTGGCTTCTCGCAAATAATCATCGAGGAGCATGGTGCCGAACTTGACGCAGAAACGCGCCGCCTGCTCGATCGTATCGTCGCCGCCGGCGCACGCATGAGCGAACTTACCGACGGCCTGCTGGTACTGACGCACTTGTCGCGGCGTGAAATGCAGCGGCAGCCTGTCGACCTGAGCGTGGTCGCTGCGATGGTGATCGAAGAGTTGCGCGAGGCGTCCCCGGCGCGCGAGGTAAACGTGGTGATCCAGCCGGGGCTGAACGCAAACGCCGATGCGCACATGGTGCGCAGTGTGCTGCAAAACCTGCTGGGTAATGCCTGGAAGTACTCAAGCCGCACACCGGATGCAAAAATAGAGTTCAGCGCTATCGAAGATGATGGCGAACGCGTCTTCGTGGTGCGCGACAACGGCGCCGGGTTCGATATGAAATACGCAGACAAGCTGTTCGGCGTATTCCAGCGCCTGCATTCCGCGGTCGAATTTGAGGGCACGGGCATAGGGCTGGCCACCGTGGAGCGCATCATTCGCCGCCACGGCGGCCGTATTCGCGCCGAGGCCAGGGTCGGGCTCGGCGCCAGTTTTTATTTCACCGTGGGTGAGTTACCTGCCGGGGGGGCGCTGGTAAAGGTGTGAACGCCGTTACCGCGCGCACACGCCGCAGCAGTTCAGACCACAGTGTGCGCATGTCGCTACGAAACAGGATGGCCGCGTCGGGGTCCATGACATACCAGGCGCCGCGCTCGATTTCCGCTCGCAGTTGCCCCGGTTCCCAGCCCGAATAGCCATTGTAAAAACGGATTTTCGCCGGTGGGCGGTTCATCAGTGATTCGACCGCTTCGGGGTGCAGGGCCAGGTTGATGCCGGGCAGCAGCGCAAAAACCTGGCCGAGTTTTTCCGTTCCCTGCCCCGGTCCGCCTACCTGGTAGAGCGCAAAGATCCCGCCTTCTTCGACTGGGCCGCCAAAGTACATCGGTTCGGTGAAGGGCTTGAGCTTTTCGTTGCCCGGCAGGAGGCTGGCGAGGGACTGGCGCGTTGGCCGGTTGATGATGACGCCGAGTGCGGCGCCGCTTTCATCCTGCGTGACAACCACCACCGCTTCGCGAAAATTCGGATCGGCCATGGATGGATTGGCCACCAGCAGCAGGCCTTGCGCGACGGCATCCTGCACGCCGCAGGCCATCCACAGACAAGCCGCCACGATAAGCGTGCAAGGTTTCATTGCTTCTGCGGTTTTGCCAGTCCGGCCTTCGCACCCGTTTTTGCGGCCTTGTTAGCCGGGTGGCGAAAACATGAGACCAGGTGGTCATTGACCATGCCGATGGCCTGCATGAAGGCGTACATGATGGTCGACCCGACAAAGGTGAAGCCGCGCTTTTTGAGGTCTTTGCTGATGGCGTCCGAGAGTGGGGTGCTCGCCGGCACCTTGTTCATGCCATCGCGCTGGTTCTGCAGCGTCTTGCCGCCGATGAAGCCCCAGATATAGGCATCAAAGGAGCCGAATTCCTTTTGCACCGCAAGGAAGGCCTTGGCGTTTTTTACCGTGCCCTCGATCTTGAGGCGGTTGCGCACAATGCCGGCGTCGAGCATCAGCGAATCGGTCTTGCGCTTGTCAAAGCGCGCGACCCTCACCGGGTCGAAGCCGGCAAAGGCCTTGCGGTAGTTGTCGCGCTTTTTGAGGATGGTCGACCACGACAGGCCGGCCTGCGCGCCCTCGAGGATCAGCATTTCAAACAGCATGCGGTCGTCGTGCTGCGGCACGCCCCACTCGACATCGTGGTAGGTGATGTAATCGGGAAAACCGAGGCACCAGGGGCAGCGGGGAGCGGTTTCTTTTACGCTATTCATTAGGCTGTAATATTCGTTCAATAACAGGCTGGCAACATAGCCCAATGTGAAAATCTGGAGGAAGAATCGGGATGTTAAACCGTATCGTAGCAATCGTTATGGGCGTGCTGGCAGTGTTGTCGTTGGTCACGGCGCAGGCGGTTCAGGCGCAGGCCTGGCCGAACAAACCCGTACGACTGATCGTGCCATTTCCGCCGGGCGGCGGCACCGACGCTTTTGCTCGGCCGCTGGCGGCGCGCCTGTCTCAGCAACTCGGACAGCAATTCATCATCGACAGCCGCGGCGGGGCGGGCGGCAACATCGGCGCCGACCTCGCCGCCAAATCCGCACCCGACGGCTATACGTTTTTGCTCGGCGCCGTGCACCACACCGTGGCCGTCAGCGCCTACAAGAACCTCGCCTACGACCTGGAAAAAGACCTGATTCCCGTCACCGGGGTCGGCTACGTGCCCGACGTGCTGGTGGTGAGCAGCAAGGTGCCGGCGCAGAACATCAAGGAACTCATCGCCTATTCGAAAGCGAATGCGGGCAAGGTCAACTACGGCTCGTCGGGCAATGGCACGACACGCCACCTAGCCGGTGAAATCTTCAATGCGCTGACTGGAACCAGCATGGTTCACGTGCCCTACAAGGGCTCTGGCCCGGCCATGACCGGCCTGCTTGGCAGCGAAATCGATTTGATCTTTGAGGGCCTCGGCAGCGCCTCGTCGCACATCCGTGCCGGCAAGATACGCGCGCTGGCGGTGACCTCGGCCAAGCGTTCGGCGGCCTTCCCGGAAATTCCGACGATGACGGAGGCCGGCGTGCCAGGCTTCGAGTCCTTGTCCTGGTACGGCTTGTGGGCGCCGGCCGGCACGCCGCGCGACATCATGCTCAAGCTTCAGCAGGAAACCGCCAAGGCGCTGGCGACGCCCGAACTCAAGGCCATCTGGGCGTTGCAAGGCGCCGAACCCGGCGGTGAACCGGCCGAGCAGTTTGCCAAACTTGTTCGTTCTGAAGTCGAAAAGTGGGGCAAGGTGGTCAGGCAGAACAAGGTCGTCGTCGACTAGTTCGTAAGGAAACAGGCTGGAAATCCGCGCCTGGTGCGGGTTTCCAGCCGGTACTATCAGTCAGTTCTTACCGATCGCGGCATTCACGCGTGGCATGACTTCCTCTGCCATCAGCGTCATCGAGCGCTTGGCGAGTTTCGGGTCCAGCCAGTCGTGGCACGGGTAGAGCAGTGTGCCGAAGTCGCCCACTTCTTCGCGAAAGGCGAGGATCTGGTCGACGACGCTGTTGACGGTGCCGGCGACGACCAGTTTTTCGGTGACGTACTCGGTGGTGATCTTGGAGTCGGGCTCGCTCTGGTCTGCCTTGAACAGGTTGGAGCGGCCGGCAAAACCGACGAGCTTGCGCACCAGTTGTTTGAAGTAGAAGTGGTAGGGACCTTCCGAGGAGTGGCCGTAGCGCTTTGCCGTTGCCTCGTCGTCGGCGACAAAAATAGATTTGGCTACGCGCCATTCGGCCGGGCTGGCCTTGGCGCCGACCGCCTCGCGGCCCTCGGCGTATTTGGGCCAGTGCGAGGCCACCCACTGCGGCAAGAGGAAGTTGGCAGAGATGGGTTGCCAGCCGCGCTTGGCCGCTTCGGTAACGCCCTTGGAGAACGGCGCAACGGCGGTCACGACGATCTGCGGATGTGGCGACTGGTAGGGCTTGAGGATGGTGCCCTGGCCGATTTCCGGGATCATGGTTTTTTCGGTGGTGACGGAGAAATGCTTGCCGACGAGCTTGTAAGGGCCGTCGTTCTTCCAGATCTCCAGAACCATGTTGATGCTCTCAAGGAACATCTCGTTACGGTCCTTGCCAAAGTTGCCGAATACCTCCGCGTCAGACATCAGGCCGCCGGGGCTGATGCCCATGATGAAGCGGCCCTTGAGCATGTTGTCGAGCATGGCCACTTGTGCGGCGATCGCCGCCGGGTGCGAGTTGGGCATGTTGATGGTGCCGGTACCGAGCATGATCTGCTTGGTATCGTGTACCAGGCTCGATAAAAACATCATGCAGGAGGTGACGTTCTCGGCAAGGTCGGTGACGTGCTCGCCGACATAGGCTTCGCAATAGCCCAGCTTGTCGGCGAGTAGGACGGCCTCGCGGTCCTCGACCAGGGTCTCAAAGGCTTTGCGCCCCGGCGGGTGCAGCGGCATCATGAATGTTCCGAGTTTCATCGCGATCTCCGGTTGGTGTTTTGATGAGTGTAGGGGTAAGTGAAACTTTTGGCGTAGGCGGTGTCTGGTGCGGGGTCTGGTATCGCGTCGCGTTGCGGTTCAGTTTGCCGCATCCGGCGTGACCAGTCCGCCGCTGGCGATCGAGCGGTTGATGGCCTCAAGGCTAAGCACGTTGGCGAGCATTTCGTCCATGCCGACCGGGTAGGGCGTACCGCCCATGGCTGCGGTGGCAAAGGCCTCGAGGTTCGCACGTACCACCGGATGTGGCGCGAAAAAGCGCATCTCCGGCGTCCCGTTGCGACGGCAGACGCCGACGTCCCAGCCGGTGGGCAGTTCGGGGTGGGTGCGGTCGCGGATTTCCATCCAGCCCAGTGAGCCGTAAACGGCAAATCGCCCGACAAAGGGCGTTGCCAGCATGGCGCTGATGAGCGCATTGGCGCCGCCCGGGAAGCCCAGCATGACGGCCATGGTGTCGCCGTTGGCGAAGTGGCTGCCGCGCGTGGCATTGCGTGCCCACACCGACTCGGGCAGGCCGAGGCAGGCGACTGAAAGGTCAACGAGATGGATCCCGGTCGCGGTGAGCGGCCCGTTGGGCGCGAGCACCGGCGACAGCCGCCAGTTGTCCGGGGGCAGGGCAAAGAACTTGTCCTGGCTGAAGTTGGCTTCGATTTGCAGGATCTCGCCGAACTCGCCGACCTTGAAGCGCTGGCGCAGTTCGATCATCGCCGGCTCGAAGCGGCGCTCGTGGCCTATGCCCAGCGTGACGCCGGCTTTCTTAACCGCGGCAATGGCGCGCCTGACATCGTCACCGGTCAGGCAAAGCGGCTTTTCGCAAAACACGTGTTTGCCGGCGCGCGCAGCCTGCTCGATTTGTTCGGCATGGAAGCGGTGCGGCGTGCACAGCACCACCGCGTCGATATCGGGCGCCTGCAGCGCGGCGTCAAAATCTGTTGCGGCGCGCATGCCAAGGGCGGTCGCGGCCTCGCGTCCGGCGGCTTCGGGGTCGACGCCAAGCAGCGGGCGGATCACGTCGCTCGTGGCAAGGTCGCGCGCAATGGTGCGGCCCCACCAGCCCATGCCGATAATGGCGGCGCGTATCATAGCGGGCTCCACCTGCGGGCTGGTGCCGATAAAGCCGCCTGAACCGGCTTGGCGCGCATGTGTGTGAAAAGGGTAACGTGCATGGGTTCCTCCGGGACTTGCTTTGCGGCGGCTGGGGAAACGTTTCGGGCTTGACGTCCCGTGCCGCTCGTCGTGGTGTCTGCGTTTGTCGGTGATTTTTTGTAGGTGATAAAAGCGCCGTCAATACTAGC
>CAITSH010000052.1 GCA_903895005.1 uncultured Pseudomonadota bacterium
GCTTGGACTTTGCCTGCGATTGCCGCCTTGCGCGGACCCTTGCGGGTACGCGCGTTGGTACGGGTACGCTGACCGCGCAGGGGAAGACCTTTGCGGTGACGAACGCCGCGATAGCAACCAAGGTCCATAAGGCGCTTGATGTTCATTGACACCTCGCGCCGCAGGTCACCCTCGACCGTGAAGCGAGCCACCTCCTCGCGCAGACGTTCCATCTGCGGCTCGGAGAGGTCTTTGACTTTGGTCGCGGACTTAATGTTGGCCGACACACAGATCGCCTTGGAGCGAGCGCTGCCTATGCCATAAATCGCCTGGAGGGCGATCACGGCATGCTGGTGGTTCGGAATGTTTACACCTGCTATACGAGCCATACTGTCACCTTAATAAACTGCACGCTAGAAACGCGAAACTCAAAATTATAGCTTAAAAATCAACTTTTAACCATCTTGCCAAGCCAGCCCCGGGCAGGCCCGGCGCGCACCTCAGCCTTGCCGCTGCTTGTGACGCGGATCTTTGCAGATAACGCGAACCACACGGTTGCGACGAATGACTTTGCAGTTACGGCAGATTTTCTTTACCGAAGCCAATACTTTCATGGTCTTCCCCTTTACTTGGCGCGGAAAACTATCCGCGCCCTCGATAAGTCATACGGCGTAAGTTCCACCGTCACCTTGTCACCCGGCAGGATGCGAATGTAATGCATGCGCATTTTTCCCGAGATATGTCCTAACACCACGTGGCCATTCTCCAACTTCACGCGGAAGGTCGCGTTCGGGAGTGTTTCAGCAATCTCCCCCTGCATCTGGATTACGTCTTCCTTCGACATGCGCTCCTTGCTCCCCCCGTTACCGGGAAGGGAACCCTGCCCCCTTGAAATTTGCCTTTTTCAGAAGACTCTCGTACTGGTGCGACATGATGTACGCCTGAACTTGAGACATGAAATCCATCGTCACAACGACGATGATCAGCAGGGACGTGCCACCGAAATAAAACGGCACGTTCCACTTGAGGATGAGGAACTCCGGCAGCAGACAAACCAAAGTGACATAAATAGCACCAGCAAGCGTAAGCCGCATGAGAATCCGCTCCAGGTACCGGGAAGTCTGGTCGCCCGGTCGGATGCCGGGAACAAAAGCCCCGGATTTTTTGAGGTTATCTGCGGTTTCCTTCGGGTTGTACTGTAACGCCGTGTAGAAAAAACAAAAGAATACGATCGCCGAAGCGTATAGAAGAACGTAGATGGGTTGGCCAGGTGAGAGCGTCGCAGCGATATCCTTGAGCCAAGTCATGCCTTCATGAGCACCGAACCAGCCGGCGATCGTTGCGGGGAAGAGAATGATGGAGGAAGCGAAAATAGGCGGGATGACTCCTGCCATGTTCAGTTTGAAAGGAAGGTGCGACGCCTGACCGCCATAAACCTTGTTCCCGACTTGACGCTTGGCGTAGTTGACGAGAATTTTACGCTGGCCGCGTTCGACAAAACACACCGCCCAAGTAACCAGCACCACAGCGGCCGCTATCAGAAGCGCCACGAGAGGGCTCATCGCCCCGGTGCGAACCAACTCCAACATGCCCGCGATGGCATTGGGCAGCCCAGCCGCTATGCCCGCAAATATGATGATGGAGATGCCGTTTCCGAGACCACGCTCCGTGATTTGTTCGCCAAGCCACATGAGGAACATCGTTCCGGTAACAAGCGTCGAGACGGTTGTGAAGCGGAACATCAACCCGGGCTCCATAACCAACCCAGCTTGAGATTCCAGTGCGATGGAAATTCCAGTTGCCTGGAAAAGCGCTAGCAACACAGTGCCATAGCGGGTGTACTGCGTAATTTTCCGTTGACCGGCCTGGCCTTCCTTCTTCAGCTGCTCAAGCTGCGGAGACACCGCGGACATCAGTTGCATGATGATTGACGCTGAGA
>CAITSH010000053.1 GCA_903895005.1 uncultured Pseudomonadota bacterium
CGTATTGCGACGCACATCCTCGCCTTTGAGGGCGAGTCCAAGGCGAGCTTCTTCAACGGTAACTACCAGGAATACGAGGCCGACAAGATCAAGCGCCTCGGCGAAGAGGGGGCCAAGCCCAAGCGGATTCGCTACAAGGCCTTGAAGTAGCCCGCATCTCAAATGGTGATGGCTGGAAATGCCCTAGGGACGGGCGTTTCCAGTCACCTGCTTTCTGCCGTCATTCCCGCGTAAGCGGGAATCCAGTGTCGTGGTTCTTCTTTCGTCCTGCGGTGACGTTTCTTTTTGCCTGGGAGATTTCGCCCCCTGCCTGTGGGGCGAGTTACCCTTTCTTGCTTCGCTGAGAAAGGTAACCCAAAGAAGGCGATCAGGAGGTGACGGCCCTCGTGAAATGGCTGCGTGTTAGGCCGTCAATGTCGGACGGGGCTGCCCTGCGATGCTCGCCTCCTCGGGTCGGTCCCGAACTCGCTCCACGATAAGACCGTGGGGCTCGGACATGCGGGACCGGATATCCCCCGAGGACGCTGCGCCTCTCGGCGTCGCCTACGGGATGGAAGGCCAAGGTCAACCCCAGGTTCAGAAGTAACGGCGACACCGAAGAATCGTTCAGCGGCACCTTTTCGCGATATTCGCGAATCACTAGGCCTAGGGCTTTAACCTGCGCGGTTTCCGTTTCACTTCCTTAGCGCTGGAAAATAACGCTGCGGTCTGTCTCAGAAGAGTCTGCCGAGAGGAGGGCATTTTCCGGTAGTCGGCGAGTAACTTGAGTTCGTCTCGACTGTACTGCATTGCAATAGGCGGCGCGTTTGTCCCTTCGGCTAACGCGAACAATTGCGAAACCTGCATGCCAAGCACCTTGGCGATGGTTTGTAGCAGTTCCTGACCAGGCCCGTGCTTCCCAGTTTCGATTCTCGATAGATTTGCTGTAGTGGTGCTGCATCGAAAAGCGAACTCCTCCTGATTCCATCCACGGGATTCGCGCAGGGTTTTAATGGTTTTTCCGAGGTGCACATCATGAGTTTGTCTCCCGCTTCAAATCAAGACAAAACGTATAACGTAATAATTAATTGCAAAAAATTACGTTTTACGTAATAGTTGAGGCTGCTAGCGTCAAGTTTTGTACATTTTTTGGGGGCGTTACTCAGGTAGCACTGATGAGCGGCGCGAAATGATTTACTCGTTCATAGGGGAGGTAGAAATGCAGGCGAAGATGAAAAAGCTGGCTCTTTCGATCGTGGCCGTGGGCATCGCGAGCATGGCTCAGCCGGCGACGGCGCAATGGTACGGTGGAGTTTCTGTGGGTAGTTCTGACACCAAGCTGGATCAGAGCGTTCTGACAGTACCCGCTGCAACGGCAAATTCCTTCACAAAGGACGATACCGATACAGGGTATAAAATCCAGGCCGGGTACACAATCAACCCGAACTTCGCCATTGAGGGCGGATACGTCAATCTTGGTAAATTCAGCCTCACGAACAATGTCACGGCGCCAGTCGTCGGAAGCCTCAAGGGCTCCGGAAAGGCTGACGGTTGGAATCTGGTTGCCGTTGGTTCACTGCCAATTGGGAACGATTTTTCGCTCATCGGCAAGCTCGGCACCATTTATTCCACGACAAAGGTTGATCTCGCTACCAGTGGCGCGGTTGTGCTTGTAGCCGGCACTCCAATAAATCGCGAAAAGAACGAATGGAACTGGACTTACGGCCTGGGACTTCAGTATGCATTGAGCAAAACCATCTCGCTTCGTGGTGAATGGGAGCGATTTGACAAGCTCGGGACCAATAGCGGGATAAACGCGACGGGTGAGTACAACTTCAACATGTACTCTGTTGGCCTTAACTTCAAGTTCTAATAAATATTGGGCGCTTTTAGAAGGTAGATTCTGCGAAGTTTTTTCCTGATTTTTGGCGCACATTTAAATAAGGCGGGGACAGTTTTTTGGGCCCGCTTTTTATTGAATGACATATACGTTGCCGCCAAAGCGCAAAGACATGGCTTGTGCATCCGCTGCGGGGACTTCCTTCGATAGAAGTCAGTAAGCAAAGAAAGCACGCCCCCAACACCGCCCTTTGCGGTTCCCTACGCTACTGGCCAAAGCGGGCCGAACATCCCCCGAGGTCGCTCCGCTTCTCGGCGTCTTCGACGTGATTGAAGTTCAAAGGCAAGGTCAAAAGCCAGCTTGAAAGCTTCGTGAATACGATCAGCGATGCGCAAGCGGGCGAACATTGCATGCCGTCGTTTCGCTTTTGACGTACCTCCCCTTCGGCGCCGCCGAGCAACGCAGGGCGAGCGGGGGCCGTCCGGTCCCGCATGTCTGAGCCCCGCAGGGGCGAGTTCGGGACCGGCCCGCTTGACCGAGTAGCACAGGGCACCCCCGAAGGGGGCGGTGTCGTGGGGTCGCCTTTTCTTTGGCTTCTTTCTTTTGGCGAAGCAAAAGAAAGAATGCTCGCCCCGCGAGGGGCGAAACCGCTTGCGAGTCTCTGAAAAAATTCGACGCGCAGGGGGCGAAAGCACCAACTACAAAAGCATGACACCCGCCGCGCACCGAAGAACACTAAAAAGCGCGAATTCAGCCCGCCGCAAGGCAACCAAAAAAAATCAAACCGCCAGCAACTCCACCTCAAACACCAGAGTCGCATTCGGCGGAATGACCCCACCTGCGCCACGCGCGCCATAACCGAGTTCCGGCGGTATCGTCAGCTTGCGCGTGCCGCCGACTTTCATACCCTGTACGCCTTCGTCCCAGCCGGCGATGACCTGGCCGCGCCCCAGATGGAATTCAAACGGGTCGTTGCGGTCCTTGCTCGAATCAAACTTGGTGCCGTCGGTGAGCCAGCCGGTGTAGTGCACGCTGACGTGCTGACCGGCGGCGGCTTCGTCGCCTTCGCCGACGACGAGTTCTTCGTAAATGAGACCGCTGGCGGTGGTGGTGGACATGACATTCCTTTCAGTGGTGCCGCGCTGACCGGCGGCGGTGGGGAAACAATTTTCTTTTGAGCGCCCGTCTGGCGGGCGCGTTTATTTAGCGGCGGGAGCACCCAGCACGAGGTAAGCGGCGTAATCGCGCTTTTCCGCGGGCGACAGTCGTTTGACTTGATGCTCCGCGACCGAAGCGCTGGAACGATCGGGGTAATCGAGGCTTGCAAGCAGGCGTCGCGGCGCATGCGAGCGCGTGTACCGCGCACCCCGGCCCGCCGCGTGGGCGGCATAGCGTGCCGCCACGTCCACGGCGATGCCGGTGTAAATGCTGCCGTCGGTGCATTCGATCATGTATAGGAACCAGGTTTTTCCAGCCATCGCAATTTCACATCGGGCCTGCGGCATTGCCCGCCCGCCGTGGCGCACGTACCTCGCTTCAGCCGCGGCCGACAAACGGCATCTTGCTCGCCATGATGGTCATGAACTGCACGTTGGTTGCAAGCGGCAGGTCGGCCATGTGCAGGATCGCCGCACCGACATGGTCGACGTCCATCAGAGGTTCTACGCGGATCTCCCCATCGGCCTGCGGCACGCCCTTGGCCATGCGCGAGGCCATTTCGGTGGCGGCATTGCCGATGTCGATCTGGCCGACGGCGATATCGTACTTGCGGCCGTCGAGCGACGCCGTCTTGGTGAGGCCGGTGACCGCGTGCTTGGTTGCGGT
This sequence comes from uncultured Pseudomonadota bacterium, assembly GCA_903895005.1. Next base: position 3,644 of record CAITSH010000053.1, read on the forward strand.
GTAGGCGATGGAGTTGGGGCGCGGAGCGTGTGCAGAGATCGAACCGTTGTTGATGATGCGCCCGCCGCGCGGATCCTGGGCCTTCATCGTGCGAAAGGCCTCCTGGGTGCAATAGAACATGCCCGAGAGGTTGATATCGACGACGTTTCGCCATTGCTCGACGCTGAGGTCCTCAAGCGGGATTCCCGGCGCATTGACGCCGGCATTGTTGAACAGCAGGTCGACGCGACCGAATTTTTCCCTTGCCTTGGCGAACAGGGCTTTTACCGATTCGGGATCCGCGACGTTGGTCGGAACGGCCAGCGTGCGTGCCGCCGCACCGGAAACCTTCGCGACTTCATCCAGGGGTTCGGGCCTGCGCCCGGCCAGCACGACGCTCCAGCCGCCCTTGAGCAGGGCGAGTGCCGCGGCTTTGCCCACGCCGGTGCCCGCACCGGTAACGATGGCGATCTTGCTCGATGTGCTCATGGAATTTGTCCTTTGACTGTCTGGGCTGCGGATTGTCGCGTTGCGAAATGCGAGGCGGTGTCGGGGTTCGGGGTGCGTGCGCGAACGCGGCCCCGATTATAAATCAGCCGGACCGGTTGTCCGGGTTTCAGGCGGTGCGCCAGCAGTTGCCGCCCGCCGCCTTGGCCGCATACATGGCGTCGTCTGCGTGCCGGATGAGCGTGCGGGCGTCTGCGCCGTGCAGCGGTGAGAAGGCAATGCCAATGCACACGCCGACCTGCAGGCGCCCCTGGGGCAGGTCGACGGCACGGCAGGCCGCGGCGATGAGTTTGTCGGCGACACCGCTGGCGTCCGACTGGTCCTGCAACTCTTCCAGGATGATGACGAACTCATCGCCCCCCACGCGCGCAAGGGTGTCGGCACTGCGCAGGCAGTCGGTCATCCGGCTGGAAATGACCTTGAGCATCTGGTCGCCCTCCTGGTGGCCGTAAGTGTCGTTGATGGCCTTGAAGCGGTCGAGGTCTGCGAGCATCACGGCGATGCTACGGCCGCTTCGTTTGGCACGGGCAAGCGCCTGTTCAAGGCGGTCATCGAGCAGGGCGCGGTTGGGAAGGCCGGTGAGCGGGTCATGCCTTGCCATGTATTCCAGCTGCTTTTCCTTGCTGCGGAGTTCTGCGTTCGCCTCCTCGAGTTCGCGCGTGCGCGCGGTGACACGCGCCTCGAGCCCCTGTTCGGTGAGATGAAATTTTTCCACCATCGCGTGCTCGGCGGCAAGCGCGTCACTACGGATCGACTGGACGCGCTCGGCCATCGCCGCCGACAGCAGCACGAATTCAAGCGCTGAGGCGGCCTGCATGGCATAGCTTGTGAAGTCCGTGGTCGGGATCCAGGCAAGGCTGCGCAGGGCGAGCAGCGCCGCGCCCATCAGCAGTACGGTCCAGGCGAACAGGAAGTAGCGTGCGCCCGCCTGGCGTTTCCCCGAGGCGGGACGAAGCTGGTAGTAGATGCCGGCACCAATCGCGACGGCGACGAACACCAGCCCGTTGACGCAGGTAAGCACGGCCGCGAACTGGTAGTCAAACAGCGCTGGGGACAGCGCGGCCACGGCAAAAATGATGGCGAGCGTCAGTAGTATCCGGTCGAGTCCCGGCCGTGCGTCTTGCGTGCCAAGAAACATGCGCACGAACTGGGCCCCGAACATGCCGGCTGCAGCCATGCCCGTGGTCAGGGCGACATTGCCCCACTCGGGCCAGCCCGGCCATAGGAACTGGTTGCCCAGCCCGTTAAGCGAAACCATGCCGGTGGCCATGGTCGCGACAAAGCCGACATAGACAAGAAAAATGCGGTCGCGCACGGCCATGAACAGCAGGAAGTTGTAGATCAGCAGCGCCAGCACTGCGCCGTAGTAAAGCCCCAGCAGGACATAGGCCTTGAGGTCGTGGGTGTGCAGCGTGTCCGGCTGCCAGAGCGTGAGCGGAACGGTCAGGCTGCCCGAGGAAATGACACGGACGTAAACGGTCTGTGTCGTGCCAGCGGTGAGTGTGATCGGGAACACAATGTTGCGGTGCGGATACAGGCGAGATGCAAAGGGCTGCAAGTCCCCCGCAGTTTGCTCGTAGTATGTGCCATCGGCGCGTGGCGTAAATACGTCGACCCGGTCAAGCGAGGTGAAACCCACTTCCAGCAGCCAGCGCGGCGGGCAGTCCGCCGCGAGGTTGATGGGAAGCGCCAGCCAGTAAGCGGAGCGCGAAAATCCGAAGTTGGGGTCGCCCGCCAGGCCGATGGCGCGAAAACGCGGTTTGTATTCGGATGATGCGACGTCCTGGATGCGCAGCCGGCCATCCTGATCCTCAAGGTATGACACTTTCGCCGAAGCCGGGAAGGCGTGCGAAATATCGTTCAGCAGCAGCGCTTCCTCGCTGTCGTGGGTCGATGCATTGACGGTAGCCGGCATCGCGAGCACGGCTGCGGACACCATCGTCAGTGTCAGGGCCAGCGCGCGCAACCACGCGGTGGGTCGGGCGCCGCCCCGCCGTTCAGCCCCGGGCGCGTTCTCCTGTTGTGTCGATGGCGTCGTCAAAATTCGCAAGGCTGTCGCCGGATTCAGGCCGCCTTGGCGGGGGTCGCGTTTTCCAAGGCGCGCCACAACTTGTCGGGCGTCACCGGCATATCGATTTGACCGACGCCGCGTGCGCGCACCGCGTCCATGATGGCGTTCATCACCGTGGGCAGCGAACCCGAGGTGCCGGATTCCCCAACGCCCTTGGCGCCCAGCGCGTTGGTCTTGGTCGGGACGTTGTGCTCCTGGCACTGGATGCCGTGCATCCAGTCGGCGCGCGGCATGGTGTAGTCGAGAAAACTGGCCGTTAGCAACTGTCCTGTTTCAGGGTCGTATACGGCGTGCTCGCCGAGGACCTGCCCCACGCCCTGCATCACACCGCCATGAACCTGGCCCTCGATGCTGCTGTGGTCGATCGGGGCGCCCACATCGTCCACCGTGGTGTAGGCGAGGATGTCGGTGACACCGGTGTTCGGGTCGATTTCGACTTCTGCGATATGGCAGCCGTTGGGGAAGGTGGCGCCAAAGGTTCCCTCGGCGCTGCAATTGAACGGATGTTCGCCGGCCGCCGGCGCGAGCTGTTGCGCCAGTTCGAGCAGGCCGATGCTCTTGTCCGATGCATGAAAGCGGCCTTCGCGGTAATGCGCCTGCGCGCCCAGCGCTGTTGCGGCATGCGGCAGCGCCACTTCGATGATCTTTGCGGCGAGGAACTTCAGAGCACTGCCCGCGCCGTAGAGCGAACGTGAACCGCCGGTGCCGTTGCCGACCAGCACGGTGTCGGGATCGCCCTCGTGCAGGCTGACACGGAGTGCGTCCTCTGCTGAAAGGCCCAGATTGTCGGTGACGATGCCGACAAACGTCGTTTCATGGCCCTGCCCGTTCGATTGCGAGACGGCAAAAACGTTGATATCGCCATTGGCACTAAAGCGCGCGCTGACCTCGTCCTTTGGGGACCATCCTGCGCCGCTGATTTCAAGGAAGGTGGCGATGCCGATGCCGCGCAGCATGCCTTTCGCC
>CAITSH010000054.1 GCA_903895005.1 uncultured Pseudomonadota bacterium
ACCAGCGGCCCCTTGCGGCCCGCCACGCGGTTCGTACCCATTTCAACTTTGTGCAGGAGATCCCCAACATGAAAAAGGTCTGTCTTATCGGCTGTCGTTTTGTCGAGTCTGTTGTTGTGCGCGCAAGCGCAGGCACAGCTCTCGCCGCTGGGTATGTGGACCCCGATTGACGAGGCCAGCGGCAAGCCCTCGGCCGAAATCGTGATCAGCATGAATGCTGCCGGAACCCTATCCGGTGTGATCCAAAAAAGCCTGATCGTCCCGCCCGGGGCCTCAGGCGTCTGTGACAAATGCACAGACGACCGCAAGGGCAAACCCACGCAGGGCATGGAGATCATCCGCGGCGGCAAAAAGTTGGACGGCAAAGACGTGTGGGAGGGCGGGAAGATCCTCGACCCCAACGACGGCAAAGAATTCAGCGTGCGCTTCACGCCGATTGACGGGGGCAAAAAGATGGAGGTGCGCGGCTACATCGGCTCGCCTATGTTGGGGAAAACGCAGACTTGGGTGAGGGGGGATACGTAGGGGGATGGTTGGGACGGCGGACAACAGACAGAGGCTTGGCGTGGGTCTAGCACCGTCACCCTGGCTCAAATAGCCTCAGCGTTCGTTAGGAATCCCGTACCAGTAAGAGGCGCAAGTGAATCGCCTGAGATACCGAGTCACCACTGCTAAACGTCCAAAAGTACCGGAGGAATCATGCATCGAATTGTCAAGGCGCATCTCGAGAATTTCGTTTCTAGCTTTTCTCTCGAGGCCGACGACGAGGCCAAGCAGTTCGAAAAATTTGCAGCCTACTCTGTCATCTCCAGTCGCTTCAGCGGGAGTTTCGACTTAGATGACGTGGTCACTGGCGTTGGCGACGAGGGCATCGATGGTGTCGCTATCTTTGTCGACGAGGTTATTACTGCCGCGAGCGAGGACGCGATAAGCAAGTTTCACTCACCGCGACGAAATCACGATGTAGACATTGTGTTCATTCAGGCGAAGCGGTCTGAAGCTTTTGATCTAGGCGACTTCCTTAAATTCAAAGAGGGCGTACTGCGCTTTGCGACCGCGAGCCATTACACGGTGACCGATGAGGTGCTGGTCGAGGCGCGCGGCACGTTCGACGTCGTGTTGCTACAAGTGCCAAAGTTAAGAAACGGTAGACCATCACTTATTGCAAGGTTCGTAGCGACGGGCATTTATCAAAAGCCTGATGCGCTCGAAGTGGCGTTGACTGACTTCTCCCGCCAGGTGCGCGCACTTGGAATTTTTCACGAAATCGATATCAAGTTCGTTGATCGCGACGAACTAACGCGACTTTGGGTTGGCACTTATTCGGGCGTCAACGGAAGTTTGCCGACATTCAGCATGGCGGCTCTTCCAAACATTGCTGGCATTGACGAGGCGTACCTCGCAGTCGTTAAAGCGAGTGACTTCGTGAACAACCTCCTGACGACGGAAGACGGGAATCTCCGCACTCAAGTCTTCGAGGAAAACGTCCGGTCGTTCTTAGGCCTGGATAACGCGGTCAACCAATCAATCGCCGCAACCCTAGCCTCGGACGCTGCAAGTCGATTTCCTGTTTTCAACAACGGCATCACAATCGTTAGTCCTGATGTTCAAACGCAGGGCAACACAATCCACCTGACGAATTTTCAGATCGTCAATGGCTGTCAGACTTCAAACGTGCTGTTTGAAAATCGGGCAGGTCTTGGCGACGTGATGGTGAACATCAAGATCGTTGAGACACAACTAGAGGATGTGTTCTCCGAACTCGTTCGAGCGACAAACAGTCAGACCAAAGTGGAGAGCACGCAGTTCTTCTCATTGCGTCCTATTGTTCGGAGGGTTGAGCAGTTTTTCAATACGTATGAGGGGATCGAAGGGCGCCTCTATCTTGAGCGACGCGACCGCCAATACGTCGGTCAGGATATTCCGAATACACGAATTTTTTCGTTGCACAGCGCCGCGAGATGCGTTGCCGCGATGCTGTGTAACCGGCCCGATTTGGCGTCGCGGTATCCGATAACGATGTACGACGAATTGGCCGAAACGATTTTTTCGGACGACACGAGAGAAATCGTTTTTTACGCAGCTTGTCTAACGCTGTACCGATTCACTCTTCTTGTGTCAAACAGCACGATTCCTCAGAACCTCAAGCGATTCAAATGGCACATGCTCCCCTTGGTGTGGGCCTTGGTGAATGGCACCGATGTCGCGCGTCTGAACTCGCGGGCGGCCCAAAAGGGTGCGCAGGCTGTCATTGATGTTATGGGTCAGCACGGTGCACGTGCGAGCACATTTAATCGCATTGCAGAAATCTGCACTGGGCTCGGCGAGGTAACTCCAGATCGATTGAAGCGGCAAGCAATACTGCAGGAGATGCTCGCGCTTATATAAAAGCGTTGGGCTGTTTCAAAGCCGTCATCGGTGAATGTCAGCTCCTATTCTTTTACCGCGAAGACTCGCCGCACTCGAAGACATAAATTGTTTAGATGACACACTATGCCTGACGCAAATACAAAATTTTGTATACTGCGCCAGTGACTGATCCAAAGCCAGTCGAGTTTCGGGGAAGCTCCTTACATGACTTGCGTGCCTTTCCGTCAGCGGCAAAGCGCGAGGCAGGTTATCAACTCGACCAAGTGCAAAACGGCCAGGACCCGGATGACTGGAAGCCCATGAACACCGTGGGCCAAGGGGTCAGAGAAGTTCGGATTCGAGATGCCTCCGGCGCATTCAGAATCATTTACATCGCCAAGTTGGCCGATGCAATTTATGTGCTGCACTGTTTTCAGAAGAAGACGGAGAAGACCAGCAAGGCAGATCTGGACTTGGCAGCGAAGCGATACCGTGATTTATTAAAGGAGTTGGGCTAATGAGCAATCAACGATTTGCCAGTGTCTGGGATGCCATCGAAGACACGCCGCAGGAGGCAGAAAACATGAAACTGCGCTCCGCCTTAATGGCTGCGCTGAAGAGCCATATTGCCCAAACCAAAATGAGCCAGGCACAAGCTGCGCAGCTTTTCGGGGTCACACAGCCACGCATTTCGGATTTGATGCGCGGCAAGATCAATCTGTTCGGACTGGACGCGCTGGTCAACATGGCTAGTGCTGCTGGACTTCACGTTGACATGCGCATTCGCCAAGCGGCCTGAGGCGGTTGCGGCAGCAGCATAGGCTAGGTGGACTTCATCCGTTGCGAGGACTGTTTACTTCAAACAATTTGCCCGAGTACCATTTTGGTACTAAACTGCGGATATGCATATCGTTGCTTTGCGTAATCTCGAATCCTTCTGGCAACAGCCAAGCGACAGTGCGGCGCAGGGTGCTTTGAAGGCCTGGTTAGCGGAAGCCAAATTAGCACAGTGGAAGACCCCACAGGACGTAAAAAATCAGTACGCAAACGCCAGCATCATTGCAAACAACCGCGTCGTTTTCAACATCAAGGGGAACGACTATCGTTTGATCGTGGCCATTGCATACAGGATGCAGTATGTCTATGTGAAGTTTGTTGGCACGCATGCCGAATACGACAAAGTAGATGCCGCCCGAGTTGACCAGTTCAAAGGAGTGTGATGATGGAAATCAAACCCATTCGTACCGAATCCGATTACCTAGCGGCGCTGCGCACGGTGTCCGCGCTGATAGACCTTGACCCTGCTGCCGATACGCCCGAAGGTGAGCTACTGGATGTGCTGGGGACACTGGTGCAGGCCTATGAAGCGAAGCACTACCCTTTCGACCCTCCTGATCCGATTGAGGCAATCAAGTTCAGGATGGACCAGTCCGGCATGACGGTCAAAGACCTTGTGCCTTACATTGGCTCGCTCAATCGCGTTTACGAAGTCCTGTCCTACAAACGCTCGTTATCCCTCAACATGATTCGCAGGCTGTGCGATGGCCTCCATATTCCTGCCGAAGTACTTATCCGCGAGCCTGACCCTGTTGCCGCTTAATCGCGCTTCGCCCACCCTTTCCCGATGGCGCAAGACAGACGCTGAACCCAACCATCGGCAAAATCATGCCGCTCGGTGTGTAAACACCTAAGCGCCCACGCACCTACAAACTGGAGAAAGTATGGGTAACGTTCACTGGAATGTTGGTGTGTTGCCTGAAACCGATCAATCGGTGCGCATGTTCATTGCCGCGCCGGACTGCTGCAGCTAGTTACGGTGGGCCGCACGCGCATCGCGAACCCGGCCACTTTTTGCGCGCGGATACTGTGAGGCTTCGCCCCTGAAGATATACCAATGACCACTCCCGACCCCGACCTACTAGCCCAAGCCCGCGCCCAATGGCGCTGGCGCGGCGCGGACCGCCCACCGTTTGCCGACTCGCCTGCGCCAGGGCAAACGTCCGTGTGGGATTTCCCGCGCCCGCCAGAACTGGTGCGCGACGCGCGCGAGATCGTGGTTCGTTGGGGCGCGCTGGAGGTGGCGCGAACGCGCGGCGCGTGGGCGGTACGCGAGACTGCGCATCCGCCCACGTTCTATCTGCCGCTGGCCGATGTTGACCGTTCGCTGTTACGCCCTGCAGGCGGCGGCTCTTTCTGCGAGTGGAAGGGCCCTGCGCGGTATTGGGATTTGGTCGATGGCGCGCGTTGCTTGGCGAAGGTGGCGTGGAGTTATCCGCAGCCCTTGGCAGGCGCAGAGCCG
>CAITSH010000055.1 GCA_903895005.1 uncultured Pseudomonadota bacterium
AACAAGCGCTTTGCCCTGTCGGACACGGATTATGGCTTGATTCACCACGTCACAGCCGAAAGCTCAATGAAGACGTGGTCCATCGGCCGCGCGCGGTTGAGAAAATGCTAACCATGTCCATCGAAAGGCACCTGACCTTGCGACAACCGGACCTTTTTCAACATGGTTAGCGTGTTTCCGGGCTTGGCGTTTAGCACTCACTTAAGGCCCGTCTGCGATGGTGGGGGTGTGGAATGGCGTCTCGCCTCAGGTGACGGAATTGGGTCAAGTGACGGGTCTTTCTGAACGTCTCGATACGCTGGTGCATGAGAGCGCGGGCGGCTGTCCGCTGATGCGCGCGCGCCACAGCCATTTCATGCGTCTTCACCTGCTGATGCCCTTGTGCGCGAGCATTGCCGCGCCGCTGGTGCTCGCCATCGCCGGCACGCCCACGCCCTGGCAGGCGGCAGCCTTCGGTCTGGCCATGTTGCCGCTTGCTGGCGTGGCGCTCGCCTCGCAGCGGGGCGCGCTGGATGACGCGCAGGCCATTGGTCTGGCGGCGCTCGCGGGCCTGGCTTGCGTCGCCGGGGTCGCGGCAGGCCCAGGCTTTGCCGCGGGCCTCTTTCTTTGCCTTTTGCCATTTGAGGCGGCGCTGGCGGGCACGGCCCGCGCCTTGCGGACCGCTTGCGTGGCGGCTGCCGGCCTCGGGTTCCTTCTGCTTCTGGCCAGCGCGACCGGCGTGATCCCCGCCGCGGGAGCCGCGCCTCTTGCCGATGCGGCACTCGGTGCCTGCGCGCTCGTCTATGGTCTTGGCCTCGCGCAGGTGGCGCGCGCGCAAATGCTGATGCGCGCCGCCCTTCATGACCGGGAACGGGCGGAACATCGCTTGCTGCGCGCGCTCGTCAGCGACGTCGACCTCCAGTTCAATCGCGCCGGGATCGTCCTCTCGGTCGAGGGCAATTGCACACAGGCGCTCGGCCTGCGCCCGCGCGACCTGTCGGGACGCGGCCTGTTCGAGCGTGTGCAGGTGGCGGATCGCCCGGTTTTCCTGAAAGCCTTGTCGGACGCGGCGCGCCTCAAGGATGTGACGACCGTGCGCCTGCGCGTGCGCGGGCTCGATGTCGGCAGCACGCGCGGCACCTTTGCTGAACCGGTTTTCCGGCATGTGGAAATCCGAGCCTGTCATCTGGCGGGCGAGGGAGATGGCACCGTGCTGGCTGGCTTGATGCGCGATGTCACGGATGTTGTCATTGCCGGGCGGGGGGTGGCTTCGCCACCGGTTGGCGTGCGCGAGGACGGTGACTGGCAGAACCGGCTCCTGGCCAATGTCAGCCATGAACTTCGTACGCCGCTCAACGCCATCATCGGCTTTGCCCAGATGCTGGGTGCGGAACATCCCGCGCCGCCCAGCGAGGCCCAGCGCCGCGAATATGTCGAGATTATCCACGCTTCCGGACAGCATCTGCTGAGCATCGTCAATGCGTTGCTCGATATGTCGAAAATGGAGGCAGGACGCTTCCAGATTGCGGCCGCACCGCTCGACCTGCCGCCGCTGCTTGGCTCCTGCTGCGATATCGTCCGGCTCAAGGCACAGGATGCACAGGTGGAGATCCTGCGTGAGGTGCCACCGAACC
>CAITSH010000056.1 GCA_903895005.1 uncultured Pseudomonadota bacterium
AAAAAGCGACGGCGCTGAATGAGGACTTTCGAAAGCGCGGTTGGCCTGAGTTCAAAATTGGCGTCGGGCTGAACAGTGGCGTCATGAGCGTTGGTGACATGGGCTCGAAAGTCAGGAAAGCCTACACAGTGATGGGCGATCCGGTAAATCTTGGCTCACGGCTCGAGGGTATTACCAAGCAGTACGGCGTAGGCATCCTAGTCGGGGAAAGTACCAAAAAAGCTGTTACAGACGTCGTGTTTCGTGAGGTCGACCGCGTTCGCGTCAAAGGTAAGGATGAACCGGTTGCGATCTTCGAACCGATAGGGATTGAGGGGCAGGTTGATAAAAAGCTGTTGGATGAAGTCAAGCTCTGGCACCAGTCGTTGAAGGCCTATCGCGCGCAAGAATGGGATCAGGCCGAGATGCAACTTTTGAATCTGCATCGTATGAACCCTGCCTGCGGGTTGTACGCGATTTTTACCGAGAAAATCGCTGATTATCGTGCGAACCCGCCGGGGCCAGAATGGGACGGCGTGACGAAGTTTGAGACCAAGTAGGCCTTTGTGAGACTCAGGATTCTAGGCTGCAGCGGTGGTATCGGAGGACGGCATCTCCGCACCACTTCGATGTTGCTCGACCATGATGTTCTTATTGATGCCGGCACCGGAGTTTCGGACTTATCGTTGACCGAACTTTCGCTCATCGATCATATTTTTGTTACCCACTCCCACCTTGATCATGTGTCGAGCATTCCGTTCATGGTCGATACCGTCGGCGGGATGCGAGCAAATCCAGTGACGGTATATGCGCAACCAGCGACTATCGAAATGATGCGCAATCATATTTTCAATTGGAGTATTTGGCCCGATTTCACTCAGGTTCCGACTGCAGACAAGCCGTTCATGCGATATGAGCCAATTCAGGTCGGTCAGGAAATAGAGATTAAGGGACGCAAAATAACCCCGATACCCGCTAATCACGTGGTTCCCGCGGTGGGCTTTCACCTAGACTCGGGCAAGGCGAGCCTGGTTTTTTCTGGGGACACGACCACGAATGATGCGATGTGGAAAGTCGTAAATAGGATAACGAATCTCAAGTACGTGATTATTGAAACCGCTTTTTGCAACAGGGAAAAGCAACTGGCGATTGTTTCCAAGCATTTATGTCCCAGTATGCTTGCTGAAGAACTTGCGAAACTAGAGCGTAGTGCGGAAATTTTTATCACGCATCTGAAGCCCGGGGAGATTGAGCTCACGATGCAGGAAATAGAAGAGTGCGCCGGGCAGTACAAGCCGCGCATGTTGCAGAATAATCAGGTGTTCGAGCTCTGAATTATGTCGTCCAAAGTCGATGTCGCTATTTTGAAAAAGCTCTCCCCAGTATCGGCATTGTCGGCTGCGAGGTTGCAAGAGCTCGCAAATCTTTGCTATATCGAGAGCGTGTCAAAGAATGTCGATCCGTTCCGAATGCGGGGAATAGCCGGGCAGTCAGTGTTCTTGGCGCGTGGCGAACTTGCAATCAATCACGTCGACAGCGCCTCTTCCGAGGTTGTGGTGGGCGGATCGGATGAGGCGCGCTACGCCCTCGGAAAGCGAGGACCGGCGATCGCATCAGTACGGGCGATTACGGATATTGATTTGATTCGTATTGATGATGATCTTCTGGACATCATGGTTACCTGGGATCAGCTGGCCGAAGTCGAGGTCAACAGCGGAGAGGCCGACCAAGCTGCGCAGCCTTCAATGACCAATTGGAGCATCCTTTCAGGAATGTTTTCCGTAAACAACCTGAAATTCGGGGCGTTTTCACAGTTGCCAGCTGCGCATATTGACGAGTTATTGCAGCGGTTTGAGCGCCTGGAAGTGAAGCGTGGCCAGGTAATCATCCGAGAGGGCGCGGAGGGCGACTATTACTATGTCATCGAGTCTGGGAAATGCGCCGTCGAGCGTACGATCGGAGGGGTTTCCATGACGCTCGCGGAGATAAAAAGCGGTGATGCCTTCGGAGAAGAGGCGCTCGTCTCCGAGGCAAAGCGAAATGCAACGGTCAGCATGAAGACCGATGGTGTCCTGTTGCGTCTGGCTAAGCAGGACTTTGTCGGGCTGCTCAAGGAGCCGCTCTTGCACCGAGTCTCGATGGACGAGGGCCGCGAAAAGGTAATGCAAAATGCCCAATGGGTGGACGTACGTTATCCATCCGAGTATCAATACGATAAGCTCCCCGGCGCGATCAACATTCCGCTATCCGAAATCCGCAATGCATTTGGTGTCTTGGATAAGAGCAGGGAATATGTCTTGTATTGCCAGAGCGAGCGACGCAGTTCTGCCGCTGCATTTTTGCTCGCGCAACGCGGATATCGCGCCTTTCTCCTCACGGGAGGTCTCTGGGGGGGCGAGCGGAGGTGAGGGTCACTCGGTATTTTAAGCATGATGCAATGTATTGGCGCTCGGTTGAAGTCCCTGCCGAGAACCGCTAGGATTTGAGCCGAAACTTGTGTTTTGGCAAAGTGTGGTGAAATGCGATGAAGGCTAACATTCCGAATACGTGTGAAATTTTCGCGATGCTTGCATTGAGTGTAGTCGTGGACATTCGCTCCCTGGGCCGTCGAGGCCCTGATTCTTCTACGAGATCCTAGACCATGAGCGCGGTTCTCAATACCCCCCCAAGTTCTGCTCCGGTGGATGTAAGCAGCAGGCTTGCGTTTCAAAAAAACCTGCAGAGCGTAACAAACAAGATCCATGCGACAAGCAACATTGACGAAATCATGTTGGAAGTGTCCGCGGATATCTGCACCCTCTTTAACGCCGATCGCCTGACCATCTACACGCTGGGTGAGGATAAGAACACCATTATTTCAAAGGTGAAAACAGGTCTGAATTCCTTCAAAGACCTGAAGCTGCCGCTTGCAGAACACTCGATTGCCGGATACGTCGGATTATCGAAAAAAATGCTGAACCTCCGTGACGTCTATGACGAAACGGAACTGCATTCCCACAACCCCAATCTCCGTTTTTTGCAGGAGGTAGACAAGCGGACCGGTTACCGTACCAAGCAGATGCTTGTTGCGCCAGTTGTTGACGGGACGAACGGCGAGTTGATCGGCGTTGTCCAAATCATCAATAACAAGGCAGGGTTGCCTTTCGGACCGATGACCGAGGAGGGCGTCAATGAACTCACGCAGACCCTCGCCATTGCGTTCAAGCAGCGCCAAAAGCCGCAGGTCCTCAAGACAAAATATGACTTTCTCGTGTCCGATGCGGTGATTTCGGCTGCGGA
>CAITSH010000057.1 GCA_903895005.1 uncultured Pseudomonadota bacterium
AGACCTTCCTCACGCGCAGCCGCATCGTCCAGGAAATCCGCGCTTTCATGGTCGCCAAGGGCTACCTCGAAGTTGAAACCCCGATGATGCATCCCATTCCCGGCGGCGCTGCGGCGCGACCTTTCGCCACGCACCACAACGCCCTCGACATGCAGCTTTTTTTGCGCATCGCGCCAGAGCTCTACCTCAAGCGGCTGGTGGTTGGCGGCTACGAGCGCGTGTTCGAGATAAACCGCAATTTCCGCAATGAAGGCATCTCGGTGCGCCACAACCCCGAGTTCACCATGATGGAATTCTACGAGGCCTATCGCGACTATCGCTACCTCATGAATTTCACCGAGGAGCTGATGCGAGAAGTGGCGATGAGGGTGCTGGGCACCACCATGCTCCCCTACGGAGAACACATGGTTGATCTGTCGAAGCCGTTTGACCGCATTACCGTGGTCCAGGCCATGCGAAAATACCACGCGCCGTACGCGAATGCCGACACCGCGCCGCTGCATGACCGCGCTTTCCTCACCGCTGAGCTGAAAAAGCGCGGGTTAGAGGCCAAGGACGCGCAGGGCGTGGGTGCGCTGCAACTCGCGCTATTCGAGGAAACCGTGGAGACGCTGCTGATCCAGCCGACCTTCATCATCGACTACCCGGCCGAGACATCGCCCCTGGCACGCCGCAACGACGCCAATCCCGATGTCACCGACCGCTTTGAGCTGTTCATCACCGGCCGCGAAATGGCCAACGGGTTTTCCGAGCTGAACGATCCCGAAGACCAGGCTGCGCGTTTCCAGGAACAGGTCCGGCAAAAAGACGCTGGCGACCATGAGGCGATGCACTACGATGCCGATTACATTCGTGCGCTTGAGTTCGGCCTGCCGCCCACGGCCGGCGAGGGCATCGGCATAGACCGGCTGGTCATGCTCTATACCAACAGTCCGAGCATCCGTGACGTGATCCTCTTTCCGCAGATGCGGCCCGAGTAGGCGTCATTGCCTCATCCGCGAATGCACACAGGCCGCTTAACACTTCTCCTGCTGCTTGCAGGCGCGTGCGCCGTGTCATCAGCGGCGGCGCAGTCGGGCAATGCTTCGGCGGATCCAGAAGAGGTAGCGTGCAAAGAACACTTCGATCCTGAAGCCATCGTCGTTTCCCACCTTCCCATCCAGGCTGGGGTCGACCTTTCGCTGGACATCCGCACGCTCACCGCCCTCGAGGGCAAGGCCGCAAATCAGCGCGTGCTGGGCCGCACCGTTGCCCGCCTGCGAAACACCTCCACCTTCCAGACACGGGAACAAAAACTTCCGAGCGGCCGGACCTGCATGAAACCGGCGGTCGCGGTGACCATGGCCTATGAGCCCACGACGGTTTTTGTCGCGCGCGAGTATCCGTCAGGTTCGTGTGAGTTCAAAAAGATTTTCGAACACGAACTACGCCATGTAGCCGTTCATCGCCAGCACTTACTTGAACTTGCCCCTCTAGTACAACAAGACCTAAGGGACTTTTTCACCGGCTCAAATCTGGTTTTTGACCTGCCCAGCTATTCACGACGGTTTTTCCAGACCAGCATCCAGGATGTGATCCGCGCACGGGTCAATAAGATGTCCGGCGAAGCCCGTGCGCGTCAACTCGAAGTCGATTCGACCGAGGAGGTCGCCCGGCTGTCAGACCTGCGTCGTCTATGCGAGCAGCAGGAAATAAAGCCACGCCCGGAATCCTGACCCGGCGTGTCCTATTTCGCCGCAGGCTTCGCGGTGCCGCCTGATCCATCGGCCTTGCCCGGGGTGAATTGAACGGCGTATTCTATTTTTGCCGCTTCCCTCAACCGCTTCACCTCGGCCTTTGCCAGTTCGAGCCGCCTGCCGTTCTGAATGAATTGCTCGATCAGCGGCGTCGCCTGCTTGATGTCAAGTGGCGCCTGCTGCGATTGCGCCAGTTGCAGGATAGTCACGCCGTTTTGCGACGGGATGATGGCGATCTGCCCGTCTTTCATCTGCGACAACTGCGGCAGCAATTCCATCGGCAACTGTTCGGCGGGCTTGGTCGAATCAACGTTGTTGAACGGGATGTTCCGGGATTTCAGCCACGTACCGATCTCCAAGATGCTTTTGGACTTCTGTGCGACCTGTTTCACTTCTTCCACGGCGTTACCGGGGACGGCCGCACCGATTTCCTGGAATCGGTAGACCCTGCGCTGCCCGAACAGGGCGGGGTTTTTGTCATAAAAGGCAAGGATGTCGCCTTGGGTGACCTTGGCCGCGGTCGACATGGCCTTTTCGATTGCCGCCTGTGCGAGTACCTGCTTGCGCATATTCTCCAGCATCAACGCAGTCTTCGGGTCACCCTCCAACTTGTTTTTGAGGGCGTCCTGCACCAACAAGTGCTGCTCGATGATGGTCTCGAGAGCCTGTGGCGCGCCGCGCTGCATCTGCTCTGGGGATGGCTCGGCACTCGGCGAGATCGCCGATTTGAGCTGCGCAACGGAAATGTCGTCGCCGTTGACCCGGGCAGCCCATTCCGCGGCGCCGCCCCCGCCCTTGCCGCACCCGGCAGTCGCCATAACGAGCATACAAGCCTGCGCCAAGATAAAATTCCGTGTCATGTCGAAAGGCCGATCGAAGAACCAGGTGGATTGATTGCACCACGGGGAGGCCGGAGAAAATCATCGGCGAACCGGAATGCGGAGAGAACGAACTTTAATCGGCATTTGTTACCAGTCCGTGTCACCCGGACGGCAATAAAAAATGCGAACTGCACCGTTGAGGGTGCAGTCCGCACGAGTTTGCTGCCAAAGGCCTGCTGTTACGCTTGCACGGCCTTTTGTTTGCGACGGCGCGCCACGAAACCCATGAGGCCGAGTCCCAAGCCCATCAGGGCGTAGGTCGACGGCTCCGGTACCGGCTGGGTCATTAGCAGCAACTGGCCGCCTTCGACCAGCCCGTCCGGGCCGGTGATACCATAGTGTGCCTGCGCATCGAGCAGGTAATAACGGTTCTTGGCCGTGTCGTACCCGGCAACACCCGTGAACATGTCGGTGACGTCGATGACGCCCGACGACTCCTCGTCGTTGTTGAACGGGGCCACCGCCGCGACACCGATGTCACCGAAGCGCGCCTTGTCAAAGCCGGCAATCATGCTGAGGGTGTTGCTCGTCGTATCGAACTTCCAGACCTTGCCGTTGTGGGCCTGCCCGCCGACGTCTTCCTGCAGGATCAGGTTGCCATCCTTGTCGACCACCAGGTTGTCGAACATCTGGCCGGGGCCGGCGCCGTCGACGACCATTTCCACGGTGCCACCAAGGGTGGGATTGGACAGGTCGCTGAAGGTCATGCGCCAGACGCGGCTGCGGCCCACGGTGGCACCCACGCCGTCCTTGACCTGGTCGAACTGGTCGGTGGTGGTGAAGTACATCTTGTTGGGGCTTTTCGGATCCCAGGCAACATCCTCGGGCCGCAGGAAGCTTGTGCCGCCGGCGGTGTTCGCCTGCCCGTTGGTGTTGCTGGTCACGGTGCGCTGGTCGGGCAGCGCGGCAAGTGTGAACGTGGTCGCCGCACCCACACCGCCGGTACGGGTTTCCTGCGTCACGCCGTTGACGGCGAGGACGTATTTCTGGCCGCCTTGCAGGCCCGCCTGCTCGATCGCGTTGCCGGTGGCCTGCTTGTCGCCGACGTAGATGTAAACCTTGCCGTTGCCCGTACCCGAAGTATCGTCGGTCGTGGCAACGATGGTCTTATTCTGCATATAGGGGTTGGCCACGGCGTTTTCGAAGGAGTAGCGGCCAAGCGACGGCAGTTGGTAGGCCTGGCCGGCATCGGCACCGGACACCACGGTCGCCATTGCGCGACCAGCGGTGCCTGATTCCTCGCCCGTCATGTAAATGCGGCCGCCGTTGTAGCCCAATCCGGTGTTGGCATTGTAAAAGGCCGTTGGCGCGGCGAGATCGGAAGAGCAGAAACGCGAGAACGATGTGGTGCCGCCGCTGACAAAGCTCTGTGTGGTGTAGTTCCACTGGTTCAGGTTGGTGATAGCGTTTTGCCCGGTCTGGACCTGCAGCGTGCTCTTGTCTATGACCCACTGCGACACAAATGCGCCGTTGGTCAGCGGGCCGCGGGCGATGCCGAGTCCGGCGCCGATCTCATGGTTCATCAGCAGCGTAAAGGTGCCGTTGCCGTTGTCGAATGCGCCCAATCCGTCCGGAATACCGGCCATTTTGTAACCGTTGCCCGCCGCATCGCCGACCGTCAGGATGGACGTAAAGGACGCCGTCGGGCTGCTGCTCGTGGGCGTTGCGCTGTTGCCGACATAGGTGTTCAGGCCCGGCACGGCGGAATTGTTCATATACGGCGTCGCCGAACTGCTGGGCCCCTGAGTAAAGGTCTGGGCCAGCGCGGCATTAGCTCCCAGGGTCAGCGCGGCTGCCACCAGCACCGCGAGTTTTTTCTGTTGAAACATGGTTGTGTCTCCCATCCGAAGTTGTCTGAGTATTTGCTTGAAATCACGTTCCTTACTCGTAACCCGGCTGTCTGGCTGACCGACGTCAGGGGGCGCCTGATGCTGGCTGGCTGAAGATCCGCGGCTTTCCGGCCCCGCCTTGCAGCGGGTGTGGCTTGTTAAGGTTTGCCCAGATTAGGCCGCTACTGTGAATTCCGTTCGGTCCCGCACGGCTGCGCGGATGTCCCGTTTGGACTATGCGCACGGCGCGGGTACCGGCATGGCGCACTAGGCCGGTGCCACCGCGGCCGCAACCCCGCCAAATGGACCATTCACCGCCACCTCAGTCGCAGCCGATGCTGTCACATTGGCGCGGCAGGATTTCATCCCAACGCTGCGCCGCGCCCGATCGCGAGATCAGAACTGCCGGATTCATTGCTGTCCCTTCCTGAAGGAGCCCCGATGAAACATGCCCTCGCCCTCATCACCGCCCTTCTACTGGCAACAAATTCCGCCTGGGGCATTACCCACTCCGAAACCGTCGACTTTTCCGACAACAGGCTTGCGCCAAACGCCTTTGTTCTCGACCCGGGGATCAACATCATCTCCGCCAGTGTCGGATTTCATCCGGATGAATCGGTGGATCGCGACTATTTTTCGCTGACCGTGCCAAGCGGCTACGTCCTGTCCAGCCTTGTGCTCAGAGCGGGCACCGTGGTCGGTGGCGGCGCAAGCTTTGTCGGAGTCCAGGCCGGACCGGCGATGACGGTGGACCCGCTTTCCGGATCACCGGAGGGGCTGCTCGGCTGGGCACACTATGGCTCGGCCTTGCTCGGGACGGACATCCTTGGCTTCATGGGGTTCGGACCGGGTTCGACCGGCTTCACGCCTCCGCTCGCAGCCGGTACCTACACATTCTGGGTGCAGGATTATTCAGCTGCGCTCATTCCCTACGTCTACGAATTGAGCGTGACTCCGGTACCCGAACCGGACGTTGTCTGGCTGCTGCTGGCCGGGGGCATGCTGCTGGGGTTGTCGCGACGCAAATCAGCAGAGTGAGCGCGGTGCCGGCCACACCGGCGGACATTTGCGCCTGACGCGTGATTTTATTCAAGCGAAAACGCGGCATTTTTCACGCTTGTCACAAACCGTTACAAGCCAGGCGGGTCAACACGGCGATAATTGGGACGTTGTTGGAAGTGACACACCCTCAACGGAGAACCCCATGGACACATCCGCACCGCGCAACACCACGCACCCGATGATCCTCATCGCGGCGCTTTCTGTAACACTGCTCAGCGCCGCCGGGATCGCGGCCATCATGGGCTGGATTCCGGCCTCCAACAGTCAGCAGGCCGCAACGGTTGTTGCCGTCGCACCGGCCGATTGTCGAGCCCGCCAAACCGGCGGAACCGGCCAAGGTGGTGGAGGCACACAAGGAGACGACCAAATCCGCCCCTGTCGCAGCGGCTAAACCGAAGCCGGTTGCCAAAACCGAGAGCAAGCCCTTGCATCCTCACGATAACGGCTCCGATTCGCGCAATGAGTCCCGCAACGACAGGCATGTCGACTACGCCCCGCCGGTGCAGGTTGCCGCCGCGCCGCCGGTCAAACAGATCTGCTACGACTGTGGGGTGATTGACGGGGTGCGCATGATCGAGAAAGTCGGTGAAGGCTCCGGGCTCGGGGCGGTTGCAGGCGGCGTAGCCGGCGCCGTGCTGGGGAACCAAGTCGGGAATGGCAACGGCCGCAGCATCATGACGGTCATCGGTGCCGTAGGCGGCGGACTCGCCGGTAATCAGATCGAGAAAACGGTGAAAAAGTCGAAGAGTTACGAAATCACGGTTCGTTTCGAAGACGGCACAACGCGTGTATTCACCCAGGCGACCGAACCGGCCTGGCGTGCCGGCGACAAGGTGCGCGTGAACAACGGCGTGATCTCCTCGAACGGCTGAACCGGAAAACTGGTCGATAAAAAGGGCGCGCGAGCGCCCTTTTTATTTTTGGGCACATGCGCGGCCGCTGCTAGAATCGCCGTCCAATGGGCGACCTTCTGCACGCGCTGAGAAAAATGGCATTGATCGGCGCCGATGAATCCCCCCGAATCACGGCGCTGGCGGGCGGCGTGTCGTCGGATATCTTTCGCGTTGACACGGCGCGCGGCAGCATTTGCGTCAAGCGCGCCCTGCCCAAACTGCGTGTCAGCGCCGACTGGAACGCCCCGGTGGAGCGAAACAGGTATGAGGCGGCCTGGCTGCGTGTGGCCGGACGCATCGCGCCGGCGGCCGTTCCGCGCATTCTTGCTGAATGCGCTGATGACGGTGCATTCGCGATGGACTTCCTGCCCCCTGAACACTACCCGGTCTGGAAATCGCAGTTGCGCGACGGCGCTATCGATACGCCCACGGCCACCGCGGTGGGCCGGCTGGCGGGACGCATCCATGCCGCAACCGCGGGAAACGTCGACATCGCGTCGCGCTTTGCGACCGATTCCCTGTTTCACGCCCTGCGGATCGAACCCTACCTGCTCGCCACGGCAAGCGAGCATCCCGACTGCGCCCCTGCGCTACATGCCCTGGCGGTGACGACAACGCAAACCCGGATCGCGCTCATCCACGGGGATGTCAGCCCGAAAAACATCCTGGTCGGCCCGGACGGCCCCGTACTGCTGGATGCCGAATGCGCCTGGTACGGCGACCCCGCCTTCGATCTGGCATTCTGCCTGACCCACTTGCTGCTAAAGCCCCTATGGCGCCCGCAATGGCGCGATGCCTACCTTGCCTCATTCGATGCGCTCGCCCGCGCCTACCTTGCCGAGGTGACCTGGGAGTCCGCAAAAGAGCTCGAGCAACGCGCAGCGGGCCTGCTGCCGGGACTGCTGCTGGCGCGCATCGACGGCAAATCGCCGGTTGAATACCTGCAGGCGGAGGCTGACAAGGCGTTTGTCCGCGCCAGGACAAAACCATTGTTGCTGGAACCCCCGGCACGCTTGGCCGAAATCCGCGCCGCATGGCACTGAACAACTGACGGGAGTCTTCATGGACACCAGCATCACATCAATTCACGGCCGGCGGGTCTGGGACTCGCGCGGCCGTCCGACTGTGGAAGCCGAAGTCCGGCTCGCGTGTGGCGCAAAGGGACGCGCCATGGCACCGGCGGGCGCCTCACGCGGCAGCAATGAAGCCATCGACCTTCGCGACGGGGGCCGCACACTCGGCGGTTACGGCGTCAGCAAGGCGACCAGGTCCATCTCGACAGAAATTGCAGGCGCGCTCGCCGGCATGGACGCAACGGAGCAGTCTGCCATCGATGCCGCGCTGATCAAGCTGGACGGCACCGGCAACAAGGCACGGCTCGGAGGCAATGCCACCGTGGCCGTTTCCATGGCCGTATTGCACGCTGCGGCGGCCGCCTCCGGCGAACCGCTTTACCGTTATCTGGCCGCGGGAAAAACAGTGCGCATGCCTTTGCCGGAGGTGCAAATCTTCGGCGGCGGTGCACATGCCGGCCGGCGCATCGACATCCAGGATCTGATGATCATGGCACCGCGCGCGCGAAGCTTTGACGAGGCCATGGTGATCACGGCCGAAGTCTACCGGGCCGCCGGCGCGCTGATGTCGGAACAAGGCGGACTATGCGGCGTGGCCGATGAGGGCGGCTGGTGGCCGCAATTCGACAGCAACGAGGCGGCCTTGCAGGCCCTGGTCGCGGCTATCGAGCGCGCCGGATACATTCCCGGTGAGGATGTCGTGCTATCGCTCGACATCGCCGCATCCGAACTCTATGCCGATGGCTTCTACCGGCTGGGGCTGGAGAAAAAGCGCCTCGACACCGATGCAATGAGTGAAATGCTGCTCGATTGGATCGCCCGTTATCCCATCGCGTCTATCGAAGATCCCCTCGCCGAGCACGACACAGCAGGAATGACGCGCTTCACGCAGGCATTGCAAGGGAGTATCCAGGTGATCGGCGACGATTTTCTCGTAACCAGCGCGGAGCGCGTTAGCGCCGCCGCGGATGCGGGTGCCTGCAATGCGGTGCTGCTCAAACCCAACCAGGCCGGCACGGTAAGCGAAACACGGAAAGCCCTCGAAGCGGCGCGTGCCGCCGGCTGGGCCGCCATCGTATCGGCGCGATCGGGAGAAACAGAAGACACCACCATCGTGCACCTTGCGACCGGATGGGATGCCGGACAGCTCAAGGTCGGTTCATTTTCGCGAAGCGAACGCATGGCAAAGTGGAACGAAGCCCTGCGCATCGAAGAAGAAATGGGCGCCACTGCGCAATTCGCCGGCGGTGCCGCGCTTTCGGGTACGCGCTACAAGGGTACCGGTCCCGCGTAACGCGCAACGAGGGGCGCTTTATAATGGGTTTTGCCCTTCGAGAGCCCGCCCAAAGCCGCATCGCTTGCACTCATGCCGCGATACGGCCCGTGCGACCGCAGTGAATCCCCCCTCCAGCGTCCCTTCCACGCACCACGCGCATCACCTGCGCGGCATCATTTACATCATGCTGGCGGTGAGTTTTTTCGCCCTGCTCGACGCGACCGCAAAATATCTGTCGCAGTTTTATCCGGTGACGGGCATCGTCTGGGCGCGGTATTTTTTCCAGGCCTTGTTGATGCTAATCGTACTGGGTCCGCGCATGGGCCTGGATCTGGTCCGTACAAAGCGACCCCGGTTGCAATTGGCGCGGGGCGCCGTGCTCGTCGGCGCATCGCTTACTTTCTTCACGGCACTCTCCTTGATGCCGCTGGCCGAGGGCTCTGCGATCAGTTTTACCGCGCCTCTATTGCTGATGGCCCTGTCGGTGCCGCTGTTGCGCGAACGCGTGGACGGTCCGGCCTGGATTGCCGTGTGGCTGGGTTTTGCCGGCGTGGTGCTGATCATCCGGCCGGGCACCGGCGTGTTCACCTGGGTTGCGCTCTTGCCCCTGTGCACCGCCGCCTGCAACGCCTTCTACCAGATTCTCACCCGCAAGCTGAGCGGCGTGGACAACACGCTGACGACGCTGTTCTACGGCGGACTGGTGGGTGCGGTGATCATGTCATTCATGCTGCCCTTTTACTGGACCACGCCGCAAAGCCTGTTCCACGCTTTTCTGTACGTCATGCTGGGCGTTTTGGCGGGAATCGGGCATTTCATCCTGATCAAGGCGTTTGATCACGCGCCCGCCTCGCTGCTGGCGCCCTTCATTTACGTGCAGGTGGTGGCGGTGCTGATTCTGGGCTATCTGGTGTTCGGCAGTTTTCCCGATGCCTGGTCCCTCTGCGGCATGGCCATCATCGTGGCGAGCGGTATTTTTGTCGCAACACGACAGGCCCGGCGCATGCTGAGCGCCAGGGCAGAATCCGAGCGCGACTAAACAACAACACCAACAAAAGCCGAGCTGAAAATCAGCTTGCAGCCACGACGGGGCTGCGCCCGGTAAGTGGATATCGCGGATCGTTGTAACCCGGGGTCGAGGGATGCCCGGTTTGCACGAGGCTGTCGATCAGGGCTTCGTCGCCGGCATCAAACCCGTGTTTGAGTGCCCCGAGATACTCGGTCCATTGCTCAAGCGTGCGCGGCCCCGCCAGCACCGAGGTGACGGCGCTATTGTTCAAGACCCAATTGACGGCGAATTGCCCCGCGGTCATGCCGCGCTTTTCGGCATGCGCGCGGATGGTCTGCGCCATGACCAGGGACTCGGGGCGAAACTCGGTTTGCATCATGCGTGTGTCTTTGCGTCCTGCGCGCGATTCGGCGGACGGCGTGTCGCCGGGTTTGTACTTGCCGGTGAGTACGCCGCGAGCCAGCGGGCTGTAGGGCACCACGCCGAGCCCGTAATGCATGCACGCCGGTATCACCTCGGTTTCGGGCATACGATTCATGGCGTTGTAGTAGGGCTGGCAAATCACCGGTGCGGGCACGCCCATATCGGCTGCAAGCAGCACCGCCTCGGCGATGCGCCATCCGCGGAAATTCGAGATACCCCAATAGCGCACCTTGCCCTGGGCAATGACATCGCCCATCGCGGCGACCGACTCGTCAAGCGGGGTGTCCTCGTCGTCGATGTGAAAGTAGTAAATGTCGACGAAGTCCGTGTCCAGCCGGTCCAGGCTCATGTCGATGGCGCGCAGAATCCACGCGCGCGACAGGCCGCCGTCATTGGGGGCGTCACCCATGCGGTTACCAACCTTGGTTGCGACAACCCAACGGTCGCGCTCGGGGGCGATGAGTTGCCCGACGATGCGTTCTGACTCCCCTTTTGAGTACTGGTCCGCGGTGTCGATGAAATTGATGCCGGCCTCACGCGCCGACGCAAAAATACGCGCCGACTCGGCTGCGTCGGTGCGATCACCGAACATCATGGTACCGAGGCACAACTTGGAAACCTTGAGGCCGCTGCGGCCGAGATTGCGGTATTCCACGCTCACATCCTCTCGAAGATCGCGGCAATGCCCTGACCGCCGCCAATGCACATGGTCACCAGGGCATAGCGCTTTTGCGTGCGCTGCAATTCATAGATGGCCTTGACCGTCAGTATCGCCCCGGTCGCGCCGATGGGATGCCCGAGTGCAACAGCTCCGCCGTTCGGGTTGACCTTTGCAGGATCAAGGCCAAGGTCTCGCGTCACGGCCATGGCCTGAACCGCGAAAGCCTCGTTTGACTCGACAACGTCCATGTCATCGGGCTTGAGGCCGGCCTTTTCGAACACGCGCCGAACCGCGGGAATAGGCCCCAGTCCCATCAACTGCGGATCCACACCGGCGTGGGCATAAGCCACCAGGCGGGCGAGCGGCTTGAGGCCCTGCTTTTCGGCCACAGCGCGGTCGGCGAGCACGACCGCAGCGGCGGCATCGTTGAGCCCCGAGGCGTTACCGGCCGTGACGGTACCGTCTTTCTTGAACGCAGGGCGGAGCTTTTGCAGGTCTTCGGCCTTCATGCCACGACGCACGTGCTCGTCGGTATCGAACGTCACAGTGCCTTTGCGCCCCTTGAGTTCGATGCCTGTGATCTGCGTCTTGAAGTACCCCGCATCCAGCGCCTTTTCCGCGCGATGGTGCGACTCAAGCGCAAACGCGTCCTGCTCCTCGCGGGAAATACCATACTTTGCCGCGATATTCTCCGCGGTGATGCCCATGTGTCCGTGGCCAAACGGGTCGTGCAAGGCACCGGTCATGGCGTCAATCACGCCGATATCGCCCATGCGTTGTCCCCAGCGCGCGGCCGGCATGATGTAGGCGGCGCGGCTCATGCTTTCGGCACCGCCGGCGAGGGTGATATCGCAATCACCGAGCAAAATGTGTTGCGAAGCCGAAACGATCGCCTGCAGCCCCGAACCGCACAGGCGGTTGACCGTGAGGCAGGGCGTTCCGTTCGCAAGGCCGCCGTCGATCGCGGCAACGCGCGACAGGTACATGTCACGCGCCTCACCGTGAATCACGCTGCCAAAAACAACGTGTCCCACCGAGGCCGCTTCGATGTTGGCGCGGATCACCGCCTCGCGCACCACCGTGGCCCCCAGACTGGTGGGAGCGACATCCTTCAGGGATCCGCCGTAATCGCCGATCGCCGTGCGCACACCGGATAGAACCACCACTTCGCGCTGAGCCATATCCGCCTCCTTTTACTGGTTTGAACCGCCGGGATTTTTATTTTTTCGCGATGCGCAAACGCGCATGCAGGTCATGCGCGTCGCTGGCCGTGATGGTCACATCGGCCCAGTCGCCGACCTTCAGGCGCCCGGGCTTGGCTATATGCACCACGCCGTCAATCTCAGGCGCATCAGCGGACGAGCGCGCGAGCGCCACGCCGTCTGACACTGCGTCCACGAGCACGCGCATGTCGCGGCCGACCTTTCCTGCCAGCCGGCGCGTGCTGATTTTTTCCTGTGTCGCCATGAAGCGCGCCTGTCGCTCCAGCTTGAGCGCCTCATCAACCGGGTTGGGCAGCGCGTTGGCGGCCGCTCCGTCAACATCGGAATAGGTGAAGCAGCCTACACGATCGAGTTCAGCCTCTTCCAGAAACGCGAGCAATTCTTCGAACTCGGCCTCGGTTTCGCCGGGGAAGCCGACGATGAACGTGCTGCGTATGGTCAGTTCCGGGCATGCGGCTCGCCAGGCGCGAATACGGTCGAGGTTTTTTTCTCCCGAGGCCGGACGCTTCATCAATTTAAGGATGCGCGGATTGGAATGCTGGAACGGCACATCAAGGTAAGGCAGTACGCGGCCTTCCGCCATCAGCGGAATCACATCGTCGACCGAGGGATAGGGGTAGACGTAATGCAGACGCACCCATACGTCTAGTTCTGCAAGCGCGCTGACCAGTTCGTTCATGCGCGTCTTGACCGGACGCCCCTGCCAGAAACCGGTGCGATATTTGACGTCGACACCGTAGGCGCTGGTGTCCTGCGATATGACCAGCAGTTCTTTCACCCCGGACTTGACCAGGTTCTGCGCCTCCTGCATCACCTCGCCGATGGGACGGCTGACCAGGTCGCCGCGCATTGACGGGATAATGCAAAAACTGCAGCGGTGGTTGCAGCCCTCGGAAATTTTCAGGTAAGCATAGTGCGCCGGCGTCAGCTTGATACCCTGCGGCGGCACCAGGTCGGTGTAGGGGTCATGCGGCTTGGGCAGGTGTGCGTGCACGGCTTTGAGCACGCCATCGGTATCGTGCGGGCCGGTAACGGCCAGCACCGACGGATGCGCCGCCTGCACCACGCCCTCTTTCGCGCCAAGGCAGCCGGTGACGATGACCCTGCCGTTCTCGGCCAGCGCCTCGCCGATGGCATCAAGCGACTCCTCCACCGCCGAATCGATGAAGCCGCAGGTGTTAACAATGACCACATCCGCACCGTCATATGAAGGCGACATGACATAGCCCTCGGCGCGCAACTGCGTCAGGATACGCTCTGAATCGACCAGCGCCTTGGGGCAGCCCAGCGAAACAAAGCCCACTTTGGGCGACACCGGCTTTTTTTCAGGCTTCATGGATTCACTTCTGCGCTGGCACCGCAAATCGCGGCGTATGAGTCCGCGTCAGGCGGATGCCGGAACGCGAAAAAGCGTCCCGGCAAGGCCGGGACAGATTCAGGACTTGTCTTTTTTCGTGCTGTCGCTCTCGGCGGCGGGCTGCGGAAAACCGGGAAAGGGAAATCCGGAAAACATGCTCTTGGTCTGGTTCTGCAACTGCTCCTGCATTTGCACGAACATGTTCTTGCTCTGGTCCATGTAGGCCGACATCAGGCTGTTCATTGCAGGACCCTGGAAGTTCATGAACTGCGACCAGAGCTGTTCGTTGACCTTGCTCGGATCACCGTAAAGCACCTTGGACTGGTCGTGGATGCGTTTCTGAATTTCGGTGAACGCATCGACGTTTTTCTCCAGGTAACAACCCATCATGCCCTGCATGGCGTTGCCGTAAAAACGGATGAGCTGCGACAGCACGTCGGAGGAGAACATGGGAACGCCACCGGTTTCCTCCTCGAGGATGATCTGCAGCAGGATCGCGCGCGTCAGGTCTTCGCTCGACTTTGCGTCGACAACCTGGAAACTTTCCTGCTTGAGCACGAGTTCCTTCACGTCAGCGAGCGTGATGTAGCTCGAGGTCTTGGTGTCATACAAACGGCGGTTCGGGTATTTCTTGATCAGTCGCAATGAGTCGGTCATGGCTGCTCCAGTCCAGTAAGAGTCGGAAGGTAGGGCGAGGGGCTGCGCCCCGGCCGTCCCGTATTACTGCATGTGCTGCCCGCCATTGATGGCGATATTGGCGCCTGTCACAAACGCCGCTTCTTCGGAACAAAGGTAAATAATCAGGCCGGCAACCTCCTCTGGTTTGCCAAGGCGCCCGACCGGTATTTGCGGAATGATCTTGGTGTCCAGGATTTCCTTTGGGATCGCGGTCACCATCTTGGTGCCGATGTAACCGGGCGAAATCGTGTTGATCGTGACACCCTTTTTCGCGACTTCGAGCGCCAGAGCCTTGGTAAAACCATGCATGCCCGACTTGGCCGCCGAATAATTGGTCTGTCCAAACGCGCCCTTCGAGCCGTTCACCGAGGACACGTTGATCACTCGTCCCCAGCCGCGCTCAACCATGCCGTCACACACGGGCTTGGTCATGTTGAACACACTGTCAAGGTTGGTGTGCATCACCGCGTCCCAGTCGACCTTGCCCATTTTCTTGAAAGTCATGTCGCGCGTGATACCTGCGTTGTTAACAAGAATGTCAACCGGGCCGACCTCGGACTGAATCTTCGCGATGGCCTGCTGGCAAGAATCAAAATCAGCGACATCGACCGCACAGGCGTGAAACGTGTAGCCTCGCGCCTTCATGTCTGACAGCCATTGCGCCGACCCCTTGTTGCCCGGCGAATGCGTCACCACTACCTTGTAGCCTGCGTCAGCCATCTTCGTGCTGATCGACTCCCCCAGCCCCCCCATGCCTCCGGTAATTACCGCCACGCGCTGTACCATTTTCCCTCCTCCAATACGAATTTTGACTTTCTCTTTGATTATGTCACCAAATACGGACCCGTCAACTTGGCGTATCCCGGTCGAAGTTACTCCATGTGCAAACCGCCGTTGATCGAGATATTGGCGCCGGTGACGTAGGCTGCCTCGTCGGACACGAGGTAGGCGATCAGGCCGGCGATTTCAGTCGGTTGGGCCAGCCTTCCCATCGGAATTTGCGCCACGATCTGGTCGCGCACCTCCTGCTTGATGGCCATCACCATGTCGGTCGCAACATAGCCCGGTGAAATGGTGTTAACGGTCACGCCCTTCTTCACCACCTCCTGGGCGAGCGCCTTTGAAAAGCCGTGCATCCCGGCCTTGGCGGCCGAGTAATTGGTCTGGCCGAACTGACCCTTGAGCGCATTGACAGACGAGATATTGATGATCCGCCCCCAGCCGCGGTCGGTCATTCCCTCCACAACCTGGCGCGTGACATTGAACACCGAGTTGAGGTTTGTATTGATCACCGCGTACCAGTCACCGGGCGACATGCGCTTGAACACGCCGTCGCGCGTGATGCCGGCGTTATTGACCAGGATGTCCACCGGCCCGATCGTCGCGCCGACCCGGTAGAACATTTCTGCGCAGGAGTCGAAATCCTCGACGTTGCCCTCTGCGGCG
>CAITSH010000058.1 GCA_903895005.1 uncultured Pseudomonadota bacterium
CTGAAATCGGCCGCGTCTCGGCCATCGTGCCACCGCTGGTGTTCCTCACGTCCAACGCCGTGCGCGATCTGGGCGATGCCCTGAAGCGGCGCTGCCTGCACCTGCACATCGGCTTTCCCGAGCCGAAGCTTGAGGCGCGCATTGTCGAGACGCGGGTGCCGGGGATCGCACCCTCCCTGCGTCGCCAGATCGTGCATTTCGTGCATCATCTGCGCACCCTTGACCTCAAGAAGCTGCCCTCGGTGAGCGAGACCATCGACTGGGCCCGCGCGCTCGTGCTGCTGCACGCAACCGAGCTTGAGGCCGATCTGGTGCGCGAAACCCTGAACGTGCTGCTGAAGTACGAGGCCGACATGCAACTGGCCATGGGCCAGACCATGGATCTGCTGGGCAAGGTGCGGCGCGAGGCGCCGTTGCCGGGCTGAAGCGATGAACGCCCCCCTGCTTGCCTTTGTGCGCGCTGCCCGGGAAGCGGGCGTGCGCATCTCGCCGGCCGAGACCATGGACGCCCTGCGCGCCGTGGAGGCTGTGGGCTATGACGACCGGGAGGCGCTGAAGGACGCGCTGTCCCTGGCGCTTGCCAAGTCGGCGGCCGAGAAGGAACGCCTGTCGGACTGCTTTGACCTGTTCTTCAGCCGCCCGCCCGATGTGCCGCCCCCGGAAGAACCACCAGCACCAACAGAGGAAACACCACCTGATCAGGAGACAGCGGGCGAGGCTTCGCCAGAGCTTGGCGATCTTGCCCAGTCCCTGATGGCGGGCGACCGCGCCGCCCTTGCCCAGGCCATTGAGGCGGCGGCGGCGGCAACCGGGCTTGCCAACATCCGCATCTTCACACAGGCAGGCCTCTTCTCGCGCCGCATGCTGGAGCGCATGGGGCTGGAACGGCTGGAGGCCGACATCGCCTCCCTGGACCAGCGGGCCGAGGCCCGTGGGGGCGGCGGCCGTGACGGCGGGGGCGCTGGCGGCGGTGAAGCGCTGCGCCAGGCGCTCGCCGCCCTGCGTGGGCAGGTGCGCGCCCGGGTGGAACAGGACCTGACACTCTATGCCCGCTCAGCCGGAGAGCGCCTGCGCGAGGACGTGCTCTCCAACATCCGCATGAGCCAGATCGACCGCCGCGACCTTGAGCGCATGCGCCGGCTGGTGCGCGACTTGGCCCGCCGCCTGCGTGATCGCCATTGGACTTCTGCGCCAGCAGCATGCGTTTAATGTCAGCGTGCTCAATGATGCGAAGCTGCGGCAGGGAAACGTCCTTGCCGCCCTCACCCATGGCGCGCCCCTGCGGCCGATTGCGTGCGTAGTCAAGCGAGGCGTAGAAGCCCGCCAGTCCCAGCATGGTGGCGGCAATGCCGACACCGATGCGCGCCTCGTTCATCATGTGGAACATGCAGCGCAGGCCCTCGCCTGGCTTGCCCACCAAATAACCAATGGCGCCAGCCTGGCCGCGAACCGGGAATTTGCCCTCGCCAAAATTGAGCAAGGTATTGACGGTGCCACGCCAGCCCAGTTTGTGATTCAAACCCGCCAGCGCAACGTCGTTACGTTCACCGGTCAACTGACCCGCAGTGCCGACCATTTTCTTCGGCACGATGAACAGCGAGATGCCGCGCGTGCCGGCGACGAGTTTGCCGTCGGGTCCGGGTATCTTGGCCAGCACCAGGTGAATGATGTTCTCGTTGAGTTCATGCTCGCCGGCCGAGATCCACATCTTGTTGCCGGTCAGGCGGTAGCGCGCACCGAGCGGCTCGGATTCAAAATCGTCACCGTCCGGCACGGCGCGTGTCGCCACATCACCCAAACTGGAGCCGGCCTGCGGCTCGCTCAGGCACATGGTGCCCGAAAAGCGACCGCAAAATTCGTTGCGGGCAAAAACCTCCTTTTGCAGCGGTGTGCCGTGCGCCATCAGCAAATTGGCGTTGCC
>CAITSH010000059.1 GCA_903895005.1 uncultured Pseudomonadota bacterium
AGGGTAGTGTCGTTCGTGGCTCAGTTTTCAGTGAAAACTACACCCCAAAATGGCTCAGTTTTGGGTGGAAATCAACAGGCTGTCTACATTCACGGCGGTGTAGACGCTGGCGATGAAAGCGACGACGACACACGCGAAGGAAAAATACGTCTCTTTCACGACGACCCCGCCGTAATGGCGATGATCGCGAATCCTGCGGCAGCTGGCGAGGGAATCAGCCTTCATACAATTTGCCATCACGCGATCTATCTGGATCGAAATTTCAATGCCGCTCAATACCTTCAATCCGAAGATCGGATTCATCGTCTCGGTCTTCCGCCAGACCAGGAAACAATCGTCGAGATCGTTGAGTGCGAGGGAAGCGTAGACGAAACGGTGCGGCAGCGCTTGGAGTTTAAAGTAGAACAAATGGGGATCGCCTTGAACGATTCCGGTCTTCACATCGCTCCTGTTCCGATGGACCCAGACGAAGATGGCGAAGATGACTGGGGCGCTGGAGGATTGGACGAAGGAGACGTGCGGTCCTTACTCGCATCGCTTGGAGGAAGCACGTGAGTACTCGGCCCTTATCCCCAAGCGTCGCTTTCGGCTGCGTTGAGTTGCTCGGAATCGTCGCCAGAAACGCAGTCACGGCAGGAGGTGTCCAATCCCTCGCCTTAGGCCCCGTATCGGCGCAGGACGTGCTCAAAGCGGCGATTGACTTGTCGTGGGTGACTTTGGTACCGGAAACGGGTTTGTTGGCACCTACCCCCAAGGGCGCGCGTGCACTGGCGGCGCCGGACGACTACGTTCGTCTCCGTATTCTCGTTCTGGACTATATTGACGCGGCGAACCCTCCTTGGGTGCAACTGGCCACAGCCGGGCGCCGAGAGGTCCTTCTGCAAGCGCCCAAAGGGCTATGTCAGGTGTTAGTGGACGCCAGGCTGGCCTACGGTGACGATCAAGATACAGTAACTTTCTGGGATACCCTCGCGGCCCGAGCCCGGGGCATGCGCAATGCCGCGCTAACGGAAACCGGACGGATAGGAGAGAGGCTCACGTTGGCCTACGAACGGCATCGAACCGGGCGAGAGCCCAAATGGGTCGCGCTGGACAGTAACGCTGATGGTTATGATGTTCTGTCGCGCGTTTCGGATGCAGACCAGCGCAGGCTTACCATCGAGGTCAAGGCATCTTCCCAACGCGCACTAACAGGATCGTTCCACGTCACCCGAAATGAATGGAACTTAGCCGTAGAATCACTCAACCATACATTCCATCTTTGGGATGTGTCAGGCTTACCACCGCGTCTCGCGGTCCTGGAAATAGATCAACTTGAAAAGCACATTCCCGAGAATCAGGGTAGTGGCTCTTGGGAGTCCGCGATGATTCCGTTCGCGTCATTCGCACCGTCGTTCTTTGCCACCCCTGCAACGGCGCCACCTTGAGTTGAACTCAAGTTCAAGGTAAGGATCGGGCTGCGCGCCGATTTGTCCTCAGAAGTCCTCAATCGGTGTTTCCCCGCGTTTCCCTCGATTCTGCTTACCCGGTGCTTACCCGAGTTTTCTGGAAGAGTGGTGGCCAGGGACGGAATTGAACCGCCGACACGCGGATTTTCAGTCCGCTGCTCTACCAACTGAGCTACCTGGCCGTCTTTGAGATTGGCCGGCCCGGACGGGCGCGACGCACAAGCGAGCGCGGATTATACGGCGATTCGGCAATCGCGCCAAGAACGCCGTAGCGGGCAACGGGAAAGCCGACCGGCCCGACACTGGCTAGCGCCGCTGGTTAGCCAGCAAGTGCTGGGAGGCTGCGGCCTCGACAAGATCAGCAACGCTGCGCAGCCCTTTTATCGCGGCCCGATGTTGGAGCACCTGAAATAGCTGGCCTGTCGCCAAGGCATCGGCAAACGCGTGGTGGCGGCTGATATTCACAATGCCGAAGGCACTCATCCAGTCATCCAGACTCCTCGCCCTTCTGGCAATATCCGGTTCAATCGCCGGCGCGAGCCACGCAAGATCGAGCCAGGAACGCTTGAACGATTTGCCAAGGTACTGGCGCATTGCCTTGCCGATCATGATCTCGTCGAATTGGGAGTGAAAACCAGCCAACGGAGCTTTGCCAGCATATTCGATGAAATTCAGCAGCACTTCACAGGGATCGCCCCCGGCAATTTGCTCTGTCCCACCAATGCCGTGCACCAGAATGTTGGCATCACTGCTCGTCTTGTCCTGACGCAGCACCGAATAAAAGGCATCCGCATAGTTTATGCGGGCATCGACAATGGCAACCGCCCCAATGGCGATAAGGCGGTCCCCGTACACGTCCAGTCCGCTCGACTCCACGTCCACCATGACGTAGCGCGGAAACCGGCCCGCGCCAAGGTCAGGTTCTTCAAGGGCGCCCCATGCCTCGAGTCGCCACCTTTGTTCGGGCCGCAGCCGCACCCGGCTGCCAAGCAGCCATCCGAACAGGCTCATAGCTGGTAATCGACTGCCAGCCTGGCCTGCAGCTTGCGCGCCTGCAGGAAGGCCTCCTTGAGGATGCGCCGGTCGAGGTCATTCAGCGCATCCGGTGCGATCCGGTTGGCCTGCGCGTCGTTTTCCGGACGCGCGTGCTGGTGCCGCAAGCGCAGCAGCAAAATAAAATGGTAGGCATCCACGATCGCGTCCATCTCCGTCCTGGGAATACGCACCGCTTCCCCGGCCAATCGAAGCCGCATCGCGGTATTGGTCTGACTCTGGCCGCCGGCAAGCGCATAAATTCTTGCCGTATCGACAAACAGGCGCGCACCCTGCGCCTTGAGGTCAATTGTGTCGGGCTCCCCATCGCTGCCGGAAGTGACAAAACCGGTGAAAAAACCAAGCGGAGGACGCGACTCCAGCGCGTTCTGTGCCATCGCCCGCAAAAAGCGCTGGTCACCCTTGACTTTGGCGTTCAACCAGGCACGCAAGCCGTTGGCCAGGTCCTGGTCACCCCACAGAGCGCGAAAATCATAAAAGATGGACGAGTGGAGCAAGGCCTGCGGCAGCGGATTGCGTATCCACTCGCCGAATTTCCCCTGCCACTCTTCCATGCTGAGGCACCATTGCGGATTGCCCGCCATGATGCCGCCCTTGCACAGAGGAAAGCCGCATTGATCGAGCGCCTGGTTGACCGCTTGCGCAAAGGGCAGCAGGCGTTCGCGTATCTGTTCGGGCGGCCCATTTGCAATGAAAATGATGCCGTTATCCTGATCGGTGGCAAGCGTCTGCTCCAGACGCCCCTCGCTGCCCAGTGCGATCCAGCAAAAATCCAGTCCGCCCAGGTCATGCTCATGCGCCTCGAGTTCGAGAACGCGGCAACCGAGCTTGTCGTTGAGCGTGGCGATGATGCGCGCAAGATGCTCCGCGCCCATTCCCTGGGCGATCATGTTGTTCGCCATGGCGCGGATGTCGGCGGCGGCACGGACGAGGTCTGGGAGGTCTGCGGCCGCCCTGATTGAATGGATGATGTCGCGTATGGTGGTGCGCTGCAGGGCGAACAGCGCGCGCTCGGACACCACGCCGAGAAGCCTGCCGCCCTCCTCCACCAGCACATGCCGTATTCCCATTTCAGCCATGAGCACCGCCGCCTCGGCGGCGCTCGACGACGCAGGCAGGCTCTTGGGCGCGGGCGTCATATAATTTTCGATGGCGCGCTCCAGGTCCATACTCCCCGCCACGGTGTGCCTGAACAAGTCCCGTTCGGTAAAAATACCCACAGGCGAACCGCTGCCGTCCACCACCACGATGGAACCGACATTGCCCCGCCACATACCCTGCAGGGCGTTGCGCAGGCTTTCCCCGGGCTGGCAAACCAGCGGCGTCCCGCGCACCAATTCGCGCAGAGAAGCATTCATCGGTTGCCGCCCGGCGGATTGCTCGGCGTAAAAGGCCTGCAGTTGCGCATAGGACTGCAGCAGCAGCGTGCTTACACGACTGTTGCAAAAGGCCTGAAACGACGGACTGCGGCGGGCCAGGGCTTCAATCGTGTCAACGTCCACTTCGTAGCAGAAACTGTCTTTGACGGCCGTATAGACGTGCCGGGCCGGCCGCCTACCGATCACCGCAGCAAGGGGGAAGCATTCGCCGCTCGAGTATTCGACGGTATTTCCGCCCGGGGTATCGCCATCGACCTCGGAACTGCATACCAGGCCGCGCTGGACGACATAGAGCGCGGTCGCGATACCATGCTCCGGTGCGGCGACCCGCCTGCCCTCGGCAAAATAGGCCAGCTTGAGCCGACCCGCCAGAAACAGCAGGGACTCCCGATCCATCCGGTCGAATGGCGCATGTCGACGCAGTAGTTCAACGGTTGCGTCCAACACCACCTGCGGCGCTCCAGTCATGCCTGCCCCCCCATCTCCACCAATTGCCGCTTGGGATCTGAATTGCAAGTACCGCGACCGCTTTTCAGTATAAGGTCAATTCGGGGCGAAATTGCGGTACCGCCACAATCTTGAGGTTTGCAACTAACTCGCGCATTATCGGCTAGATGGAACCTGCCGACAGCATCCGCCGTCTGGGCTTCGCCCGCTGGTACGAGCGCCGCCTAATCGAGGCGCACGTCTGGCTCATTACCGCGCTTTTTTGCGTGATCGCAATCGCAGCCTGCATGGAAGAGCTGAACTTTCGCGGATCCATCGCGCGTCTGCTTATCTATGTCACCGTTGTCCTCGCCTCGGCGGCGCTCGGCATCCACTCCCTGATGCGTTACAAGCATATTCTGGTCGAGGCCGAATGGCTCGGCGAGCACGCCACCTGCCGCGGCTGCGGCGCCTACGCCCGCTTCAGGCTGATCTCAGCCTCACAGGTCCGTTGCCGCAAATGTGCCAACGAATGGTGCCTGATCGACTCCGGCTGACCAACCCCTCTTGTCTTTTCGGACGCTGATCTCGTCCTCGCTTCGCGAACGGGGCGTCACGGCGCCGGGGCCGCATTCTCGAGGACCAACTTGATTTTCATCGCCGTCAATCCGATCCAGAGCACGATCAGGTAAAAAAACGCAACCGGGCCTAGGTGTCGGTCAAGAACAATGCGCGGTGTGATCCAGCGTGCCGCCTTCATAACGGGCATGGTCAGCGTCTTGAAAATGCCGTAGACAGCATTCTGGTCACGCTTGGCGCCGGAAATTACGTAAAGCACTCCTTGCCCGAACATGGCGACGCCCGCCACTTCGGTCAGCGCCTTGAGAATCACTATAATCTCGTACATTGAATTCACCCGGGAATGACGCAATGGAACACTGGTTATTTTACCTCCGCGCCCGCCTGCTGGAAGCATTAGGACGCGATGACGCTTCGATCAACACATATCAGGCGGCGGTCCGCCTAAAGCCGGACTTTCACCGTTGCTCGAACCGGATCGCATACATCCTTGCAGGTCTTGAGCGCTATGCGGAGGCGGAGCCCTATTTTCTAGCTGTACTTGCCGCCGATCCTGGCAATGCCTCGGCGCATTTCAACCTGGGCTATACCTACGACAAACGCGGCGAGTTTGAAAAAGCGATCGATGCTTTCAGCAAAGCGACCCGGCTTAATCCAAAAATCGACCGCGCCTGGTATGGCCTGGGGCTGTCCCATGCCGCCCTTGGACAGCACGAGAAGGCGGCAACAGCGCTGCACGAGGCCGCGACGCTGCAGCCGATGAACCCCCACGCCTGGTACCAGCTCGGCATGGCCTATCACACGCTGCAAAACCGGCGGAAAATGGACGAAGTGGTCAA
>CAITSH010000060.1 GCA_903895005.1 uncultured Pseudomonadota bacterium
CCACGCCAAGTTGACGACGAGCCTGCTGGCAGCACGCGCCGTAGCCGCACGCATTGACGCCACGCTGCACGCGCAGGCCGCCCCCGACGGCTACACCATCCTGCTTGGCTCCATCGCCAACACCATCAACCCGCATTTCATGAAAGGCCTGGGCTTTACGCTCGAGGAACTTGCGCCGGTATCGAGCGTGGCCGCAGCGCCGGACATCTTGGTACTCAACCCGTCGGTGCCCGCAAACAACCTGCGCGAATTGCTGGCCTGGATGAAAGCCAATCCCGGCGCATCGATGGGCATTCCCGGATTTGGCAGCACGCCGCACTTGTCGTCGCTGCTGCTCAAGTCGATAGGCGGCGTTGAGCTCACGTTGGTGCCCTACCAGGGTGGCGGCGCGGTGCTCACCGGCATCCTGGGCAACCAGGTGCCCATGGCCTTTGGCACTTCGGTGAGCATCATCCCGCGACTGCGCGGCAACCAGTTGCGCGGCATCGGCGTCACCAGCGCAAAGCGCCTTACCAGCATGCCCGAACTGCCCACGCTCGCCGAGCAAGGCCTCACCGGCTTCGATGTCACGGCATGGTTCGGTGTGTTCGCCCCGGCCAAAACACCCAAGGCCATCATCGACCGCCTGTCCGAAGAAACGCGCAAGGCCACCGCCTCACCCGATGTGCGCAAGCGCATGATGGACTTGGGCGCCGACCCGCTTGGCAGCACGCCCGAGGAATTCGGCGCTTACGTAAAAAGCGAATACGTCAAGTGGGGCAAGGCGGTGACTGAGGCGGGCATCAAGGCGGAGTAAGTGGTCGGCGAGGAAGCGCGCAGATAGCAGCAAGCCATCGACCGTGAACACCGTCTGGCGCGGTTTCCAGGCTACTATGCGAGCAGCGCCCCCAGATTCAGGGAGGAAAGCACGGTTTTCATCTCGCTTTCCAGATTGCTGTGACGGTGGTGCTTGTAGGTCGCAAGGTAGAGCTGGTTGCGAATAACCGGCGACTGGATGCGGCTCGTGCGATAACGCGCCTCGCCACCGGCGCCTCGCACCGCGCTCGCCGGCATTACGCCAAATCCGATGCGCCCGGCGATAAGTTCCAGGATATTCGAAATCGTGTCCACCTCCACAGACACCGTAAGGTCTACGCCGGCACGGGTGGCTGCAGCGGTCAGCACCGAACGCGTGGCGTTGGGCATTCGCGGCAGGATCAGCGGATATTTGGTCAGATCGCGCAGCGAAAGTGCACGGGGCTGCAACGAGCGCGCAGCCTTGGGCCCCACCAGCACCAGTTCCTCCGAGAAAAGTTGCTTGAGTTCAAGATCAGCGCTGTAGGGTGGATCAAACAACAGTGCAATGTCGACACGCCCGAGTACCAGCCATTCATGCAACACCGTACTCACGCCCTCGGCGATGGTGATCGAAGCTTCCGGAAAGCGTTCGCGGAAGGCCGTTACGAGCGGCGTCGTGAGCGCCTTGGCCACGCGCGAGGGCAGCCCGATTGCCACTCGGCCGCGGGGGGCGGTGCGCAATTCGTCCAGCGCCCCCACCGCACGGCGCGCGGCCTCTAGCATTGCGTGGCCGTGCTCGAGAAAACACTGACCGGCCGGGGTGACTTCCACGCCCCGGCCATTGCGATGCAGCAAGCTGTGTCGAAGTTCCGTTCCCAGCGCCCGAATCTGCCGGCTGAGCGAAGGCTGCGATACCCCGAGCACCAGGCCCGCCCGGGTAAAGCTGCCCAGCTCGGCCACACGAACAAAAGCCTCGATTTGATCCAGGTTCACGTCTTTGGGATATACAAAAAAAACATAACAGGTTTATCGATTATCAATCATCTCATGCCGCGCCGTTCTGCAAAATAGGTTCGATAAAAGAAGGGGCAGGCGCCGTCTATGGTCGCA
Source organism: uncultured Pseudomonadota bacterium (assembly GCA_903895005.1). The sequence continues at coordinate 1,888 of CAITSH010000060.1, forward strand.
AGACCCCGCCGCAAAGGAGTCGCACTTTTACGGAGGTGTTATGAAACGAATCTGCTTTGCCACGCTTATTGCAGTATTTATCTCCGCCGCTCCCGCCCTGGCGGCCGATCCCTACCCGAGCAAGCCCGTGCGCATTGTTGTCGGATTCCCGGCAAGCGGCATGTCTGACAACCTCGCCCGCGTCATTGCCAACGCGCTGACCCAGCAAATGGGCCAGACCTTCATCATCGACAACAAGCCGGGCGCCGGCACCACCATCGCCGCCGACAATGTGAGCAAGTCGCCCCCCGACGGATATACCCTTTTCATGCAGGACCTTACCTCGCATGCCATCGCCGCGAGCCTGTACAAAAAGCTGTCCTTCGACCCGGTGAAGGACTTTACTTCGCTGACGCTCGTCGCATCGACACCGCTCGTGATGGTGGTCAATCCAGCGGCAAAGATAGGTTCTGTAAAGGAGCTCGTAGACCTCGCCAAGGCCAATCCGGGCAAACTCAACTATGGTTCCTCGGGAATAGGCTCGATCCTGCATCTCTCGGGCGAGCTGTTCAAGCAGCGGGCCGGAATCGACCTCGTGCACATTCCCTACAAGGGCGCGACCGGCTCCACCACTGCGATGATGGGCGGTGAGCTTAACGTCACCTTCTCCACCATGCCCACGGCCGTCCCGCTGGTCAAATCCGGGCGTATCAAGGCCATCGCCGTGACCACCGCCAAGCGCTCGGGCGCGATGCCGGAGGTGCCCACGATGCAACAAGCGGGCATCCCGGACTATGACGTCGTTCTCTACAACGGCTTTCTCGCGCCGGCAGGCCTTCCGCCGGACATCATCGCCAAGCTGCGCAGCGAAATCTTCAAGGCACTGCAGGCGCCCGAGGTGAAAGCCTTTTACGCCACCGTCAGCGCCGATCTCATCACAAGTTCGAGCGAAGAAATGTCCGCGCAAATTGCATCCGACATCAAGAAATACGCCCAAGCCGTACTCGATTCGGGTGCCAAGGCCGATTAAGCGAATTTTTATCACCACTGAAACCACGGAGAACCGCATGAGCACCAAACTGGCGCGCCATACCCGCTACGACTACTCGCCCATTATTGAGCGCAAGGACTACAGCTGGCCGGAAGGCAAGCGCCTCGCGTTTTGCCTTACAACCAATATCGAGTGTTTTGCCTTTGGGAAGGGCCGTGGCATGGACCCGGCCAAACATGGCGAGCCGCAAAGCCATCGCAACTATTCCTGGCGTGACTACGGCAACCGCGTCGGTGTGTGGCGCCTGTTCGACATTTTCGACGACCTCAAGCTGCCGGTCGCGCACAACACCAACAGCATGCTCTACGAATACGCGCCGCAGATATTCGACGCAATCCGCCGCCGCGGGGACGAGATCGTGGCCCACGGCCGCACCAACGCCGAAAACCTCAAGGACTACATCTGGGAAGCCGACGAGGCGCGCGTCATCGCCGAAGTGACCGAGACTTTCCGCAAAAACGAAGGCAAGCCGCCCAAGGGCTGGATGGGCCCGGGAGCCGCCGAGAACGCCACCACGCCGGACCTGCTCAAGGAAGCCGGCTACAAGTACACGATGGACTGGCCTTCGGACGACCAGCCCTTTTACATGAACACGCGCTCGGGCAAGCTCCTGTCGATTCCCTACCCGGTCGAACTCAACGACGCGCAGCAGGCGATTCACCGCGCGCACACGCCGCGCGATTTCTGCGAAATGATGGTCGACCAGTTCGAAGAAATGGTCGAGCAAAGCGTACGCCACCCGCTCGTTTACAACATTTCGATCCACCCGTTCATCTTCGGCCAGCCCTACCGCCTGCGGCCTTTCCGCGAAGCCCTGGAGCACATGGTCAAGCACAAGCTCAAGGACCGCGTCTGGTATTGCAAACCTGAAGACGTTGCCGAGCACTGCTTCACGCTGCCGCCAGGCACGATTCCCGGCGGCTGAGTCCGCGTCGTCCTGCCCCGATTCCCGCATGAGTGGGCATAGGGGCGCGGGATGCGTCCCGCCACGCGCTGTCAATCGAACCCCATTCATCAGAACCGAACTTTCTGGAGCAAGCAATGAGCAAGAACTGGAGTGCCGAGTACACGGTAAAAAAAGGCGATGTCACGCTGAAGGTCTATCGCCGCTGCAAGACGCAGCCGGCCAAGGGCGCAAAACTGCCGGTGGTGTTCCTGGTGCACGGCTCGTCCTTTGGCGCGCTGGCCGGCTACGACCTGCAGGTGCCCGGCTATGACGACTATTCGATGATGGATTTGTGCGCGGAGCACGGCTATGACGTCTGGACCATGGACCACGAGGGCTACGGCAGGTCGCAGCACACCGCGTCCAATTCCGACATCCCCTCGGGCGCGGCCGACCTTGCCGTCGCTGCCGAATTGATTGAGCGCGAGACCGGCGTCAAGGCCGCCGCCTATTACGGGCAGTCCTCGGGTTCGCTACGCGCCGCCTTGTTCGCGCAACTGCACCCGGAGCGCGTCACGCGCGTCATCCTCGACGCCTTTGTCTGGACCGGCGAAGGTTCGCGCACCCTCATCAAGCGCCGCGAAGGCCTCGCCGACTACCTTGCCAGCAACCGGCGCAAGGTGACGCGCGATTCGCTGCGCGCCGCGCTTTTGCGCGACGACCCGAAAAGCCTGACCGTGGACAAGGAAGTGCCAGACGCACTGGCCGATGCCTCGCTGAAGGACGGTGACTCGGTGCCCTCAGGGACGTTTGTTGACATGTGCAGCAAGCTGCCCCTCGTTGATCCGAAAAAAATCAACTGCCCCGTCTATATCATGCGCGGCGAGCACGACGGCATTGCCACGCTTGAGGACATCATCGCCTTCTACACGGCCCTGCCCAACAACGACAAACACTTCTCTATGATTTCCAACTCGGCACACATCGCGCCGTTGGGAAAGAATCGCGCGCGCTTTTACCAGATGATGTTCTTTTTCCTCGACCTGCGGCCTGCGGGCTGAAGCCGGGAATGACCAAGCGCCCGGATACGCTGCAGGCGCTTTCGGCGCAGCTTGCCGCAGGCCGTTGCAGCAGCCTCGAACTGACCGAACAAGCCTACCGCCGCATTGCCGACCCGCAGGGTGAAGGCAAGCGCGCCTTTATCCGGCTGTTCAGTGACAGCGCGCTGGCTACGGCCAAGGCATCCGACACGCTGCGTGCGGCCGGCAGCCCGCTCCCGCCGCTCTCGGGCATTCCGATTTCGGTCAAGGATTTGTTCGATGTCGCCGGCAGCACCACCACGGCGGGCTCGCTGGTGCTCAAGCGCAACCCGCCGGCAAGCCACGATGCACCCGTGGTGGCACGGCTTCGCGCCGCAGGCGCCGTCATCGTGGGCAGCACCAACATGACCGAGTTCGCGATGGGCGGGCTCGGCATCAATCCGCATTACGGCACGCCACTCAACCCCTACGACCGCGCCACCGGCCGTATTCCCGGCGGTTCATCCTCGGGCGGCGCAGTGTCGGTTGCCGATGCAATGGTCGGCGCAGCCATAGGTTCGGACACAGCGGGCTCGGTGCAAATGCCGGCGGCCCTGTGCGGTCTTGTCGGGTTCAAGCCTACGGCGCGGCGCGTGCCACTGGCCGGTTCCATCCCGCTTGCGGCCTCGGCCGACTCCATCGGCCCGATCGCCAACTCGGTCGGCTGCTGCGCCCTTCTCGATGCAATCATGTCTGCCGATGGCAGCGATGTCCCTGCCGCCATTGCGCCGTCCAGGCTGCGCATAGGCGTGCCGCAAACCCTGGTGCAGGACGACATGGAACCGGCAGTGGCCCGCGCTTTTGCAGGC
>CAITSH010000061.1 GCA_903895005.1 uncultured Pseudomonadota bacterium
AGGTGCTGGAGGAGCGCGCCGACGCCGAGGGTGCGTCATTCAGCGTGCGCGGTGAGCGCAAGGACATCGCGGCCTTGCGCGAGCGCATCGCCCTCGCACTGGACGCATAAGGCGGCGACTGCGGCCGCGAACAGGCCATAGACTGGAAACCCCCGCCAGACGGCGCTTTCCAGCCGGTTACGGCGAATCACATGACAACAGCGCATCACTGCCGCTAGACTGCCAGGCATGGCCAACCCACTTCGCAGTGCCCGCAAACCGGCAAAACGCCTAGCCGCAATCAAAGGGAAAGGCCCGGGAAAAGCCGTACCAAAGACCGCGACCGTCCCGCGGGTGACCCGGCAAAACACCCGCCTTGGCGCCAACCTGAAGGCCTTGCGCATGATCAAGGGGCTCAAGTTGCGCGACCTCTCGGGCCGCGTCGGCTGTTCGGAAAGCCTGATCTCGAAAATAGAGAACGGTGTCGCCCTGCCCTCGGTGACGGTGCTGCACAAGATTGTCTCGGCGCTCAATGTCAGCATGGCAGCCTTGTTCGCCGACGAGAACGCCGACCGCGGAATTGTCGCGCGTGGCGGCAAGCGCCCCGCGTTCAGCATAGACAAGGCCGGTTCGCAGCTTGAGCGCCTGATTCCTGCCGAAGGCCGGCACCTGCTCGAGGGCAACCTGCATATTCTTGCGCCCGGGGGAGGCAGTGAAGGCCTGTTATCCCACGATGGCGAGGAAGTGGGCTTTGTCGTCGAAGGCGAACTGGAACTGACCGTGGGCGACCGGACCTACCTGCTGGCGGCCGGCGATTCGTTCACCTTTCGCTCGGAAATCCCGCACAGCTACCGCAATCCGGCCAAAAAACACGCGCGCATCGTCTGGGTCAGCACGCCGCCTACGTTTTAGGGGGCACTTTATTGGCAACATAAAGAGTTTTGCAATATCAAATCTCTTATTCCCCGCCTGCATACATAAGTCCGCATCCGCATTCACGCGCCGCGCTGGTGCGGCCGCGCACCATTTGAAACCTTTCTTGACAGCACCGCGCCCAGTTCATAAAGTCGGGCATTCAAGTGACTTGAACAAAAATCCCGGTTCTTGATTCCTGCCCCGCCCTTGCGCGGGCAATGGGTCTGGGACCGGCTGCAAAGGGGATGACCATGGACACCAATGCCACCGAAGACAACCTGATCGAAAAAATCACCGCCAACCGCCAGCCGCACTACGAACCCTATGGCTGGCACCACTGGCCGGAGCATCCCTGGCTGACCTACCAGTTCCGTCGCGCCCTGGGCGAAACCCAGGAAGGCGGCGGCGCTGTCAGCGAATGTTTCCTTGCCGCCAGCCGCATGATCCCCGGTGACAAGGAGTCCTGGCACAAGGAGTGGATGGTCGTCGCCGACAACAACTGGAATCGGGGCCTCGAAGAGGAAAAGCTCAGCCACGTTCGCAGCGCCATGAACTGTTTTTTGCGCGCAGCTGACTACTATCGCCAGGCCGAGTTTCACCTGCCGCCCGATGATCCGCGCCGTCTGCCCACCTTCGAAAAAATGGAAGGCTGCTCGAAAAAGTTCATCAGCCACCTGACTCCAAAGGGTGAGGCGGTGGAGATTCCCTACGAAAACGGCGCGACGATTTGCGGCTATTTCGTGCCCACCCCTCACCCGGGGAAAAAGCACCCGGTGCTGATCTGTTTTGGCGGCCTCGATTCGATCAAGGACGAAATGTGGTTCATGCAGGCGCACGGCGCGCTGCAGCGCGGCATTTCGGTGCTGATGGTGGACCTGCCAGGCCAGGGCGGCACGCTGCGCCGGCACAAGATTCCCAACCGCGTTGACACCGAGGTGCCGGTGGGCAAATGCATCGACTGGCTGCAAAAGCGCGACGATGTGGACGCGAAGCGTATCGCCTGCTGCGGCTCCAGCCTTGGCGGTTATTACGCCGCGCGCGCCGGTTGCTATGAGCCGCGACTCGCCGCGGTCATCGCCCATGGCGCAGTCTGGGCCATCACCGACCTGTGGGGCAACGCAGACGACAGCCACGGCCTTGCCGAGCACATCCGCTGGGTGTTCGGCGTGAAAACCATGAAAGATGCGATGGTGCGGGCAAAGGACTTCACCCTCGACGGGCATCTCGACCACATGAAATGCCCGATGCTGGTCCTGCACGGCGGCCACGACGTACTGACCGTATCCCAGGCGACCAAGGTCTACGACTACGCCAAGGCACGCGGCAAGGATGTAACACTGCGTCTCACCTCTGCCGAGGAGACCGGCGCCGAGCACTGCCAGCACGACAACCCGACCCTGGGCCAAGAACTCATGAACGACTGGCTGGCGGACAAATTCGGCATAGACCAGAGCAAGCTGCAGTTCTCCGCGGCCTGAGAGCGCCGGCTAAGATTTGCATAGCCATCGATGTATGACCCAAATCAAAAACACACCGTCATTTCCGCACAAGCGGGCATCCATGGGGTTCGTCGCAATACCGCAAACCCCATGCTGTGCGCCCCGGTATGACGGCTAATTTTCCGGACTTGCGAGGGAACTCCCAATGCTGAATCTTGGCGTAGACAAAATAAAGGCGGCGGTGGTCGCCATCGACCTACACCGCGGCCATCTCGACCTGTCTGTCGCAACCATGCCGGTGCAAAGCGAGGCGCAGGCCCGCCGTGTGATCGACGCCAACAAGGCACTGTTCGGCTGGTGTCGCGACAAGAACATTCCGATCGTGCACCTGGTCACCACCTACCGCGACGCCGAAGAGATCCGTGTCAACCCGTTCTGGCGCACGCGTTCCGAGAATCCCAACAACCCGCGCAAGAATGTGCTCAAGCACAACATCGCCGGCATGCCCGGTTGCACCGTCATCCCCGAACTGCATGACACCAAGCGCGACTGGGTGGTCAACACCAAAAAGCGCTATGACTGCTTCGTCGGCACCGACCTTGATTTCGTGCTGCGCTCGCACGGCGTCAACACCCTCATCGTCACCGGGGTCAACACCAACAGCTGCGTGCTGTCCACGGTGGTGGCGGCCTGCTCGAAGGACTACGCGGTGATCGTCGCCGAGGACTGCGTCGACACCATGGATGCGCCGCAGCTGCACACGGCAGCCTTGCTTTGCATGCGCACGGCCTTCGGTTTTGTAATGAAGAACACCGAGATCATGGCCGCCGCGGAACTGGGCGCTTCATAACAGGATGGCGATCTCGCGCGCGAAACAGATGCTGACCGACTGCAAGCCGGTCATTGCAGTCAACATCGGCGGCCCCAGTGCCGACCATGTGGAACTGCTGGGAAAGGTCGGGGGCGATTGCGCCTTCATCGACTGCGAACGCACCGGGGTCGGCCTTGAGAGCGTCGGCCCGATGACCCGTGCCGCCCACGCCTTTGGCATGGCCGCTGTGGTGAGGAGCTGGAGTAAGGAAGAGGCCGTGCTGGTGCAATACTTTGACCGCGGCATCGACGGCATTGTCGTGCCGCGCGTTGAAAGCGCCGCCGAGGCCTGCGCCATCGTCGACACCGTGCGCTATGCCTGCGGCAAGTCTGCGGGCGAAAAAATCGTGGTGGCGCAGATTGAATCGGTTGCGGGCATCGAACGCGCCGACGAGATCATCGCCGTGCCCGGTATTGACGTGATCCTGATCGGCCCCAACGATCTGTCGCACAGCATGGGCTTTGCCGGTGACACCAGCCGCCCGGAACTCATTGCGGCCGTCGATGCACTGGCCGCCAGGCTGCGCGCCGCCAACCGCGCCTTCGGGCTGCCCGTGACAACAGAAAAAGCCCGCGAATGGGTGGTAAAAGGCGCGACCTTTCTCTACCATCCGATGGAATGGCTGCTCAGGCAAAGCCTGACGCAGCTCAAGCAAAACCTGCACTGATACCCGCAAACGAACCCCAGGAGACCCCATAACATGGCCATGCAACCCCGCGAGCGCGTTCCCTTCAGCGCCATAGTCGACCGCCCCCCGCTGAAACTACCCGGCGACGGCCGCATCATTGTCTGGACCATCGTCAACCTCGAGGTCTGGGACATCGCCAAGCCGATGGCGCGCCAGGTCATTCCGCC
>CAITSH010000062.1 GCA_903895005.1 uncultured Pseudomonadota bacterium
CTCAACGTTGATGGTTTTGGGTTTCAATAAATTACTGTGCATTCCAACTTCCTCTCAATACCCCCGACTCGTTACATCGGTAAGGCAGGTGAAGCACCCCAATTGCAGATATTCCGCAGCAGGGGGACAAATTCAGGACCCCCGCAATCAGCGTGAGTACAACTCAACAATCAGGGACTCGTTGACATCCACTGCGAACTGGTCGCGATCCGGCACGGACTTGAAAACGCCCTCCGCCTTATCGGCATTCACTTCAACCCAGGCAGGAAAACCAACCTGCTGGGCAAGTTGCAAGGCTTCGACCACCCGGTTTTGCTTCTTGGACTTCTCGCGCACAGCCAGAACGTCGCCGGCCTTGACCATGTACGAAGGAATGTTCACCGGCTTACCGTTCACCGTGATGGCCTTGTGCGAGACCATCTGACGGGCCTCAGCACGCGTGGAGCCAAAGCCCATGCGATAGACCACGTTATCGAGACGCGACTCCAGCAAGGACAACAGGTTCGCGCCGGTATTGCCGCGGCGGCGGTCCGCCTCAGCAAAGTAACGGCGGAACTGGCGCTCTAACACGCCATACATGCGCTTGACCTTTTGCTTTTCACGCAACTGGATACCGAAGTCAGACGTACGCGCACCGGATGTGCGACCGTGCTGACCCGGCTTGGAATCAAACTTCGCCTTGTCACCAATCGCGCGACGGGCGCTCTTGAGGAACAAATCGGTGCCTTCACGGCGTGATAGCTTGGAGGTAGGACCTAAATAACGTGCCACTTGAACTTCCTTAGTATGTCAACTACCGCCCCCATACGGGGCGGGAGCCAGATGCCAAAGCACCTGGCGGTGGGGCCTGACGGATTAAATACGACGACGCTTTTGGGGACGGCAGCCGTTGTGGGGAACCGGGGTAACGTCCGCAATCATGTTGATGCGAATACCCAGCGCAGCGAGTGCGCGTACCGAAGACTCACGGCCAGGGCCGGGGCCTTTGATCTCAACATCCAGATTCTTGATGCCCTGCTCGACAGCAGCGCGACCAGCTACCTCGGATGCGACCTGGGCAGCAAACGGGGTCGACTTGCGCGAACCCTTGAAGCCCTGTCCACCCGACGACGCCCAGGCCAGGGCGTTGCCTTGGCGGTCCGTGATCGTGATGATGGTGTTGTTGAAAGAGGCATGCACATGTGCGATACCGTCCGATACATTTTTCCGGACCTTCTTGCGTACGCGCTGTGCGGCGCTATTGGAGGGTGCTTTTGCCATATATCAGTCCGATCTATTTCTTCAGGGATGCAGCCGATTTGCGCGGACCTTTGCGGGTCCGGGCATTGGTCCGGGTACGTTGGCCGCGCATGGGCAGACCGCGACGGTGACGGAAGCCACGGTAGCAACCGATGTCCATCAAACGCTTGATATTCATCGTGGTTTCACGGCGCAAATCACCTTCTATGGTGTAGTGCCCGATTTGGTCACGGATTTTCTCAAGATCTGAATCACTCAAATCTTTGATTTTCTTGGAATAGGCGATACCGCAGGCTTCGCAAATCTTGCGCGCACGTTGGCGTCCGATTCCAAAAATCGCGGTCAGTCCGATCTCAGAATGCTGATTCGGCGGGATGTTGATACCTGCAATACGTGCCATATGCTTCCTCTAAAACTTATGCAATCAGCCTTGACGCTGCTTGTGACGCGCGTCCACACAAATGACGCGTACCACGCCCTTGCGGCGGATAATTTTGCAATTGCGGCAAATTTTCTTTACCGATGCGGATACTTTCATACAAGGCTCCTACGAACAACCGTGACTAAACCTGCTCCCACCGGGATCAGGATGATTTAAAACTGGCTTTTTTCAGCAGGGACTCATACTGCTGCGACATCAGGTAGTTTTGCACCTGCGCCATAAAGTCCATGGTGACCACCACAATAATCAGCAAGGACGTGCCGCCAAAATAGAAAGGCACGTTGTATTTCAAAATCAAGAATTCAGGCAACAAGCACACAAAGGTGATGTAGACGGCTCCAGCAAGGGTCAGACGGAGCAATATTTTGTCGATATAGCGGGCGGTCTGATCGCCGGGGCGATAACCGGGAATAAACGCGCCGCTCTTTTTCA
>CAITSH010000063.1 GCA_903895005.1 uncultured Pseudomonadota bacterium
ATCCCCATCGCCACCAGCAAAGATTCAGGCGCCACCGGCGGCGGGCGCGTTTCTTTCTCCTTCCAATACCTGCCCACCGGCATCCTGCTCAACGTGCGGCCGCGCATCAACGAAGACGGGCGCGAGATCAGCATGATCATCGACGCCACGGTGTCGGCGACGGTGCCGGGCCAGGAATTACGCGTGGTCGACGACAAGGGCGCAACCCTCGCCTCGGCGCCGACCATTTCCACGCGCCGCGTGCAGACCTACGCGCGCATCATCAACAACACCCCTCTGATCATCGGCGGCCTGGTCAGCCGCGACCAGACCAAGCAGGAGGACAAAGTCCCCGGCCTTGGCGACATCCCGTTTTTAGGCCGCCTGTTCGGCTACGAGAGCAACAAGGATGCACGGCGCGAGGTGATCATCGTGCTCACCCCCTCGGTTCTGACCGAGGAGTTCCGCGCCACCAAGCCGCAGCTGCCCAAGGACGACGATCGCTTCGATTCGGGCGAGACAAGCCTGTTCCGCGAGTCCTACCGCATCCGCGCCGAAGACCTCATCGACAGCCAGTACATACGCACCAACCAGCGCTTTGTCAGTTATCGAAACATCGCCAACGAAGTCATCGCGCGCAACCCCGACCTCGCAACCCGGCCGCCGTTTTCGCAGTTTCGCGGCACGCGCGTGCCGGGCGAGCTCGTTTTTGTCTCGGGCATGACCTCGCGCATGCTGGTGCGGCTCAAGGCGGGCGAGCCGGTCAACATCGACAAGCTGACTTTTTTCGAAGACGCGCATTCGTCCAATTTCAAAACCGAAACAGTCGGCGGCCTGCTCAAACGCCTGGGTGACGGCAAGACGCACAAGAGCTTTTTCGAAAAGAACCCGGGCAAGGCGGTAAGCCTGCGTTTCCGCTTTGCGCGCAACTCCAGCGTGCCCGGGCAGTGGGCGACCGAGCCGCTCGCCGAGATCAAGCTGCACGACAGCCCCAACCGCGAAAGCTGGAAAAAGCTGCTCTGGGAGATGAACCAGCCGGTCAATGGCGTGCAGGAGCACTACACGATCGTGTTGCAGGACGAGTCCGATCTCAACCGACTCAAGACTGCGATCGCGCTCAAGAACACCATTCTTGCCAATGGCAACGAGGTGGCGACGACCTTCGACAATTTCCTGCCCGGACGCGTGGTATCGCTGCAGCAGATATCACCCGAGTGGGAGCGCACGCTCGAGGCCACGGTCGGCCGCTACTTTTTCTGGGGGGAGTTCTTTTACCCGGCCTTTGCCGACGAACTGGAGCGCGCCATAGCCGCACTCGACAGCGCACTGCGCCGCCCTGAAATGGCCAAATACACGGAAGGGATAAAACTGCCTTGAATGCCCGGCTAAACAATCACAATGGCTGACCTGCACGTCGCGCACGACGCGGCGCAAAGTCCCTACGCTGAAATGTCCTGGCAGCAATACCAGGCGATCGCCGACAGGGTGATGCACCGCTTCGAGGGGCATTTCCGGCGCGAGCATTTTGTCTACAACCACCCCGATTTCCTGCAACCGCAGGCGCCCGAGCGTTTCCGCAAAACCTATCCGGTCAGGGTGGGCTATTACACCTGGGGTGACAGCAGCCGCCCCCTGCTGGTGTGCCTTGGCGGAGTGGCCAATGTGGCGCGGCGCTTCAGCTACCTCGGCCTCGACCTGAAAGACCACTACCACATCGTCTGCCCCGACTGGGTCGGCCGGGGCGAATCGGGCTGGATGGCCGACCAAGGGGATTACAACATCGGCACCTACGTCGAGCAGACGCGACAACTGATCGCACACCTGGGCGCGCGCGAGGTGTTTATACTCGGCTCTTCCATGGGCGGCAGCGTGGCGATCGAACTGGCCAGCGCGCACCCCGGACTGGTGCAGCGGCTGATCCTCAATGACATCGGCCCCTACATACCGGCCGCCCGCCGCGCGCGGCGGGCGCAAACCCTGGCACGCCATTATGTGTTTCGCACCCCGGCCGAGATGTTCCGCAAGAC
>CAITSH010000064.1 GCA_903895005.1 uncultured Pseudomonadota bacterium
CGATCTGTCATGTACCAGCACATTTTCTGGTTCTTCTGGCATCCCGAGGTCTAGATCTTGATTCTGACAGCCTTCGGCACCTTGTCCCAGATCATCCCGGCCTTTGCGCGCAAACCGCTGTTTGGCTACTCGTCGATGGTCTACGCCACGTCGTCGATCGCGATCCTGTCCTTCATCGTTTGGGCGCACCACATGTTCACCGTGGGCATGCCGGCCGCGGGCGTGTTGTTCTTCATGTACGCCACGGTGCTGATTGCAGTTCCGACGGCCGTGAAAGTGTTCAACTGGCTGGCCACGATGTGGCAGGGTTCGATGACCTTCGAGACGCCGATGCTGTTCTCGGTCGGATTTATTTTCGTGTTCTCGATGGGCGGCTTTACCGGCCTGATGCTGGCTATCATGCCTGTGGACATCCAGCTGCAGGACACCTACTACGTGGTGGCGCACTTCCATTACGTGCTGGTGGCCGGTTCCCTCTATGCCATCTTCGCAGCGACCTACTTCTGGATTCCTAAGTGGACCGGCCTGATGTACGACGAGACGCTGGGCAAGTGGCACTTCTGGCTGTCGCTGGTGTTCTTTAACATCACGTTCTTCCCGATGCACTTCCTTGGCCTTGCCGGCATGCCCCGACGGATCCCTGACTACGCCACTCAGTTCACCGAGTTCAACGCCATCGCCAGTGTCGGAGCCTTCGGTTTTGGTCTGACGCAGCTGATTTTCCTGTGGGTGCTGATCAAGGTTGCGTTCCTGCGCAAGGGTGACAAGGCTCCGGCCAACCCGTGGGAAGGCGCTGATACGCTGGAATGGACGCACCTGCCCAGCCCGGCCCCGTACCACAGCTTCGAAGAAGCGCCCGTAGTCAAGTGAGTCAGATGAGCTCAGCCGGAAGCACGCCGGTCATGGCCGGCGGCCGGAAAAAATCCAACGTCAAGACCGGGCTCCTGCTGGCCGCGATGGCGCTGGCGTTTTTTCTTGCTGTCGTGATCAACCACGTATTCTCACGCTGATCCATGAGCGCCCACGCCCCAGCATCGACCCTCGCCGCCAACAACCGCCTGCTCAAAAAGCTCGGTGTGGTGGCTGTGGCGATGTTCGGCTTTGGTTTCGCCCTGGTGCCGTTTTACGAAAAAATGTGCGAAGTCACCGGGTTTCGCAATGTGTTCGCGGCCGACGAGGTCGTGGTCAAGAACACCCAGGTCGACACCACGCGCTCGGTTAGCATCGAATTCGATTCCAATGTGCAACGCCTCGCCTGGACTTTCAAGCCGGTTGACCGTCACGTCGAAGTGCATCCGGGTGCGGTCACGCAGGTGATGTACGAGGTCAAAAATACGCTCGACCGCCCGGTCACCGGACAGGCGGTCCCCGGCTACGCGCCGGCCGCGGCGGCGCAGTACTTCAAGAAGCTCGACTGTTTTTGTTTCAAGCAGCAGACCCTCGCCGCCGGCGAGACGCGCCTGATGCCTGTGGTGTTCGTGATCGACCCGGACATGCCCAAGGATGTGAACACCCTGACCCTTTCGTACACTTTTTTTGAAGTGAACGGCAGCGTGAAAGGGAACAAGGGGTGACCGTGATGGCAGACACGCAGCAGCCTGGCCAGCCTGGCGATAAGGCCGCGTTGAAGAGCGCCGGTCCGCTGACCGTGGCCAAGGCCGTTTTCTGGTCCTTTCTGGGCATTCGCAAGCGGTCGGCGCACGAAGCCGACACCGTTCGCATCAGCCCGAAGCAGGTCATCATCGCCGGCCTCATTGGCGCCGCATTGTTCATTACCATCTTGTTGCTGCTGGTGCGCTTTGTCATCGGCAGCGTGACGCATTGATTCACGGATTTAATTCAGGAATAAAAGGGAGAAACCCATGAGCACCAAAGCCCAGCATTACTACGTACCGGCGCCTTCGCACTGGATGATTTTCGGCTCTGTGGCGCTGCTGTGCATGGCGCTTGGCGCGGCCGGCTGGTTCAACGGCGCCGGCGCTGGCGCCTGGCTGCTGGCTGCCGGTTTTGCCGTGCTGGTGTTCATGATGGTCAAGTGGTTCGGCGACGTGATCGGCGAATCGGAGGCGGGCAAGTACACCAAGTGGGAGGACACGTCTTTTCGCTGGGGCATGAGTTGGTTCATCTTTTCAGAAGTTATGTTTTTCGCCGCCTTCTTCGGCGCCCTGTTTTATGCGCGCCAGTTGTCGGTGCCATGGCTTGCCGAACTGGACCAGAAACTCTTGTGGCCCGACTTCGCCGCCGTGTGGCCCTCCGCCGGCCCGGCAGCCAAGGATGTGTTCACGCCCATGGGCGCCTGGGGCATCCCGGCCATCAATACCGCGTTGCTGCTGACGTCCGGCGTCACGCTGACCTTCGCCCATTTCGCGCTGCTCAAGAACGACCGCAGCAAGCTCATCCTGTGGATGTTCGCGACCATCGCTCTCGGCGTGTTGTTCCTTGCCCTGCAGGTGTATGAATACTCGCACGCCTATTCCGAGTTCAACCTCAAGCTCACCACCGGCATCTACGGCTCGACTTTTTTCATGCTCACCGGCTTTCACGGTTTTCACGTGACCGTCGGCACGATCATGCTTGCTGTCATCGGTTTCCGTTGCATCGCCGGACACTTCAAGCCCGACCATCATTTTGCCTTTGAAGCGGTGGCCTGGTACTGGCACTTTGTCGACGTGGTCTGGCTGCTGCTGTTCGTGGTTGTCTACTGGCTCTGATCGAATACGAAGGACAAGCGCCCGGGCGCCGCGCACGGACAGGCTTAAAAGGAATAACAGGAGGAGGTTCCCGCCCGAGGCGTCAAAGTGGCATGGGAGCCATGGGAGTTTAAGCGCCGCACACAGTGCGGCGTTTTTTTTGCATACCGCGGGTGTTCGGTGATGCGGTAGGCTGCAGCGGATCAGTTCAGCCTTTGCGTGATGAAGCCAAAGTGATAGCCGAGCATCAGCATCAGGAATAGGGTGATTGAAAACCCGACGCGCACGGCCAGCGCCTTGACCATGCGGGTGGAGCCGGGCTCGCGATCCCGCATCATGTAGACGAGGGCCGAGCCGAGGCTGGCAATGATTAGTACGATGAAAATAACAACGACGATGCGCATGGGATGCAGGGTAGCGGAACCGGAGGTTTGTGTCGAATGACTGTAAATAGAAGGAACTTTCGCCCGGGTATCGCAGTCACTCTATTGGCGGTGGCCGCGCTCGCGTTATTCGTGTCTCTGGGCAACTGGCAGATGCGGCGCGCGGACGAAAAGCTGGCGCGCCAGGCGCAGTTTGACGCGCGTCAGTCGGTGACGCTGGCCGTTCCGGCGCAGTTGCTCGATGCCGCGCGGTTTGAGTGGGCGCGTATCAGCGCGCGCGGCGAGTTTGTGGCCGCGAAGACGGTGCTGCTCGATAACAAGGTCGCGCACGGCAGGGCCGGCTACCAGGTGGTGACGCCGCTGCAGCTCGAAGGCAGCACGCTCACCCTGCTCGTCAATCGCGGCTGGGTGGCTGCGGGAACGCGACGCGAGGTGCTGCCGGTGATCAAGACGCCCTCGGGCGTACAGCAGCTCGAGGGGGTGGCGGTGATCCCGACCGCGCGCTTCGTCGAGTTGGGCAAGGACGCGGCGCAGCAGGGCATGGTCTGGCAGAACCTGACGCTGGAGCGGTTTCGCCAATGGTCGGGATTTGTCTTGCAGCCGGTGGTAATGCAGCAGACGAATGAAACGAATGACGGTCTTGAACGCGCCTGGGAGCCTCCCAACCTGGGTGCGGACAAGCACCGCAGCTACGCGTTGCAGTGGTATTCAATCGCAGTATTGATCCTGGTTCTCTATGTCTTCCTCAACTTCCGCAAACAGTCCTGACCGCCCGCTGGGTGATCCCGAGTTCGAACGACGTCGCAGGAGCGGTCGCCGCCAGGCCATGCTGGTCATGGCCATTTGCGCGGCCCCGGTCACCGCGGCCTGGCTGGCGTTTTTTGTCTTCCCGCCGGGCAAGCTGATGAACTACGGCGAGATTATCGAGGCGCGCACGCTGCCGGACGCGCCGCTGCCGCTCCTTGATGGCAAACCCTTCCGTCTGTCAGAGCTCAAGGGCCGCTGGGTCATGCTGCAGGTGGACGGCGGTGCCTGCGCCGAAGCCTGCCAGATCAAGCTCTACCAGATGCGCCAGGTGCGCCTGACGCAGGGGCGCGAAATGGAGCGCATAGAGCGGGTTTGGCTGATTGACGATGCAGCGCAACTGGACACGATGATCATGCGGGCGTTCGACGGAACGCGCATGGTGCGCGCGGCATCAAGCCCGCTGCTGGCGCAATTTCCGGTGCCCGTACCAGGGAAGCGGGCGGATGGCGATGGCGCAAAGGCGAACGTGCGGGACCACATTTACCTCATCGATCCGCTGGGCAACCTGATGATGCGTTTTCCCCGTGACGCCGACCCGTCGCGCATCAAAAAAGACGTCGAGCGCCTGCTACGCGTGTCACGCATCGGATGATACAAGTGGGCGTGTTCCGCAAACTCGTTTTTATCGCCACCGTGCTGACCTTCATTGTCGTCGTGGTCGGCGCGTTTGTGCGCCTGTCTGACGCCGGTCTGGGTTGCCCGGACTGGCCACTTTGCTATGGCAAGCTCACGCCGTCGCATGCCGCCGAAGAAATCGGCAAGGCCGAGGCGGTGCAACCGGGCGGGCCGGTCTCCATGGCCAAGGCCTGGAAGGAAATGTTCCATCGCTACATCGCCAAGCTGCTCGGCCTGCTGATCATCGGCATCGCCGTGCTGGCATGGATAAAGCGGCACGCACTCGGCCAGCCCCCCTGGCTCGCGACCGCGTTGTTTGGCGCGGTCTGTCTGCAGGGTGCGTTTGGCGCATGGACGGTGACCATGATGCTGATGCCAATCATCGTCACAGGTCACCTGATTGGCGGCATGACGGTGCTTTCCCTGCTCACCTGGCTTTCGGCACGCCAGATCGCCTGGCCCCCCGTCCTCGCCGGAGCGCCGTCCTGGTTGCGTCGCGCCGCACCACTTGCTTTGTTTTTGCTCGCATGCCAGATAGCGCTCGGCGGCTGGGTAAGCACCAACTACGCCGCGATGGGCTGCTCCGACCTGCCGCTGTGCAAGGGCCAGCTGGTGCCGGCAATGGATTTCGAGCACGGCTTTACGCTGCTGCGTGACCTGGGCAAAAAGGCCGATGGTGATTTGCTGACCCTTGAGGCCCTGACGGCGATCCACTGGATGCACAGGGTGGGGGCGCTGGTGGTGTTCCTCTTTCTTGGCTGGTTTGGTTCCGTGCTGCTCAAGGCGCCGGCGTTGCGAGGGCTTGGCATGGTGTTGCATGCCCTGCTTGTGTTGCAGGTAAGCATCGGCATCGCGGTGGTTGCCCTGCAGTTGCCGCTGCACCTTGCCGCCGCGCATAACGCCGGTGCGGCGCTGCTGTTGATGGCACTGGTCGTGATAAACTTTCGCGTCTTTTCCGCCCCCCGCGCGCCCGCAGGCCCGGGCCCCGCATGAACCAGTCCCTCCCGCTCAGCCAGCAACGCAACGGCCTGCTTAACCGCCTGCGGCAGTTCTACGCGCTGACCAAGCCGCGCGTCGTTTCGCTGATCGTCTTTTGCGCCGTGATCGGCATGTTGCTGGCGGTACCCGCCGGTGTTGCGCTGCCTCTCTTACCCTTGCTCGCCGCGACTGTTGGCATCGCCCTTGTTGCCGGTGCGGCAGCGGGCATCAACTGCCTGGTCGAGCAGAAAATCGACGCCGTGATGGCGCGTACGCGTGGCCGTCCGCTGCCCCTGGGTGAAGTGAATTCCATCGAGACGCTGATATTCGCCAGCATCGTTGGCGGGGCCGGGCTGTGGATTCTGTTCGCATGGGTCAACCCGCTGACCATGTGGCTAACGCTCGCGACCTTTGTCGGCTACGCCATCATCTACACCGTGATCCTCAAGCCGGCGACGCCGCAGAACATCGTAATTGGCGGCGCTTCAGGCGCAATGCCGCCGGTGCTCGGGTGGGCGGCGATGACCGATAGCGTCACGCCCGATGCGCTTCTCCTGTTCCTGATCATTTTCACCTGGACGCCACCACACTTTTGGGCGCTCGCGCTGTACCGCACCGAGGAATACGCCAAGGCTGGTCTGCCCATGCTGCCGGTGACCCACGGCGAAAAATTCACGCGCCTGCAGGTGCTGCTCTACACGATCATCATGTTCGCCTCGACGCTGCTGCCGTTTGTCTACCGCATGAGCGGCTGGATCTACCTCGTGTCGGCGGTTGTGCTTGGCCTGGTGTTCATGTGGTACGCCGTGCGTATTTTCATAAACTACAGCGACGCGCTGGCACGCACGACCTTCCGTTATTCAATCCTCTACCTCTCGCTGCTATTTGCCGCGCTGTTGGTGGACCACTATTTCGCCTGAGCCGCGCTCAACCCAAACTCATGCGCACCTGGCTGATACTCATTTGTGCGTTGCTGCTGGGGGGCTGCGGTCCGTCGGGGCCGCGCTTTAACAGCACCGATATCACCGGCGCCGACTACGCCAAGGATTTCAGCCTGAAGGATGCCAACGGCAAGACGCGCACCCTGGCCGATTTCAAGGGCATGGCGGTGGTGGTGTTCTTCGGCTATACCCGCTGCCCGGATGTGTGTCCCACAACCATGACCGAAATGAAGCTGGTGCTGGAAAAACTCGGGCACGACGCGCAGCGCGTGCAGGTATTGTTCATCACGATTGACCCGGAACGCGACAAGCCGGAGATTCTTGCGCAATACGTGCCCGCATTCGATCCGAGTTTCATCGGCCTGTACGGCGACTCCGATACCACCGCGAAGACCGCGAAGGACTTCAAGGTGTTCTACCAGAAGGTGCCGGGCAAGAGCCCGGACAGCTACACCATGGACCACACGGCCGGCAGTTACGTCTTCGATCCCAAAGGCCGGCTGCGCCTGTTCGTGAGGCATGGCGGTGATACCGCGCCACTGGTGGCCGACCTCAAGACCTTGCTATCGGGTAGTTGACCTGCTGGAGACCTGCGCCAGATGGGGGTTTCCAGCTGCCATCCGGGGTATGTCCGAACCTTCGCGCGGTGACAGCCGCCCTTTTCGTGTCCTCCTCGCACGCTCAGGCAAAGCCTTCAGCGTGCCGGCCGACGAATCGATATTGAGCGTGCTGCTGCGCAATGGCCTCGACATGCCCTACACCTGTCAGCTCGGCACCTGCGGCAGTTGCGTGGTGCCGCTGCTGGCCGGTGTGCCCGATCACCGCGACAAGGTCTTGTCCGATGAACTCAAGGCCGGCAACAAGCTGATCGCGTTGTGCGTATCGCGCGCACAGTCTGACGCGTTGCTCATCGACTGTTGATGCCCTTACTCCGGCTTGACGCCGGATGCGCGGATCAGTTTTCCCCAGGTCTCGGTTTGCTTGCGTATCAACGCGGCAAAGTCGGCTGAACTGCCCTGCAGAACGACAGAGCCTTCAAAGTCGAGGCGCTCGCGAAATTCGCGTGAGGCGGTGACGCGCGTAATCTGCGCATGAATTTCTTTTATTACGGCTTCCGGTGTGCCCGTTGGCGCAAGGATGCCGTAGGCGAGCGTGCTCTCGAATTCGGGCAGGCCGGACTCGGCGACTGTCGGCACATCGGGTAATTGCGGCATGCGCTGGGCGCCGGTCACCGCGATGGCGCGCAGCTTGCCCGCGCGAATCTGCGGCAATGCCGTCGGGATCACGCTGAATGCCATCGGCACCTGTCCGCCCATGACATCGGTTATTGCCGGTGAGGTGCCCTTGTAAGGGATGTGCGTCAGCTTGATGCCGCCGAGGTATTGCAGCAATTCCCCCGACAAATGCGAACCGGTGCCGTTGCCGCTGGAGGCGTAGTTAAGTTCTCCCGGCCTTGCTTTGGCGCGCGCAAGGATATCGCTCACCGTGCGCAATCCCGCAGCCGGATGCGCCACCAGCACCAGGGGTGATGAGGCGAACATGGCTATGGGTGCGAAGTCGCGCTGGATGTCGTAACTCAGCTTGCCGTAAAGACCGGGGTTGATGGCCAGCGTGCCGGTATGACCCAGCAGCAGCGTGTAACCATCGGGGGCGGCGTGCGCGGCAAGTTCGGTGCCGATATTGCCTCCGGCACCGGGGCGGTTCTCTACGACGACCTGCTGCTTCCAGGCTTCGCCGAGTTTTTGCGCCAGCAGACGTGCGAACACGTCGTTGCCACCCGAGGGCGGGAAGGGGACGATCAGTCGCACCGCCTTGCCCGGATAGGCTTGCGCCTGTGCGGGCGGGATCCCTCCAAGCAGCGCCGTGCAAACCAATGCGCCGCGAAGGAGCCTGGACAGTACCAACATTATTGGTAAAGGCCCGGCTGTGCCGCCAGCCACTTCTGGATGAGGCCGGCGATCTGGTCGCTGTTCTTGTCCATCACCAGCATATGGCTGTTGCCGCGTATGCCCTGCTTGGGCAAGTCGATCACGTCCACCTTGCCGCCGGCCTTGCGCACGGCGTCAAAATAGCCCTCCGCCGTCTTGCGCAGCGTCGCCCAGCGCGTGTCGACGTCAAAATAATCGCCGAACACCGCCAGCACAGGAATGTTCTTGATCACAGCCGCCTTGTCGATGTCGCCTATGCCGGCCGGCTCCACCGCAACAATGGCCCTGACCTTGTCAGGTCGCGCCTGAGCCGCCTTGAACGCAAACAAGCCGCCCTGGCTGTGAATGACGATGACGCAGGGGCAGACCTTGTCGACGAGCGCGATATACGCGTCGATGATGGCCTGGTCGGTCGACAACCAGCGCGGCACCAGCTGGCTGGTGAACTGGTCGTAGGCCTCGACCGGGAACTGGTTGTCGGGCAGGACTTTGCGTTGCTTCGGATCTTCGCTGTAGGTGCCGAAGCCCCCGCCGATGCGAAAGCGCTCATAGGGATCGGTTTTGGTGAGAAAGATCGGCTGGCCTGCGAATACATCCGGCGAGGCAAATCCCGAGCGACCGCGCTCGACGGCATCCGAGTTATAGGTGTCCCAGCCCTGGCGCACAAAATAATTCAACCAGCCTGGACGGCCGTCGGGCGTGGTCTCGAAGGACACACCGGTGAGGCCGCCGCCGTGCCACAACAGCAGCGGTACCGCACCGCGCTTGTTGGCCGGCAGGAAGTACTGCACGTAAGTCTGTTCGACGCGGTAGGTGCCGTTGGGGTCAAGCTTGGTCAGCGGGCCGGTGGGCGTGCGGCGGATTTCTGTCACGGGTTTGCCGGCGATGACCGCGTCACGTCCGCCGACATGAAAGGAGCCCATGTCGCGCAACGTGAACTGGCCCGGTGTCGCGCAGCCTGCAAGTCCGACACACGCAGCCACGAGGCACATGAATTGTTGCAGCCGTTGCGACATGGTGTTCTCCTTTAACGCGTTCGTTTTTATAAAAGGCCGTCAGTCTAGCACCGGCGCGAAGCCTGCCCGCCGTGGAGGGTGCGCGGCAGGCGCCATTGGGTATCATGCGGTCTTGAATGAGAGCGGGCCATGATGAAACCCTTGAACGCAATGCACGCGAGCAATGTCCTCGACCGCGGCGATGTGCGCATCGAAGTCATTGCGCAAGGAGAGGGGCCGCTGGTGCTCATGCTGCCTTCGCGCGGACGCGGCGCAGAAGACTTCGAGCCAATTGCATCTGATATCGCGGCGGCGGGCTATCGCTTGCTGCGCCCGCAGCCGCGCGGCATAGGACGCAGTCTTGGTCCCATGGATGGCATCACTCTTCACGACCTTGCCAATGACATTGCCTCGGTCATTCGCAGTGAAGGCGGCGGCCCCGCGGTACTCATCGGTCACGCCTTTGGCAACTGGGTGGCGCGCATGACCGCGGTGGATTACGCGGCGCTGGTGCGCGGTGTGGTGATTGTTGCCGCCGCCGCCAAGGATTATCCCGCGGGCCTTGCCGAGGACGTGGCGTGCAGCGCCGACACTACGCTCCCCGATGACTTGCGACTTGCGTCGTTACGTCGCGCCTTTTTTGCGCCCGGTCACGACGCGCGCGCCTGGCTGGGCGGCTGGTACCCGGCGGTGAGCGCCAGCCAGCACCTTGCCGGCAAGGCCACGCGCCAGCAAGAGTGGTGGGGTGCCGGCAACGCGCCGGTGCTCGATTTGCAGGCGGAAGGCGATCCATTCAAGCCGCGTGCGGCGATGAACGAAATCCCCGCCGAACTGGGCACGCGCGCCAGCGTGCAGGTGATTGCCGATGCAAGCCATGCCCTGATCCCGGAGCAGCCGGCCGCGGTGGTTGCCGCCATCCTTGACTGGATGCGCGCGCTCCCGGGCTGACGTATTTCAACGAGAGCGCCGGCTGGAAACGCGCGCCAGTCGTTCCTTTGCAGTCGATGACCCGGTCAGGCGGGCTCGATCTGCGGCCACATTCCGGCGTCTATGGTCTCGCGATAGCCGTGCCAGGTTGCATGGCCCAGAACCGGGATGGCGACGGCAAGTCCGATCAATGCGGTGGCAAAGCCAAGCGCGGTGAGGGCGACAATCAACAACACCCATACGGCCATCGCCGGTTTGTTGCGCAGCACCGCGTTGATGCTGGTGACGATCGCGGTGATAGCGTCGGCCTCACGGTCGCAAATCATCGGCAGCGAAAATGCGCTGAACAAAAACGTCAGCGATGCAAAGATCGAACCGACGGCGCAACCGATCAGCAGAAAGGGCGCAAGCTGCGCGAGGTCCGGATCGGACCGCATCGGGAAAAACACGTGCACCATCGAACCGGCGCGCGCCCAAACCAGGAACAACACGAGCAGCGCCAGTGCGAACACCATGGCGGTGCCCATTGAATTGCGCAATTCGGCCACGCAGCGCCCGAGCGAGGGAACGCGGCCGCGTTCGAGTTGGCGGCTGATCGAATACAGGCCGAGGGCCAGCACCGGGGCGATGAAGACGAAGCCGGATAAGAGAACCAGCACCGCCCAATAGCTGCCCAGCCTGAGGCCGATGCCGGTGACCAGCCAGGACAGCAGCGCGATGGTGACGCCATAGCCCAGGCTTTGCCGCGGCGCCTGCAGAAAGTCCCGCCATCCCAGGCGCACCCAGCGCAGCGGCGCCGTGGCCGAGAGCGTGCGGCAGGGCGCCATGAAGGGCAGCGTCGTGGGGTCGACGGCATCGGGCTTGTGCGGCACGGTCTCTTCGGACATGTTCATCCTCCTCAGGATGCGAAAAGCATAGCAGCCTGGCCGCACCTTCGGGCGTGCGCCGCACAATGCACGATGGATCGTGCGCGCTGTGGTTTAGAGCGCCTTGCGAAAGGTCAGGTTGATGCGCGCGCGTCCGAGCTGCGCGTGTTCACCGCCGGCGAGCGGGGCGACGCCGTGAAAAAACAGGCGGGATGGGCCGCCCCAGACCACCACATCACCGTGTTGCAGCACGCATCGCAAGGCCTTGTCGCTGCGCCTCCCGCCGCCGAACAGGAAGACCGCGGGCAGACCGAGCGAAACCGACACGATCGGTTGCGTCATGTCGTATTCGTTCCTGTCCTGGTGCAGCGACATGCGCGCACCCGGTTCGTAACGGTTGATCAGGCAGGCGTCTGGAAGAAAATTCAGGAAGCCCGCCGCCTCTGCCGCTTCCGTGGCTAGCCGCGCAAAGGCCGCGGGCATCGCCGGCCAAGGCCGGGCAAACTGAGGATCCATGCGGTCATAACGATAGCCGCGACGGTCGCTGATCCAGCCGGCCGTGCCGCAGTTGCTCATGGCTACCGACATTCGAAAGCCGCCGCGTGTGATCATGTTGCGTAACGGTGCCGCCGCGATGATCGTATCGAGTGCGCGAAGCAAGGCCTCGCCGTCATCACCGGTCGCGCAGGCAAAGCCGCGCAGCAGTAGCGCGCCCTCGGCCAGGGTTTCTCGGGAACCCTCAGGTTCTGCGGAGAAGAGGTCAGCGGTGGTGCCGCGTGCGTTCATGTGCGTTTGCGTTGCTGCGGCGAACGTTCACGCTCAAGCAACGCGCGTTTGCGTTCGACGCCCCAGCGATAACCGGAAAGGGTGCCGTCGCTGCGCAGTACGCGGTGGCATGGAATCGCCACCGCCAGGGCGTTGGCGGCGCAGGCACCGGCCACGGCGCGTACCGCACTGGGCGCGCCTATTTTTTTAGCCAGCTGAGTGTAGCTCAGCGTGCTGCCAGCGGGGATGTCGCCCAAGGCGCGCCAGACGCGTTGCTGGAATGCGGTGCCGCGCACGTCCAGCGGTAAATCCAGTCCCAGCCCCGGCACTTCGACCAAGCCCACCACGCGCGCCACCCATTGCTCGAAACCTGCATCACCGCCTATGAGTTCGGCCCGGGGGAAGCGGTCCTGCAGGTCGCGCGCGAGCGCGTCCGGATCCTCGCCCATTGTGATGGCGCACACGCCTTTGTCAGTGGCGGCGACCAGGATTGATCCAAGAGAACATTCACCCAGGGCAAAGCGGATGGTTGCGTGTGCGCCACCGGCGCGAAAACGCGCCGGCTTCATGCCAAGCGCCGCGTCTGACTGCGCATAAAACTGGGCGGACGAATTGAATCCGGCGTCGTACATGGCCGATGTGACCGAGGCGCTTTGCGGTAGTCGGTCGCGCAGGGCCCGTGCGCGGTGCGCCTTGGCGTAGGCCTTCGGTGTCACGCCGGTCACGGTCTTGAATACGCGGTGGAAATGAAAACGACTCATGCACGCGGCTGCTGCGAGCGTGTCCAGATCGGGCGGTTGCTCCGCGGTTTCGATCAGTCGGCAGGCATTGGTGACCATGACAGCGTGTTGTGTTGCGAGGCTCGCTTCTTTCGGACGGCAGCGCTTGCAGGCGCGAAAGCCCGCCGCCTCTGCTTGCGCACAACCATCGTGAAAACGGACGTTCTTACGCAGTGCCTGGCGCGAAGGGCAGGATGGGCGGCAATACACGCCCGTGGTGCTGACCGAATAGACAAAGCGTCCGTCGGCTTGCGTGTCGCGTAGTACCACGGCGTCCCAACGCTGGGTGTCGGTACTGAATTTTTGCGGAGAATTTCTGGTCATGGCATTTGATGTCGCGGTGGCCACAGTGCGTTCCTTTCGGGGGGCTCCCTGATTCGGAGGCTGCAACCGATTGTGCGAGATTATGCCCCGGGAAGCGTCCGGACTCTTGCGCTCGAATTCCTGCTGTTGCCGTACTGCTTCCCGGACGCAAGGCGGCTGGAAAACCTCGCCAGGCGGGCATTTCCAGCCGAGGCTGGCGGGAGGAACCAAGGGGCAAGCGCCCGGATACATGCCGGGCGATCACCGGAAGAGGAGGGTGGGCGATGCGATTCATACCGATTGCGGCGTATTCGGCCTTCGTCCTTTGCTTGGCGGGCTGCGCGACGCTTGAGCCGCGCGCCGCCGTGATTGAGCGCATGACGCCTGAGCAACTTGCCGCGCTCAAGCCCAATTCGAATCCGGCGCTGCCGCTCGCAGACGTCGTTGCCCTCAGCAAAACCGGCACCGCGCCCGAGGAGATCATCCAGCGCCTGCGCGATTCCAACACCATTCATTTGCTTAGACCCCTGCAGATCGTTGATCTTTCGCGTCAGGGCGTGGACCAGTCGGTGATCGATTACATGGCTGATGCACAGGAGCGTGCGCGCCAGTCGCGTCTTCTTACCGAACTCGCCGATCGTGATGCAGAGCAGGCGCGCAAATTGGAGCAGGAGCGCTTTCGCCGGCGTGCAACCGAACAGAACTTTTACGGCTACGGCGGGTTTGGCAATGGATACCCGCGATACGGCTGGGGTGCCGGCTACCCCCTTGGCCGCTACCGCTGAGCCACCCGGGTGGTCAGCGGTACGAGGTCTGGTGAGGGCGTTCGATGAAGCCCGCCCGGTTGCACGGGCTTCGGTTTTTTAGCGCCGGCGCCGCCAGAACTTGATAAAGAGGTAACCGCCGGCGAGGCCGCCAAGGTGGGCGAAGTGCGCCACGCCCGCCTGTGTGCCGGTGACGCCAAGAAACAATTCGAGTCCGCCGTATAGCGCCACAAAAATCGGCGCCCGCATGGGAATGGGCGGGATCAGCGGCATGATCATGCGGTTCGGATAGACCATCGCAAAGGCGATGAGTAGTCCGAACAGTCCGCCCGAAGCGCCCACCGTGGGCGTCATCGAGCCCGTCAGGCCTGACACCAGCAATTGCGCCGCTGCGGCCGAAAGTACGCAGATCAGGTAGTAGTTGAGAAAGCGCTTAGACCCCCACACCCGCTCGATATCGCTGCCAAACATGTACAGGCCGAACATGTTGAACGCGAGGTGCGAAAGACTGCCGTGCAAAAAGCCGTAAGTGAGCACCTGCCATGGTTGGAAGTTCTGACCAAGCGGCCACAGGGCGAACTCGCCAAGCGGAAGGGGCATGCCCATGGCCGGCGCGAAAAACAAAATTACATTGGTGAGGATCAACGCCTGTGTGACGGGGGGCAGGCCAAACATGGATGCGGGACCGGTGGGATTTGAGATGCAAACAGGGCGACCAGATTAGCAGCGTTTCATTGTCACGACACGCACGCGCCGGACCGCGTAGTGATTTCCTGTTATTTTAGGCTTGTGCCGTCACTGCAGTGACGACGAGTCTTCTCGCAAATCACCTTTCGCTAAAACGGGATTCCATTGAACCAGCGCAACACCAGGGCATTCGTACCCCCAGTCAGCCTCGCCGAAGTCGCCTTCGAGAACACGTTTGTACGTGACCTGCCGGCCGACCCGGATCTCGACAACCGCCCGCGCCAGGTGCGCAATGCCAGTTACACGCGCGTCGAGCCAACGCCGGTGCGCGCACCGCAGATCCTGGCATGGTCTACCTCCGTGGGGGAGATGCTGGGCATCGCCGCACCCGTATCGCCCTTCGGCATCGAGGCCCAGGTTCTCGCCGGGAGCCGCGTGTTGCCGGGCATGCGGCCGTATGCCGCCCGTTACGGCGGCCATCAGTTCGGGCACTGGGCCGGGCAACTGGGCGACGGTCGCGCGATAACGCTGGCTGAACGGGTTGCGCCCGATGCGAAGCGTTATGAACTTCAACTCAAAGGCGCCGGACCCACGCCGTATTCGCGCACCGCCGACGGTCGCGCAGTGCTGCGTTCCTCGGTGCGAGAGTACATGTGCAGCGAGGCCATGCATCATCTTGGCGTGCCGACCACCCGTGCCCTCAGCCTCTCGGGCACCGGCGAAACGGTGGTGCGCGACATGTTCTACGACGGCAATCCCGAACCGGAGCCCGGCGCGGTGGTGTGCCGGGTCGCGCCTTCGTTCGTGCGCTTTGGAAATTTTGAAATTCTTGCCGCACATGACGAGCTGCCGGTGCTGAAGCGCCTTGCCGATTACGTCATCACCAGCCATTTCCCCGAGCTTGGTGCGCCGTCACCGGCGGTGTATTCGCGCTGGTTTGAAGAAATCTGCCGTCGCACGGCGGAACTCGTTTCCGAGTGGATGCGCGTGGGCTTCGTGCACGGTGTGATGAACACCGACAACATGTCTATTCTCGGTCTCACCATCGACTACGGCCCCTACGGCTGGCTCGAGGGCTACGACCTGGGCTGGACACCGAACACCACCGACGGCGAGGGTCGCCGGTATTGCTACGGTAACCAGCCCAATATTGCGCAATGGAACCTCGTGCGCCTGGCCAACGCCCTGCTGCCCTTGGTGACCGATACCGCGGCGCTGGAGAAAGGCCTGGCCACTTTCGCCGACACCTTTGTCGCCGCATCCGATCGTATGCTCACCGCCAAGCTCGGTTTTGCATCGCTTGATCGCGAGGGTGACGATGTGCTGCTCACTGACATGTTTGAGTTGCTGCAGCAGGCCGAAACCGACATGACCTTGTTCTTTCGCGCCTTGGCGCGCGTTCCGGTCGCCGAATCGGACGACGATGCGCTGAGCGCACCGCTGAAACCTGCGTTTTATGTGCCCGCAGTGTTGGCAGGTGACGCACCGCATCGCGGCCGGCTGACGGCCTGGCTGCGCCGTTACGTTGCGCGCGTGCGCCTCGAAGAGGCGGGCGGTGCCATGCCTGCCGCACGCATTGCGCGCATGAACGCGGCCAATCCGAAGTACGTATTGCGCAACTATCTTGCGCAGACGGCGATCGATGCGCTGGCTGATGGCGATGCGTCGGTGCTCGCGCGCCTGATGACAGTGTTACAGCGGCCTTACGACGAGCAACCCGACCACGGTGATCTCGCCGCCCGCCGTCCCGAGTGGGCTCGTCACAAGGCCGGCTGCTCTGCCCTGTCATGCAGTTCCTGAGATGGCCTTGGGGGGGCGCAGGACACCGAACAGACAGGGCGGTACCCAGGCTGTATAGTCGGCCCCTCATGAGAACCCTTATGAGTAGCGCAAGAAACCCACAGGATCCGCACCATGACCGAAGCCAAGGCAGTAAAACCCGTTGAAGTGACGGTTCCGTTTGCGCGATTCACGCCCGCCGAAATCGAGCGCAACAAAAAAAATCGCGATGACCGCCGCAAGGCCTTGCGTAGCCAGAATGACCTCAGCCGGTCGATGCGTTAAGCCGCACGCACTCCGCCAAACGCCGCGCCAGTCGCGGCGTTTTGTTTTAGCATGCTGCTTTCCCAATTTAGTGGGGCGCCGCCATGCCTTATGCCATATTCCTCAGTGACAAACCCAACCAGGGTGATTTACGCGCTAAGACGCGTGCAGTGCATCTCGATTACCTTGGCGCCAACAAGCACATGCTGCTCGCCGCCGGCGCGTTGATCGAGGACGACGGCACGGGAGGCAGCGGCAGCCTGTACATCGTCGACACCGAAGAGCGCAAGGAGGCCGAGCGCTTTCTCGCCGGCGATCCCTTTCACCAGGTCGGCTTGTTCGGGCAGGTGACCATCACGCGCTGGCGTAAGGCGTTTTACGACAAGGAACGCCTGGTTTAAACGCGAAAACAGCTGGAAACCCACGCCAGACGGGCATTCCCGGCCCATGACTGGCGCTCGATCGGCGGCCAAAGGCTCAGGCCGCGTAGCCGTGGGCCTGCGGAATCATTTCCTCGCGTGCATCTTTCCAGCGCTGCATCGCACCGGCATGTACCGCGATTGCTGCCGGGTCGTAGTCGGCGGCGGGACGCGTGTCGAGGTCGAAGTGGCCGTAAGCATCCGTGCCGCGCGCCAACGTTGCCGACAGCCTCACTTTGCTTGAGCAAGAGCAACGCGTAGGGATGTAGCTTATGCCAAGTCCTATGCGCCTGTCGTCCGAGCGGTTGGGCATGGAGTTGTGGAACAAGTAAGTGTGGTGCAGCGAGAATTCGCCAGGCTCAAGCAGGAGCAGTTCGATGGGGGCGTCAGTCGGCACGTCCAGGCTCTGTCCGGTGGCGAACATATTGGAACCGTCTTTTTTCTGGCCGTGCGGTACCTGTCCGCGCAACTGGCTGCCGGGCAGCACCTGCACGCAACCGCTCTTCGTGCTGCTGGGCGAAAGAGCCACCCAGGCTGTGACATGTTCGGCTGGTGACAGTCCAAAGTAAGTCGAGTCCTGGTGCCAACTGATAAAGGCATCGGTCTGCGGCTCTTTCATCCAAAGGGTCAGGTGGTAAACAAGGATGTCCGGGCCTATAAGATCCTCGACGGCGTCGAGTACCCAGGGGTGATGAACTATTTCATCGACCCATTTCAAGTAAAGGTGCATCTTGCGCCGTCGGTCCGGTGCAAGGCCGTGCGTGCGTTCGCCCTGCTCGAGCAGAGCGCGATAGTGGCGCGCCGCCGTCGCGTCAAAGGCGCGCACCGGGCTGAAATAGCCCCTTTGCTGGTAATGGCGTACCTGCTCGGCTGTCAGTATTTTGTTCATAACCGACACGAACGCCTCAGTTGCTGGTCGCGCCGGTCGTGCGTACCGCGTCTGACCAGGTCTTGCGCTCGCGCGCGAACAGGGCTTCGCCCGCTTCAGTGGATAGTTTTACAACGATGGTCGAGCGCTTGTCCATTTCATCGGCGTAGGCCGGCGTGGCGATGGCTGCGGCAAAGGCTGCGCGAAGCTTGGCCAGCGCCGCGGGCGGCATGGCCGCAGGAGCGACAATGCCGAACCAGGTCGGCGCATCGAGCATCGGAAAGCCCGATTCGACCAGGGTCGGGATGTCTGGCAGTTGCGACAGGCGCGTCGCGGTGCTCACGGCAAGGGCGCGCAACTTTCCGCTCTGGATCAGCGGCAGTGTGGTCGAGGAGGCGATGAATGAAAAGCCTATGCGCCCGGACAAAAGGTCGGTCATTTGCGGATTGGCGCCCTGGTAGGGCACGTGCAGCAGGTTGACCCGGGCTGCAGAGGCCATGACCTCGGCGGTCAGGTGCGACAGCGAGCCGACGCCGTTGGAGCCATAGGAGACCGCACCCGGTTTGCTGCGTGCGAACTCGATGAACTCCTTCATGTTCTTTGCCGGAATGGCGTCGGGGTTGGTGACCAGCACGTTGGGCAGGCTGCCCATGATGCCGACAAATTTAAAGTCGGCTTCCGGGTCATAGGTGAGTTTGCCGTATAAGGGCTTGTTGATGGCGACGATGGCCTGACCGACGACGAGCAGGGTGTAGCCGTCGGCCGGGCTGCGCGCGACAAACTCGGCCGCTATGTTGCCGCCGGCACCCGGCTTGTTCTCGACCGCCACCGGTTGACCCAGTTGCGCCGCCAATGCCGAGGCGTTGATGCGCGTCATGACATCGGCAGGACCGCCTGCGGCGAAGGGAACGACAACGCGCAGCGGCTTGTCCGGATAGCCCTGCGCCTGGGCCGTTGCGGCAGACAAGGCCAGCAGGGCGAGGAGTGCGTTGAGGGTGCGATGCATCAGGGGCTCCTATGGGTGATGGCGCCCTGCAAAATGGTCAGCGGGGATAAGTGATGATATGGGGATTGCACGAAGCTTTCAATCGGCATGTCATTGGCGCGGGCACTGCGCCGTAATTGACTTTGCGCCAAGCCGCCCCTAGAGTCGGTTGCGCTTTGCCACTGCTTTGAAAGGCGGGTTTTGATGAGCGGTACAGAACTTTCCGGTCGTGTCGCCATTATCACCGGTGCCGGCGGCGACATCGGCCTTGCGATGGCACGGCGCTTTGCCCGCGCCGGCGCGCGCCTTGCGCTGCTAGACCGCGATGCCGCTGTGCTGCAGGGGCGCGTCGCGGACCTTGACGCTGCGCAAGTCCTTGTTGCCGCCTGCGACATGGCCGATGCGGACGGGTTGCGCGCCACAGTGGAGCACATCGCCGCGCATTACGGCGCCATCCACGTGCTGGTCAACAACGCCGCCACCGTGACGCCCAAGAACAGCGTGGCCGAACTGCCGCTTGCCCACTGGCAGCAGGCCTTTGCCGTCAATGTCACCGGCGCTTTTGTCATGGCGCAGGTGGTGATCCCGCACCTGCGCGCCGCGGGCGGCGGCGTGGTGCTCAACATTGCCTCGCAATTGGGCCATGTCACCGCGCCCGGCCAGGCCGCCTACAGCGCCAGCAAGGCGGCGTTGCTGTCGCTGACGCGCTCCATTGCCGTGGACCATGCCGCCGACGGCGTGCGCGCGGTCAGCCTGTCACCAGGGGCGGTGATGACCAGTCGCCTCACCTCGCGCTACGGCAGCGAAGAAGCTGTCAATGCCGCGCTTGCCGGCCGCCACCCGCTGGGACGCCTTGGCAGTGCCGGCGAAATCGCCTCGACGGCCTTGTTCCTGGTGAGTGACGGTGCAGCCTTTGTGTCTGGCGCCGATTTGCTGGTCGACGGCGGCTATACCGCTGTTTGAACCCGGCATTGGCTCGAAATCAGCCGCGGACAGGGGTTTCCCGGTCTATACCCGGCGCTGACCGGGCTCAGAAATCCATTGCCGCAAGTGCGCGCGTGATCGCCACCGCTGCGGCGACGGTGGCGGTAATGACTTCAGAGCGCTTCTTTTCCGTGATGCGAAAACGCGGAACGGCGATGGCGATGCAATGCTGCACCTCGCCGCGCATGGTGACGGGCGCGGCCACGCCCCACACGCCTTCGTCGCGCTCCTCGTCGGTCAGCGCGTAGGCATCGCGCCGGATGCACGCCAGTTCCTTGAGCAGGGCGGCGCGCGTGGCGAGGGTCTTGTTGGTGTAACGCTGCGGCTGCAACAAGTCCGTCAATTCCGCGCGCTCGGTGTCCGCCGCATAGGCGAACAGCAGCTTGGCGCTGCCAGTCGCCGGCCAGGGCAATAACTGGCTACGCGTATAACTGATGGCGACGCGGTGGCGGCTTTCGATGCGATCGAGCGTGATCATTTCGCGACCGACGCGTTGGTTGAGCACCACCAGCTCGCCAAAGCGCTCGGACAGCGCCGCAAGCTGGGGCGCGGCGATGCGAATGACCGAGGTGTTGGAGCGCGCCACGCGCGCAAGGGTGAATACGCGCGGCCCCAGACGGTAGGCGCCTCCGCCGCGTTCATCCTCGGCGATCAGCGCATAGGTGCGCAGGCTGGAGACGTAGCGGTAGATGGTGCTGCGCGGCATGGCGAAATGCGTAGCGATGTCGTTTACCGACCAGACCGGCCGTTCCTCGCTGAATAGCAGGAGGATGTCGATGGCGCGGTCGGCGGTGGCGTTGGCTGAGCCGGCCCGTGTTTCACCTGTGGAGTCGCCCTTTGTATTGACGCGCGGCTTGCGCGTCGCTGCTGGATTTATTCCCATTATTCAAGATTCTCATTAATTGGTTTGACATTCTCATTATACGGACGAACAATTCTGCAGCTTTGGTGCCGCACTTTCTGAAAAAGTGCCGCCGCCCACGCAAAAAAATCGCTGCCGATGCACATGGTTGCCTACGCCGGCTACAGGAGGAAACACCGATGAGCAAACTGCCCGATGCCCAGCTTTCGCACATCGGCCTGCGGGTGGGCGATCTGCCGAAAATGATCGCGTTTTACGAGCGCACGCTCGGGCTGGTGCTCACCGACAAGGGCGCGCTGTCGGGGCGCGAACTGGCGTTCCTGTCGCGCAACCCAGAGGAACACCACCAAGTGGTGATGGTGCACGACCCGGCAAGCAAGGAGCCGCTCTCGAGCGCGCAGCAGATTTCCTTCAAGCTGAAAACGCTGGAGGATTTGCGCACCTTTTATGCGGCGCTGCTGGTGCAAAAAGTAAGCGGGTTGGAGGGGCGGGACCACGGCAATAGCTGGAGTCTTTATTTTTTTGATCCCGAGGGCAACAAGATCGAGTTGTACCTGCCCACGCCCTGGCACGTAAGCCAGCCCTGGCGTGCATCGCTTGACCTTGCGATGCCGGCAGAGGCAATTCTCGCGCAGACGGCGCAGCGCATGAAGGAGAACCCGACCAGCCGGCCGGCGGCCGAGTGGACGGACGAAATGCGCGGGCGGCTCGTTTGAATGCCCCCCGCATTGGGCCGCATCGGTACCCTTACGACACATCACACGACACGTTAACGACATAACAACATAACGATAGCGAGGAAGCCCCATGTCCGTCATCGCCGAGCACCGCAGCATCTGGACGCATTTGATGAAAGTGCCGTTCCGCCAGGATTGGATCGACGCGGGCGGCGTTAACACGCGCTATGTGCAGGCCGGTTCGGCCGACAAGCCGGCGCTCTTGATGTTGCATGGTACGGCTGGCAGCTGGGAGGCCTTCAGCGCCAACCTTGGCGCCCATGCCCCGCATTTCAACTGCCTTGCCATCGATATGGTGGGGAGCGGTTTTTCAGACAAGCCTGACCGCGATTACGAAATCGCCGACTACGTAAAACATGCCCGCGACTTCATGACTGCGGTAGGCGTGAAGCGTGCCTCCATCATGGGATGCTCGCTCGGTGCCTGGGTCGCGGCGCGTTTTGCACTGACGCATCCTGAAGCGACGGACAGGCTGGTGCTTTTGTCCGCGGCCGGCGTGTTCGCCAACGCCTCGAACATGAACCGCATTCGTAACGCCCGTTCCAAGGCGGTGAGCGAACCGACCTGGGAGAACATAAAGCCGATTTTCGACCACCTGCTGCAAAAACCAGAGGCGCGCATCGCCGACATCATCGCCTTGCGCCAGGCGGTTTACCGAGAGCCGGACATGGCGCGCGCGATGGAACACATACTGTGCCTGCAGGACCCGGATATCCGGCCGCGCAACCTGATCAGCGAGGCGGAGTGGAAAAAAATCGCGGCGCCGACACTGGCGATCGGATCGCTGGCAGACAAGGATGAGTACCTGGAGACCGCACGCCTCGTCTCCAAACTCATCCCGAATGCACGGTACGTCGAGATGGACGGCGTGGGCCACTGGCCGCAATTCGAGGATCCGGCGCTGTTCAACCGGATCAGCGTAGACTTTTTGCTCGGGCGCTGAGCCGGGCACGCAGCAGTCGCGCAGTCACGCAGGTATCCAAGACGTGGCGCGCACAGCAGCGGGCGACATCGGCCGGAAAGAACGGCATGAAACAAGAAATACAAGGAGGAGGACAACATGAAATGGTTACGCATCGCCGCTGCCGCGGCGTTAGTCCTGTGTTGCGCGAATGCGCTTGCGCAGCCGTTTCCGGCCAGGCCGGTGAAGATCGTTGTGACCTTTGCCGCGGGCGGATCGGCGGACATATTTGTGCGCGCGATGGCGCCATTTCTGTCTGTCGAGCTCGGGCAGCCGGTGATCATCGAGAACAAGCCGGGCGCGGGCAATATCATCGCCGCGGAGTACGTCGCGCGCAGCCCGGCCGACGGCTACACGCTCTTGCTTGCGCCTGATCCGGTACTGGCCACCAATCCGCTGCTCTATTCCAAGCTGCCCTATGACGCGATCAAGGATTTCGCGCCGGTTTCGATGCTCGTGCGCTTCGGTCTTGGCATAGTCGTAAGCGCTACGTTGCCTGTGAACAGTCTTCAGGAACTCGTTGCCTACGCCAAGGCCAATCCGGGCAAGCTCAATTACGGCTCGTTCGGACCGGGCACCGCACCGCATCTGGTGATGGAGTTGTTCAACAGCGTGGCGGGCGTGAGCATCGTGCATGTGCCCTACAAGGGCGTGGCACCGGTGCTGACTGACCTCATCGCCGGTGTGGTCCAGGCTTCATCGATGAGCGCGGGCCCGGCCGCGCCGGGCGTCAAAAGCGGGCGCCTGCGTATGCTGGCCCTTGACGGCAGCAAGCGCTCGCCGCTGATGCCCGAGGTGCCCACCTTTGCCGAAGCCGGTTTTGCGCAGGTGCAGGCGCCGGCATGGTGGGGCCTCGTCGCGCCCGCCGCGACACCGCGCGCGGTCATAGACAGGCTGCATCGCGACATCGTCAAGGTGTTGAAGAACCCCGTTTTCTACGAAACCAACGCGGTGCGCCAGGGCTATGAGCCGGTGGGCAGCACACCCGAGGAATTCGCCGCGGCGATCCGCGACACCACCGCGTTGTGGGCGCCGATCATCAAGGGCGCCAACATCAAACTGGACTGAAGCGAAGGCATGAGCGCAGTGGAACAAACACAGGTAGTAGTGGTGGGGGCGGGTCCGTGTGGCGTGACTATCGCCAATCACCTTGGTATGCACGGCATTCGCACCGTGCTCATCGATCGCAGTCGCGACATACTCGATTACCCGCGCGCCGTTGGCGCCGACGATGAAACCATACGCTCTTGGCAGGCGGTGGGGCTCGCCGAGGAGACGCTTGCGGACATGGTCTGCAATGTGCCGGCGCGCTATCACAACTCGCTTGGCCGCTGTTTTGCCGAGGTGCGTCCCAGCGCCCAGCCCTTCGGATGGCCGCGGCGCAATATTTTCCTGCAACC
>CAITSH010000065.1 GCA_903895005.1 uncultured Pseudomonadota bacterium
AAAAGTGGCGCGTATTGTACACGCCGGCTTGCTACGGTCTAGTGCAATCAGATCCGTGGAATTTCATTTCCGGGCCGCACTATGCCACTCTAGCGACCAGCGGCGGACATGGCATGATCAAGAATTTTTGCCGGTGTCGTAAACCAGGCCTGCCCATCGGTGACAATATGCTGCAGCGCACGACGCAACTCGCGCAACCGGTGCGGCTGGCCCACGATATACGGATGAAGCGCGATCCCCATGACCAGGGGCTGGCGAGCGCTCTGGCCTTTCATCTCCTCATAACAGCCGATGATCATCTCCGCGAATTCAGCTGCGGAATTCTGCCTGGCGATGACCGCGGGAATATCGTTGATCTCCTGTGGATAGGGCACCGACCAGAAGTCACCCGACCGTGTCTTGAAGGAAAGCGGTTGGTCGTCATGGCACCAGTTCAGGGTGTATTCAAATCCCGCCGCCTGCAACATGTCCGGGGTGGCGCGCGATTCCGCGATCCACGGCGAGAGCCAACCGCGCGGCTTTTTGCCCTCCTCCTTTTCGATGCGCGCCATGCAGGCCTTGATCATCGCCAATTCATCCGCTTCCGACATGTCGCTCTGGCGCTCGGAATTGGTGTGGCCGTGCCCGACCACCTCGTCGCCACGCTGCCGGTGCGCCGCCATCAATTCCGGACAGTAATCGTAGATCGCCGTGTTGGCGAGCACCGCGACCGGCAAGCGCAGCGACTCAAACATTTCCAGCAGGCGCCACGCACCGACGCGGTTGCCGTAATCGCGCCATGCAAAATTGAGTACGTCGGGTTCCGCGCTAGGGGCAAGCTTGGCGCCCAGCCCCTGCCCGAAAGAAAAATGCTCAAGGTTCAAGCCGACATAAACGGCGAGGCGTTTGCCCTCCGGCCAGCTGTAATCGGGGCGGCGCGAAATGCCGGAATAGGCGTAACGTTCGTGGGAGGGAAGCGTATTCATAGACGACCTGCGTGCACAAGTGGGGAACGCTATGTTACCAGCCCGCCCCAAGCGGTCGCCGCCCGGTCACCGGAAAACGCCGCCAATCGGGCATTTCCAGCCATTGCCCGATAACGCGCGAGAAAGTGAAGCACACCTGCCCCGCATCTCACCCGGCGTTCAAGCCAGCAGCCCCCCAGAAACCAAGGACAGGCCGAGAGCCAGGGCTTGAGGCTAGAACTTTTTCTTGGCAGCTTCCGGCTTTGCGCGCAGCGCAGCTGGCTCGGGAACCGCCGCAGGCGGCTTGCGCTCTCCGGAAGCAGCCACACGCGCGTCAAGTCGCAACGACAGCCGCTGGACGTTACCCAAGGACAGCAGGTGTGCGTAAATCCCTCCAAGATATCCGCCACGAGCGAGCTCGAGCAAGTCGGCGTCACCGAGCGCGGCAAGACGCGTCTCATCGACGACACTAAAACCCTGCAAGACGACAGGCGGCGAATCCGCGCGAACGACCTCAAGCACGCGCGGCACGAGCAAATCAAGCGCCTGGAGCCGTTCGACGAACTGCCGCGTGCGCTTGATTTCGCCCTGGTAGGTACTCAGGAATTCAAGCGCCTGCTTCAGCACGGGCGTTTGCTCCCCCGCATCGGTAAAAAGCCGCTCACCGTCTTCCGCGCCCACGCCGGGGTAAGCCTCGTCAAAATAAACGTTGAAGTTGTCGGCGTCCTGCTTCTCCGCCAGGACAAAGGGGTAGCGACGCACGAACGCAGGGATGTAAGCCCCGTCCCACCGCCCCTCCTCGGTCACATAGAGATTTTCGTTGTGGCGCACGCCCAGCAACGCAATCGGGAACAGATCGCCGGTTTCTTGCCCCGTAAAGGCAATCGGGTATTCGCGCGCAGCATCAAAAAACTCGACCGCGGCGAGCGGAATGGAATTAGTCCCCGCGGAGAACCGATAGTCACCCGCCAATGAACCAAGCGTAGTGGTGCGGTGAATCTCGACGTCGAGCGGAACCGGCTTCTCGTAAAAAAGCAGCGTTGGCATGGATTACTTTCAAAAATTTTCGGCACGATCGTCGGATGATTGTATCGGGGAAAAACCCTGGGAGGCGACGCGTCCACCGCCCCGATTATCCGGAAACCTTCGCCAGGCGGCCGGCTCCGGCGATCGGCTGTGCCGCCGCCATCAGGGTCGCGGCGGGCGCTTCAACCTGGGCAGATACGCAAAAAATGCCGTCCGGTCTTGCTTGCTACCAGAGGTGCTGTGAAGGTGTCGAATTCGCGAAAGTGGGGCGTCAGCCGATGCGCGTCGTAAGCCGCGCGGTCTTCATAGAGTTCGTACAGGAAAATATGCGCCGGGTCGTCCGCCACGACGGAGACGTCGAACTGCCGACACCCCGGTTCATCAGAGAGCGACGCTTTTGCGTTCTTTAGCATCGCCGCGCGAAACGCCTCGACATGCTCGGGCTTGGCGACAAAATCGACGGTGACCACGTACATGCTCCACTCCCCTCGTTGCATTCGGGACGCGCTCCGGGCCGCGCCCGGAACGCGCCTGACTTCAGATCACCGACTTGAGCAGCCTGCCCATGTCCGCAGGATTTTTCGTGGTCTTGATGCCGCATTCTTCCATCACATTCAGCTTTTCCTGCGCCGTCCCCTTGCCGCCGGAAATGATCGCGCCGGCGTGGCCCATGCGCTTGCCCTCGGGCGCGGTGACACCGGCGATAAATCCGACCACCGGCTTTTTCATGTTGGCCTTGATCCACTGCGCACAGGTTTCCTCATCCGATCCGCCGATCTCCCCAACCATGATCACCGCGTCGGTCTCAGGATCGTCGTTGAACATTTTCATCACTTCAACGTGCTTGATGCCGTTGACCGGATCCCCGCCGATGCCGACACACGATGACTGGCCAAGGCCCAGATCCATAAGCTGCCCGACCGCCTCATAGGTCAGCGTGCCCGAACGCGACACCACGCCGATGCGGCCTTTCTTGTGGATGTGGCCGGGCATGATGCCGATCTTGATTTCATCGGGCGTGATCACGCCCGGGCAGTTCGGACCGACGAGAATGGACTTGCGCCCCTGCTTGGCCATCCGGTCCTTCACCTCGATCATGTCGCGCACCGGAATACCCTCGGTGATGCAGATCACCAGTTCGAGGTCGGCCTCAATCGCCTCCCAGATTGCGGCGGCCGCGAAAGGCGGCGGCACGTAAATCACCGACACGTTGGCGCCGGTCTGTTTTTTTGCCTCGGCGACCGTTCCGAAAATCGGAATGTCCTCATACGACTCGCCGGCTTTTTTCGGGTTCACGCCGGCAACATAGCAATTTCTGCCGTTGGCGTATTCCTTGCCCATTTTGGTATGGAACTGCCCGGTCTTGCCGGTAATGCCCTGCGTCATGACGCGGGAGTTTTTATTGATCAGGATAGACATTGCGTTCTCCTTGAAACCGCTTGCAATGACGTTTTGCAAGCGGCCGATTTGGGCGAGTCTGAGGGGGGGTATCCCCTCATGTCGTAAATGAAACCTTACTTGCCGGCGACGGCGGCGACGATGCTCTTCGCCGCGTCGGCCATGTTGGTGGCGGAAATGATGGGCAGCCCGGAGTCCTTCAGGATCTGCCGGCCCATCTCCTCGTTGGTGCCGCGCATGCGCACCACCAGCGGCACCGAAAGCTTGACCTCGCGTGCCGCAACGACCACGCCGTTGGCGATGGTGTCGCACTTCATGATGCCGCCGAAGATATTGACCATGATGCCCTTGACCTTGGGATTCTTGAGCATGATCTTGAAGGCCTCAGTTACCTTCTCCGCGGTGGCGCCGCCGCCAACATCGAGGAAGTTCGCCGGCTCGCCGCCAAAGAGCTTGATGGTGTCCATGGAGGCCATCGCCAGGCCCGCGCCGTTGACGAGGCAGCCGATATTGCCGTCAAGCGAGATGTACGAGAGGTCGAACTTCGATGCCTCGATCTCGGCCGGATCCTCTTCATCAAGGTCGCGCAGCGCAACGATGTCGGGATGGCGGAAAAGGGCGTTGGAATCAAAGTTGATCTTGGCATCGAGCGCGACGACCTTTCCGTCACCGGTGAGAATCAGCGGATTGATTTCGGCGAGGCTCGAGTCGGTGTCCCAGAATGCCTTGTACAAGGCCTGCAGTTGCACGCGCGCCTGCGCAATGGAGCCAGGCGGCACACCGATTTTCGCCGCAACGTCATCGGCCTCGGCGCCCTTGAGTCCGGTGGCCGGATCGATAAACACCTTGAATATTTTTTCCGGCGTGTGCGCGGCGACTTCCTCGATATCCATGCCGCCTTCGCTGGAGGCCATCAGCGCCACGCGCTGGGTCACGCGGTCAACCACCATGCCGACGTAGAGCTCTTTCTTGATGTCGGCCCCCTCTTCGATAAGCAGGCGTCGCACCTTCTGGCCCTCGGGGCCGGTCTGGTGCGTTTTAAGTTGCATGCCCAGGATCTGCGTTGCAAAGGTCTTCACCTCATCGAGGGACTTGGCCACCTTGACCCCGCCACCCTTGCCGCGTCCGCCGGCGTGGATCTGCGCCTTGACCACCCAGACCTTGCCGCCCAGTGTTGTCGCGGCCTTCACCGCCTCATCGACAGAAAAACACGGAATGCCCTTGGGGGTGATGACGCCGTATTTGCGCAGCACCTCCTTGGCCTGATATTCATGAATTTTCATTTTGCCCCCTTGTGAATTTTTGCCAGCATACGTGAAGTGTTATCGGCAACGTTTGATTCCGCATTGAGTGCGGTCAATCGTCGCCGCCCGAACCTTGGACCTGAACCTGGTCGGACCGGGCATCGTCGGCGCGGTGCCAGGTCGGGTAGAACTGCGCAACCGCCGGTCCGCGCGTATCAAGCGCGTGACAGCGATCAAGCTGGAATGGCTTGCCCGTCTCAAGCTCGGCCCCGGAGGCCGCCTTTTGCCGGCGCTCCCCGGCGTAAGCCTGGATGGCGGCCGTCGGAAGCAGGCCGATCAGCTCGGTCAGGTGGGTGCAGCCGCGGATTTCACCAAAACGCTCCAGCACCGCCTTGCGAAAACCACGCTTGAGGTTAAGCCCCTTTAGCGCAGCGTAATCGGGGTTGATGCGCTCGCATTGCCCGCGGTAGGGCATGCTATCTGTCTTGGTCACAGCGTCGACAATGTCGTAATCGCGGTTGATGGTGATGCGCACCCACATGTCGTGCACCGCCTCTCCGGCGGGCCGCACGCCGCTGACCAGTGGAAAATCGTGCGACTTGACGTCGGTCAGTCGCGCCTCAACGTCCATCATCCCGTCGGAGCGCCTGTAGGCCTGGATGGTGATGCTGCGGTTGTGAAGCGGTTCGCGCGCGATACCTGCGGCTGGAGCGGGGAGAGGCATGGACACTGACACGCTGGCTCTATTGCAGAGCAGCAAAGTTTAACACAGCACCCGCCACACGCCGGATGCGGGCCGAACACCGGGCTAACTGATTATGATGGAACCCTACCCGCCGCCGATTGAAGGTGCATGCGGGAAACCAAGTTCAATCCGAAAAGCGCAGAACCCCATGCAATATGTGCTCGCCCTGGATCAGGGCACCACCAGCTCGCGCGCCATGGTATTTGGCACAGACGGCGCGATCAAAGGCCGTGCACAGCGCGAGTTCCGGCAGATATTCCCGCAGCCGGGGTGGGTCGAACATGACGCCATCGAAATCTGGGAGGGCCAGCTCGCCTGTGCCCGCGACGCCATCGCCGCAGCCGGCCTGAAAGCCTCACAGCTTGCCGCCATCGGCATCACCAACCAGCGCGAGACCGTGGTGGTGTGGGATCGCGCGAGCGGCGTGCCCGTGCACAACGCCATCGTCTGGCAGGACAGGCGTACCGCCGAAACCTGTGACGAACTGAAGGCAGCATGTCATGAGGCTCTGGTGCACACCAAAACCGGACTGGTACTCGACCCGTATTTTTCCGCCTCCAAACTGGCCTGGCTGCTGACCCATGTGCCCGGGCTGCGTGCGCGCGCCGCGCGCGGTGAACTCGCCTGCGGCACCATCGACACCTGGCTCGCCTGGAAACTTTCGGCAGGCAGATTGCATATCACCGATCCGAGCAACGCCTCACGCACGATGCTCTACGACATTCACAAGGGCCGCTGGGACACTGACCTGCTCGCACTCTTTGACATTCCGGCAGGCGTGCTGCCCGAGGTGCTACCCTCTTCACACAATCACGGGGGCATTGACGCCACCTTGTTAGGCGCAGCCGTGCCGCTCGCAGGCATCGCGGGCGACCAGCAGGCCGCCCTGTTCGGCCAGGCCTGCCTTGGCGCGGGAATGGCCAAGAACACCTACGGCACCGGCTGCTTCATGCTGCTCAATACCGCTGCCCGGGCGGTGCAATCTCAGCACGGGCTGCTGACCACCCGCAGCGCACAAGCCGGCGGCTACGCGCTCGAGGGCAGCGTGTTCGTCGGCGGGGCCGTGGTGCAGTGGCTGCGCGACGGCCTCGGCGTCATCCAGAGCGCACAGGACGTCGAGGCGCTCGCCACGAGCGTACCCGATTCAGGCGGCGTCTTCCTGGTGCCCGCATTCACCGGCCTGGGCGCACCGCACTGGGATCCGCACGCGCGCGGCGCGCTGCTAGGCCTCACGCGCGGCAGCGGCAAGGCGCACATCGCCCGCGCCGCGCTCGAGTCCATCGCCTTTCAGTCGGCCGAGTTACTGCAGGCGATGCAACAGGATGCCGGCGGCACCGTGAGCGAGTTACGCGTCGACGGTGGCGCTGCGGCCAACAACCTCCTGATGCAGTTCCAGGCCGACTTGCTGGGCCTGCCCGTCGTGCGGCCAAACATACTAGAGAGCACCGCGCTTGGCGCCGCCTACCTCGCCGGCCTTGCCACCGGCGTCTGGGCGGACGAAGCGCAGATTGCCGCACACTGGCGCATGGACCGGCGTTTCGAACCGTCCGTGCGGGCAGACGAAGCGGCGGCACGAATGGCGCAGTGGCGCCGCGCCCTCGAGCGCAGCAAGCGCTGGGAGGCACAGCCCTGATTACGGCCCCGCGAATGGCGCGCCTGTGTCAACCCGCCGGGTTGACACAGGTCAACCCGGCGATAACACCTCGATGCTAACTTCTCCCCATGCCTGAACTCTACGGATTGGACGCCTTTTCACCGCCCGAAGTCGCCGAGCGCGTTGAGCGTACCGGTGTCGCCAAGGCACGATTGCCGCTGCTGCAAACGGCCATGCTCGGCTTGCTGGCCGGCGCGTTTAT
Organism: uncultured Pseudomonadota bacterium; assembly: GCA_903895005.1. The sequence goes on from CAITSH010000065.1 coordinate 7,214, forward strand.
CGGACTGGGCGCACTTTTTTACACGCTGGTGATCAGTGACGCGTCCATCGGCTTCGCCCTAACGCGCGTGCTCGGCGGCCTGTGTTTTTCGCTCGGCCTGTTCCTTGTGGTGGTTGCCGGCGCGGAACTCTTCACCGGTAACAACCTGCTCGCCATGGCCTGGGCCGCAGGACACATCAGCAGCGGCGAACTGCTGCGCAACTGGGTGGTGGTGTGCGCCGCCAATTTTGTCGGCGCAGCAGGCCTTGCACTGCTCGTCTACCTTTCAGGGCACTGGCAGATGAACGGCCGGGCCGTTGCGCAAACCTATCTCAAGATTGCCGCCGCCAAGGCCGCGCTCGATCCTGCGACGGCGTTTTTCAGCGGGGTATTGTGCAACCTGCTGGTATGCATGGCGGTTTGGATGGCCATGGCTGGCCGCAGCGTTGTGGATCGCCTCGTTGCCGTCGCGTTTCCGGTCTCCGCTTTTGTCGCCGCCGGCTTCGAACACTCGGTCGCAAACATGTACTTCTTTTCGATCGCGCTGCTGCTCAAGGGGACAGGGGTGGCGCTGCCTGCTGGCGCCGATGCCATCAATATCGGCGCAATGTTCGGCAACCTGCTCCCGGTCGTCGCCGGCAACCTCGTCGGCGGCAGCGTCCTGGTGGCGCTAGCCTACTGGGTTATTTACCTGCGCCCGCAAAAAAACAAGGCCTGACCCGGCCGGGCTACCGCGCGCCAGCCGCTTCCAGCGCCTGCACCATGTCGCGATAGCCGCGCGACCTGGCGAGCGCCAGCGGCGTGGCGCCCTGGCGGTCAGCGAGCCGAGTACTCGCCCCGGCACCGAGCAAGGCCTTGAGCGTGGCAAGATGCCGCGCACCGCCATTTCCCAGCACGATCGACTCAATCAGCGCCGTCCTGTGCAGGTTGTTGACATGGTCGAGCGGCGCGCCGGCGGCGATGAGCTGACGTACCACGCCGTCGTGCCCGAGGTGGGCGGCGGCTATCAAGGCCGTGCCGTCGTAGCGACTGGTGATCAGTTTCGCGCTGGCCCCGAGGGACAACAACAGTCGCAGGCTTTCCTCATCGTCGGCCACCGACGCGATGGTGACGGCATCGTAACGGTCGTTCTCCAGAAGTTCAGGTTTCGCGCCGGCCTTGAGGAGCGCGCGTATGGCCTCGCGCTGCCTCGCGAAGGTGGCGACGTGCAATGGCGTGCGGCCATAGCTGTCACGCACATCAAGACTCGTTTTTGCCGCAGCCAGTGTGTCGATTTGCGCCACATTGCCCTTGTGCGCGGCCGCATGCAGCGGCCCGAAGGCGGCGATTTCGGCAGCGCCCGGTGCAATCTGCGCACGCACCGGCACCGACACGGTAAGCGCGGCGAGCGCAAGCGACAAACACAGCAGCGGATGCCCCCACCGGAGAGCACGCCCTCCGGCCTTCACACTCACATCCAAACTCGCGCGAAAAATCATCTCACCTCCTCCAAGGCCAAGCGCTTGCACATTGCAAGGTTGCACGCATTAGGCCACCAAGCGATCCCCCCCCAACGGGAGGACCCGTAACGAACGTAACACGGGGGGCCGGACCTCCCAAAGCCGCACCAGCCGGGCATTTGCAGCAGCAATGGCTGTAAAAGGCCGCCTGACGCGGGTTTCCAGCCTGTAGCCTTGGTTAGGACCGGCGTTGAAGCGAAAGGTTCGCCGCGCGGAGCAATGTAAAATCCGTGGCAATCTGGCGCGTCTGGCAGGTGCACACCCGGAGCAGGCGTGATTGAAGGATTCGACCGCAAGCGCGTCACGGTCAAAGACCGCCGGTTGTTAGAATACAAGCTATCCAACCCAAAAGGCCTAGGCATGTCCGCGGCAATGCACGTTCTGGTAACCGGTGGCGCCGGTTTCATCGGCTCACACAGCACCGACACACTTCTCGCCTCAGGGGCGCGCGTTCGCATTTTGGATAACTTCTCCAACGGCAGACGCGGCAACCTGCCGACCGGGAACCCAAGACTGAAAATCGTCGAGGGAGACATCCGCGACACCGCAACCGTGGCAAGCGCGCTTGTCGGCTGTACCCACGTGCTTCATCTCGCAGCCCAGGTATCCGTCCAAGCGTCTGTGGCCGACCCCGTCAATTCATGCCACAACAACGTAATCGGCTTTTTGAACGTTCTTGACGCCGCGCGCAAGGCGGGCGTGCTGCGCCTTGTCTACGCCTCGAGTGCCGCGGTCTATGGCACGCCCGCATCCCTGCCCCTTGACGAGGCTTCGCCAACCGCGCCAATCTCACCATACGGGCTTGAAAAACATATCGACGACCAGTACGCCGGCCTTTACGCCTCGCTCTATGGATTTTCTTCCATGGGCATGCGCTACTTCAACGTATACGGTCCGCGCCAGGATCCGCGCTCCCCTTATGCGGGCGTAATCAGCAAATTCACCGATGCCCTCGCAGCGGCAAAGCCGGTGCGCATCTTCGGAGATGGCGGGCAGACCCGCGATTTTGTTTTCGTCAAAGACATCGCCCGCATGAACATGCTCGCCCTCTCCTCGGCCGACCGCGGCGTATGCAACATCGGCACCGGCACCAGCGTCACCCTGCTGCAAATGGTGGACGCACTCGAAACGGCCGCCGGGAGGACCATCCCGCGCCAATTCGAACCTCCGGCCACCGGTGATATCCGCGACTCGGCGATGTCGCCGGAACGGCTTGTTGCCCTGTTCGGCGAAAAGCCCTCGACGCCGCTCACCGACGGCCTCAAACAACTGCTCGCGGCCTGATGCGCTGGCTCGCCGCGCTGCTGCTATTGATCGCCGCCGGGGCGGCGGCGCAACAGCCCAACATCGCGCTCTATTACGGACGCGACGTACCCTGGGACGAACTGGCCGCCTTTGACGCCGTTGTTCTGGAATCCGAAGCCGCCGGCCCGATACCGCCGCAGTGGGGGCGTGGGCGCACGCTCCCGCTCGCTTACCTTTCCGTTGGGGAAATGCATCCCTCACGCGCCTACTTCAAAGACCTTCCCGCGGCATGGCGCATTGGCGAGAACACCGCGTGGGGCAGTGTGGTGGTCGACCAAAGCCAGCCCGACTGGCCCAAATGGCTGTTGCAGCACGGCGTAAAGCCCTTGTGGGACGCGGGCTATCGCGGATTTTTTCTCGATACGCTGGACTCCTACCACCTGGCGGCAAAAACCGGCGCCACGCGTGCCGAGCAGGAAAACGGACTGGCACGCGTGGTGGCCGAAATCAGGCGCGCCTATCCGGAGGCAAAACTCATTTTCAACCGCGGTTTTGAAATTTTGCCCAAGGTTCATCGTGAGGCCTGGGTGGTGGCGGCAGAATCGCTGTTCCGTGGATGGAATCAAGCGGAGAAACGCTACCAGGACGTGCTGCCGGCCGATCGCGACTGGCTGGTAGGTCAGCTCAGGCGCGCACGAGACGAATACAAGCTGCCGGTTCTCGCCATCGATTACGTCGCGCCTGAGGAGCGCGCACTCGCAAGGACTACGGCGAAAAAAATAGAGTCATTGGGGTTCGTGCCCTGGGTAAGCAACCCCGAGCTTGACCTGTTGGGCGTCGGGGCGATCGAAGTCATGCCGCGCAAGATTCTGATGCTCTACGACGACAACAAGAACGAGGCTGGATTGATCCTGCAGGAGATCAGCCGCTTCGCCACCATGCCGCTCAATCATATGGGCTACACGGCCCAATACATTGAGGCCTCGCGCGCGCTACCCGCGCACCCGCTTGCCGGTCGCTACGCTGCAGTGGTCTCATGGTTAAGCGAGAACGCAGCCGACCCATCCGCCTATGCCCGCTTTTTGCAAAGCGCCTTCTCCCAAGGGATCCGCGTCGCCATGATCGGCGGATTCGGCCTATCCCAGGGGGCTTTACTGGACAAGCACACCGGCCTGAAGAGCCGCGCTCCGGGCACCACGCCGGCGCGGGTCACCATTTCCATGCGCGATCCGATGATGGGGCTGGAGCTGGCTCCCGTGTCCGACCGGCGCCAGTTTTATCCGCTCGAAGCCGTAGGCGGCACCCCGCTGCTGCGCCTTGCAAACGAACGCGGCGACACCATGGATGCCGCGGCCCTGATGCCCTGGGGCGGCTATGTCCTCGCCCCCCACGCGCTCGTCTACCTGCCCAGTTACAAAGGCGCACGATGGGTTATTGATCCGTTCGCCTTCCTAACACGCGCGCTTGCGCTGCCGCTGATGCCCGCGCCCGATGTCACCACCGAAAATGGACGCCGGCTGATGCTCGTGCACATGGACGGGGATGGCTTTGCGAGCCGCACGGAACTTCCGGGCACCCCCTTGGCCGGAGAAGCCGTCTTGAGCGAGTTTTTCGCGAAGTACCGCATACCGAGCACGGCATCGGTCATTCAAGGCGAGGTTGCGGCCGACGGACTGTACCCGCAATTGTCACCAGCCCTCGAGGCGGCGGCCAAGCGCCTGTTCGCGCTGCCCCATGTCGAGATCGCCAGCCATTCTCTTTCCCACCCCTTTCGCTGGAGCCGCTTGGAGCTTGGCAACGAGTCGGGAAGCTACAACCTGAAACTCCCAAATTACCTCTTTGATATCAAGGCCGAGATAAATGGCTCGATTGACTACATCAACAGCCGCCTCGCACCGCCCGGAAAACAGGTCAAGGTGTTCCTGTGGACAGGGGACAGCAATCCGGGGGCGGACAGCGTCGCGCGCACAGCCGAGGCGGGCGTTGGCAACATGAACGGCGGCGACACATGGATAAGCCGGGCGGAGCCCAGCCTCACCCTCGTTTCCCCCATTGGCATCCCAAAAGGGAAATTTTTCCAGGTATTCGCCCCCAACCAGAATGAAAACCTTTACACGAATCTGTGGAACGGCCCCTTTTATGGCTACGAGCGCGTCATAGAGACCTTCCAGATGACTGACAGCCCGCGTCGCCTCAAACCGGTAGACATCTACTTTCACACCTACTCTGCCACCAAGCGCGCTTCAATCGCCGCGCTGCACAAGGTTTATCAATGGGCTCTGGCACGCGATCCGTTCAATGTCTACGCTTCCGAATACATAAACAAGGCCATCGACTTCAACACCATGACAGTCGCAAAAAGCGGCGATGGCTGGCTGATCCGCGGATCCGGCGCCCTGCGAACCGTGCGCTTTCCTGCTGCAGCAGGACACCTCGACATGGAACGAAGCCGCAGCCTTGCCGGCTACGCTCGGCATAACGATCAGCACTACCTGCACCTTGCCGGCGGCGAAGCCTATGTTGCGCTCGCCCCCGAAGCGCCGCGCGCCCCCTTTCTGGAGCAGGCAAACGGGCGCATCGAGCAGATAAGCCGAGACGCCAAAAGCTTCAGCGTCCGGCTTTCCGGGCACCAGCCGCTCGCGTTCAGCCTGGGCGCGGCCGAAGGCTGCGAATTGCGGGCTGACGGCCGCCCGCTCTTGCCCAAAGCGGCCAACAAAACCAGCCACGAGCTTCCCCTTGGAACAGCGACGATCTCGGCCCATTGCCGCTGAACCTGAAAGGACGCGCGTCCTTTCTCCGGCGGCGCTGGCTGGCGTCATCGTCATGGTCGTCATCGCCCTGGTGCTGTTGTTCCCCCGCAAAACATTGATCGAACAAGTTGCGAACGAACCGGGTAACGATCAGCTGACCCTGAACTATCTCGAGAACCTGCTGCGTACCGACCCCCGCAACGCCGAACTTCGGCTCATGCTGGTCGAAAAAAAGCTCGCGGCGGGCCAGGTTACCGAAGCACGCAGCCTCCTCGAACCGCTAAAGGGCGACCTGAATCCGTCAACCCGACGTCGCGCGCTGATGATCGAATTCCGCTTCAGTGAAGCGCAGGCCTTCGCCAGCCCCAAGGAGGGCGCCGCGCGCGGTCCAGCGCTGGCTGCGTTGCGCGGCATGCTGGCATCGATCTCGGGTGAAGAATGGGATTCAG
>CAITSH010000066.1 GCA_903895005.1 uncultured Pseudomonadota bacterium
CCTTGGACAACTCCGGATCAAGAACGGTAACATTTGACGGACAAATATTCGACCCAACACACCCCGATAAGCGTCTTTACGCCACCCATTTTTGTCGCCGTTGTGGCCAGGAGCACCACCCTGTCAGCCTAGTCGAAGACCTCGGCGCATCCCGCTTTGAAAAGCGGGAGATCGATGATGTTCCAGTCAGTGAAGATGAGGAACCAGATGGCGTGAATGAGCGCTGGGGTTTCCTTATGCCAGAGCCAGTAGACGGAGATTTCGACTTTGAAGGAAAGGATGAAAATTACCCAGATCTCTGGCTCGAAGAAACAAAGGCGGGCGAGCTCCGTTTAAAGCCCGCGTATCGCAAAACTAGGGCTGAATTATTTTCCGTAACGCCTGAAGGATTAATTGGGCCTTCGGGCCGCCGTGCCTGGTTTATGCCGGGGCGATTTAAGTTTTGTCCATCTTGCGGCGATTACCACAGCGATTCTACACGCGACATCAATCGCCTGGCGTCTTTGAGCGCGGAAGGGCGCAGCTCGGCGACGACAATCATTATCTCCGCGATTCTTCGCTGGATGAATGACCCAGACTCCGCAATTCCTGAAACCACTCGAAAGATGTTGGCTTTCACCGACAATCGACAAGATGCGTCCCTTCAAGCAGGGCATTTCAATGATTTTATATTCGTAACTCTCTTACGCGGAGCAATATTGGCCGCACTGGATGATGCTGGTGATGAAGGTTTACACGAGGATCAAATAGGACAAGCAATTCAACGCATGCTTGGCTTTGTCGCTGCGAATGTGCAGCGGCGTGCCGAGTGGCTTATCGAGCCCGATTTAAAAGGTGCAAACCTTTTGGGTGCTGAGCGCACGATGCGCGAGGGATTGACCCACAGATTTTGGATCGAGCAGCGCAGGGGTTGGCGTTACACGAACCCAAATCTTGAGCAACTAGGTCTTATTGAAGCTCGCTACCTTTCCCTTGAGGATTTGGTTCAAGACAATGGTGAGTTCGAAACTTCGCCCTTGTTGCGTGCTTCCTCACGCGATGAGCGATCGGCTGCACTCCGAGCGGTTCTCGACTTTATGCGAAAGGGGCTCGCTGTCGAATGCGATGCACTTGATCGCTTAAAGGTCGAAAGTCTCGCCGGGCGCATGCGCAGCGTCATAAAAGCCCCGTGGGTCCTAGATGAAGAGCGGTTTCTAGCTGCTCCGGTTTTTATGCCGAGGCCGCCGACCCGGCGGGAGATTGCGCAAAAAGACGAAGAATTGATCCTTCGAGGTAGCCCGACCAGTACGATCGGCCGCGTCCTCAAAGCAATGACTTTTGGAGGCAAGCGGGCGACCGGAAAACAAATCACCGAAATAGTAGATGGTTTGTTAAAGGCCGCTAAACGCTATGGGCTCGTTGATCAGGTTGTTTCGCCCGTGGGTGGAGAGGGTTGGCGATTGATTTCGTCATCCATCACGTTCGGTCTTCCAAAGAGCAATACGGAGCCTGAGCGCGACAACAAATTCTTCCAGGAATTATACCGGGGCATTTCATTGCTGCTGGTCGAGGGCGGTGGAGCACTGTTCGGGTTTGAGGGCAGAGAGCACACCGCTCAGGTTGAAGGTGATCTGCGCGAAATCCGTGAAGAGCGTTTCCGCTTCGGAGAAGAAGATCAAAAATCACTCACTCAAAAGGCAGAGCGGCTCAAAGAGTTACGTGAAGACGGACGTTTTTTGCCGACACTCTTTTGCTCCCCGACGATGGAGCTTGGCGTCGACATTTCTTCCATGAACGTGGTTTATCTTCGTAACGTCCC
>CAITSH010000067.1 GCA_903895005.1 uncultured Pseudomonadota bacterium
AAACGCCTACTCGCTGGAAATTGGAAAATGCACGGCAGCTTGGCGGGCAACGGCGAGTTGCTGGGGGTCCTTAAGGCGGCTGCGCTTGTTAATGATCGGACGGACGTGGCGGTATTCGCTCCTTTTCCGTATTTGGCGCAGATGCAGTCCGAGTTGGACGGTTCGGGCATGCAGTGGGGTGCGCAAAACGTAAGCGAACACAGCGGTGGAGCATTCACCGGTGAGGTTTCGGCGGGGATGTTGGTGGATTTTGGTTGCAGTTACGCCGTTATCGGTCACTCTGAAAGGCGTGCCTTGTACGGCGAGAGGGATGAGCAGATTGCCGCAAAATTCGCCGCGCTGCGGGATGCTGGTATCACCCCCGTGCTGTGCGTGGGTGAAACGCTGGCGGAGCGTGAGGCGGGCATTACACAGCAGGTGGTGGCAAGGCAGTTGTCTGCGGTGATGGACAGAGTGAATCCGGACGCGGTGGCGCAGAGCGTCATTGCATACGAGCCGGTTTGGGCCATAGGAACGGGCAGAACCGCCAGCCCAAGTCTCGCGCAGGGTGTGCATGCCTACATTCGCAGCCTCGTGGCGGCGCGTGCCAAGGGAGCGGAAGGCATGCGGATTTTGTATGGTGGCAGCATGAAAGCCGGAAACGCGGCGGAGTTGCTTGAGCAGCCGGACGTGGACGGAGGATTGGTTGGAGGGGCTTCGCTGATCGCGGAGGAGTTTTTGGCAATCTGCCGTATAGCGGCGGCTTGAATTCTGAATTTTAGAAATTGGAAGCATTAGTCGGGTAAGGCAGATATGAATATTCTTCTGACACTTGTTCTCGTGGTACACGTGCTTGTTGCGCTAGGCATAATCGGGCTTGTGCTTCTGCAGCACGGCAAGGGGGCAGACGCTGGTGCGGCGTTCGGAGGGGGCGCGTCCGGAAGTGTTTTCGGTGCCACGGGTTCCGCGAACTTTCTCTCCCGTGCAACGGCTATACTCGCGGTGATATTTTTTTCGACCAGTCTTGGTCTTGCCTATCTCGCAACGCATAAGCCTAAGGCTGGAGGTAGCGTGATGCAGGGGGTGACGATTCCGCCCGCAGTGGTTCCGACGATGCCTGGTGCGGATCCGGCTAAGGCTGGAGAGTCGGGAAACCGGGCGAACGAGGTACCTAAGTAATAGAGTTTCCGCCGACGTGGTGAAATTGGTAGACACGCCAGCTTGAGGGGCTGGTGGCCGAAAGGCTGTGGGGGTTCGAGTCCCTTCGTCGGCACCAATAATAGGCATCCCGGGAAAATCCCTGGGGTGTGCGTGGCAGAGGTAAGAAGATCCGGGCGCAATCAGGCGTTTCCGGTAGATTCGGACGAAAGATGCTGGAAAATTATTTTCCGATCCTGCTGTTCATTTTTGTCGCCATAGCCGTTGGCGCTGCGCCGATGCTCCTCGGCTGGGTGGCAAGCTCACTTGTCGGCGTGAACCGGCCCGACAGCGAAAAACTCTCCCCTTATGAGTGCGGCTTCGAAGCCTTCGAAGACGCCAGAATGAAGTTCGACGTGCGCTACTATCTGGTGGCCATCCTCTTCATCCTTTTCGATCTTGAAATTGCCTTCCTCTTCCCGTGGGCCATTGTTCTTAATGAAATAGGTCTGTTTGGGTTTCTGGCGATGATGGGCTTCCTCGGAATCCTCGTTGTCGGATTCATCTACGAATGGATGAAAGGTGCGCTCGAATGGGAATAGCCGTGGCAGTCGTTGCGGGAGGTTCGCATGGGAGCCAATGAACAAGGGCTGACGCAGCAGGGCTTCGTTACCACCTCAATAGACACGGTAATCAACTGGACTCGCACGGGGTCCCTTTGGCCCATGACTTTCGGACTGGCCTGCTGTGCGGTCGAAATGATGCACGCCGGCGCCGCGCGCTACGATCTCGATCGTTTCGGGATTGTGTTTCGTCCAAGTCCGCGTCAATCGGACGTGATGATTGTCGCTGGTACGCTCTGCAACAAGATGGCTCCGGCGTTGCGCAAGGTCTATGACCAGATGGCCGAGCCGCGCTGGGTAATCTCGATGGGCTCGTGTGCCAACGGCGGCGGCTATTATCACTACTCCTACTCGGTGGTCCGTGGGTGCGATCGCATCGTCCCGGTTGACGTGTATGTGCCCGGATGCCCACCGACGGCAGAGGCGCTGCTCTATGGCATCGTCCAGTTGCAGAACAAAATCAAGCGCACTAATACGATAGCCCGATGAAATGACCGAAAAACTTAACCGGCTGCATGCGGCGCTATCGGCTGTTCTCGGGAGCCGAGTCCAAAGCCTTGTTGAATCGCTGGGTGAGCTGACGCTCCTTGTAAATTCGAATGATTATGCTTCAGTGGCTGAGACCCTGCGCGGGCACCCGGACCTGCGGTTTGAGCAGCTGATCGACCTTTGCGGTCTGGACTACTCTGCGTATGGCGATGGCGGGGACAGCAATCCGGGCGAGTCGGGGAAGGGGAATGGCGGGCGATTCGCGGTCGTGTCGCACATTCTTTCGATCGAAAAAAACTGGCGCCTGCGTGTTCGGGTGTTTGCCAAGGAAGACGCCTTTCCCGTGCTCGATTCAATCACATCGGTGTGGCCAAACGCCGACTGGTACGAACGCGAGGCTTTCGACCTGTTCGGGCTGATGTTTACAGGGCATAACGACCTGCGCCGGATACTCACCGACTACGGGTTTGTCGGGCATCCGTTCCGCAAGGACTTTCCGCTCTCGGGGAACGTCGAAATGCGGTACGACCCCGAGCAAAAGCGCGTCATTTATCAGCCGGTCAGTATCGAGCCGCGTGAAATTACGCCGCGGGTCATTCGCGAAGAGCAGTACGGCGATCTTGGCGGCGTGCGCTGATCATGGCTGCGATCCGGAACTACACCCTGAATTGTGGCTTCGGCCGCCCGGCAAAGCCGGTCTTAACTTGCGCTGCGCGCAAGTTAGCCTGCGCCCAAATGCAAGGTGTAGGCACTAGAGGTTTTCATGGCTGAAATTCGCAACTACACCCTGAATTTTGGTCCGCAACACCCGGCGGCGCATGGCGTGCTGCGCCTGGTGCTTGAACTGGATGGCGAGGTGGTTGAGCGCGCGGATCCGCATATCGGCCTGCTACACCGCGCGACTGAAAAGCTCGCCGAGCACAAGACCTTCATCCAGTCGCTGCCCTATATGGATCGACTCGATTACGTGTCGATGATGTGTAACGAGCATGCCTACTGCATGGCGATCGAGAAACTGCTCGGTATCGAAGTTCCGGAGCGCGCCAGGTATATTCGCGTGATGTTTGACGAAATCACGCGCGTACTGAACCACTTGCTTTGGCTGGGCGCGCATGGCATCGATATCGGCGCGATGACCATATTTCTGTATTGTTTTCGCGAGCGCGAGGACCTGATGGACTGCTACGAGGCGGTATCGGGTGCGCGCATGCACGCGGCCTACTACCGCCCGGGCGGCGTATACCGCGACCTGCCCGACTCCATGCCGCAGTACCTTGCTTCGAAGGTGCACAATAGCAGGGCGGTTTCGTCCATGAACGAAAATCGCCGCGGATCGCTTCTCGATTTCATCGAAGACTTTACCAACCGCTTCCCAAAATGCGTCGATGATTATGAGACGCTGCTGACTGACAACCGTATCTGGAAGCAGCGACCGGTGGGGGTGGGTGTGGTGTCGCCGGAGCGCGCGCTGGCGCTGGGCTTCTCGGGCGCAATGCTGCGCGGCTCGGGCATCGAGTGGGACCTGCGCAAGAAGCAGCCCTATGAGGTCTATGACCGGCTTGATTTTGACATTCCCGTCGGCGTTAACGGCGACTGCTACGATCGCTACCTTGTACGTATCGAGGAAATGCGCCAGTCCAACCGGATAATCCGCCAGTGCGTGGATTGGTTGCGCAAGAATCCCGGTCCGGTGATCACCGACAACCACAAGGTGGCGCCCCCTTCGCGGGTGGAGATGAAGTCGAGCATGGAAGAGCTCATCCATCATTTCAAGCTGTTCACCGAAGGTTTCCATGTTCCGGCCGGTGAGGCCTACGCCGCGGTAGAGCATCCGAAGGGCGAATTTGGCATTTATCTGGTCTCTGATGGTGCCAACAAGCCCTACCGTTTGAAAATCCGTGCGCCCGGGTTCCCGCACCTTGCCGCACTCAATGAAATGGCCAAGGGCCACATGATTGCCGATGTGGTCGCGATCATCGGTACCCAGGACATCGTATTCGGGGAAATCGACCGTTGATGCTCTCTGACGAATCGCTGAAAAGGATCGGCCGCGAGGCCGCCAAGTACCCCGCCGACCAGAAGCAGTCGGCGGTGATGTCGGCGCTTGCCATCGCGCAGGATGAAAAAGGCTGGCTCTCCACCGAGGTGATGGATGCGGTAGCGGGGGTGCTCGGCATGCCGCCGATCGCCGTGTACGAGGTTGCGACCTTTTACAACATGTATGACCTGGCTAAAGCCGGCAAGTACAAGGTGACTATTTGTACCAACCTGCCGTGCGCGCTTTCGGGGG
>CAITSH010000068.1 GCA_903895005.1 uncultured Pseudomonadota bacterium
GCCAGTTCATGGCATTCCTCAAGGATGCGTCTGTGACGCCATTTGAGGTTTCGTCGTGCCCTGCTGGCATAGCCGCCCCACACGCCGTGGGGTTCGTTCGTCTGGATGGCGTATGCGAGGCATTCCCGCCGCACTGGGCACGTCCAGCAGATGCGCCGCGCTCTGGCCGATGATTCGCCTTGTTCCGGGAAGAAGATCTCGGGATCGGTTTGGGCGCAGAGGGCCTGGGCGACAAATGGCGGCGGGTCGATGTTGATCAAGCTTTTCCTCGTTTCAGGGCATCTTTGATGGCCGGGAGATGGCGTGCTGCGATGGCTGCGTAGTCGATGTGGTCGCAGGTATCCCAGCCGTTAGGGCGAATTCCCTCGTTGTCGCACAGGTCGCATTCGGCGATTGCCAAAAGTTTTTCCGCGTAATCAGGCATATTTCTTCGCCTCTTCGCGCACGTCACTTACGCAAGATTTCTCTTTGGAAGCAACAGAAGATTCTCCGTTAGTATTCTCCGTTATCTCCGTGCACATGCCAGGTGCACATGCCAGTGGCATATGCCAGTCGCATGTGCCAGTCGCATGTTTTTCCAAGTAGGAGATTGCCGATCTGAGGATCTGCGGCCGGTCGAACGCCGAGCCGAGCATCTTGTTGCACCAGCCGCAGAGAATTCCGCGCCGGCACTTCGGGCACGAGTTCGCACCAGGGCAGCACTCATGATCGTGATCAACGGTCCAACCCTTTGCTCCAGGATCAGAGTGACCGCAGATGGCGCATCCACCTTGGTGATCTGCAATCTGTTGCTTTTGAGCAACGGTGATGCCGTGCTTGCGTATTGAAGCCCGGTTACGCTCACACTCTTTGCACCACATGCCATATCGCGGGTGTGGATGGGACCGAGAGAACTGGCTCATAGGTTTCTCTTGGCTACAGAACGAGCACCTCATTTTTCACCGCCATGCCAGCGGGCCATCGCAGCGTCTTTCGCCTTCTTCTTCCTTAGCTGTGACTCTTCACTGGACTGTTGGAAGTCAGCCCATCCGTTGATTTCCCAACCTCCGATGGTCTCGACCCATAAACCAACTTCAGCCAAAGACTTCGCATCGGTCTTCGTGGCATGCAGGAATGGGAGCGCAGCTGCGGGAATGAAACCGTCGGTGCCATGCGCCCCGGAGTAGCCCAACGACGCAACCCACACAAACGCTGCGCGGAACTTTTTGTCCTGAATCAAGTAGAGAATCTTGGGGTTTGAGGAGAACTGGGTGTCCAAACGAACCCATGGAAGACCCATCAAGCCCCCTTCGCGGCGGCGTTGTCGATGGCGATCTCATCGGAAATCAGCGCCGTAAACGCGACAATCGTGTCGGAATCGGCTTCCGAAACGGCCAATCCGTAGTCATCTTTGAAGCGTTGAGCGATTTTCCGAGGGTCTAACTTGCCTCGTTTGCACACCGCTAGGAGCTTGTCGGCGGCAATTTCGCCCGCAGTTTTGGGCTTCGGTGGTGCCGCTGCATCGGGGTCGCCTTTGCACCACAACTCAAGCGCGACACCGAATCGCATCGCCGCGTTACGCAGGGCATCCCCCACCGCTTCCTTCACCGCGTTGGGGCCTTTCTTTCCGCCGGCATCCCCGTAGCCCAGGCGGGCCACACCGCACACCGTCAGGCGTATCCACAACCCGCCGAACTCATCGAGCAGGGGCAGGCCGTGTTCGTCCAGGGCGACGGGCTCCCACGTCCACGTCGGGTCGACGTCGAGAAGACGGGCCGTGATGTAGCCGTGTCCGACGAAGTCCAGAGTGATGCCGCCCTTGGGTAGCTTCCCGATCTGGCTGGCCGGGAACGGTTCCCGCAGTTTCGCTAACGCTTTCAGGTCGGGTGTTGTCATCCGATGGCCCCCGCTTCCATGTCTTCGTCCCACCGGGACTTGTTGGTGAATTGGTATCCGGTGCAGGCGCAGTCAACGCAGCCCAAAGCTATTTGCGGCCACTTCTTGACTTGGTGCCGGCGGATCGGGTGCTCACAGTTAGCGCATGCGAAGTGATCACTCATCGGGGTCCTTCTCAAACACTGGGCAGACGCACTGGTAGAACTCCCCCGATTCGGGATCGAGGCAGTCGCCATGGCAGCGGCCGAGGTTGGGGTGCTCGATGACCAGGTGGTCACACGCCTGGCAGAGGTTGCTCATTCGGTGTCCTTCCTGGTCACATTTCCGGCCTCGATGCGGTCGGCGATGTCGCGGAGCTGCTTGCCGATCTGTACGGGCGTCATAGCCGAGGCCGCGTTCATCTGCAGGCGGGCTTCGGGCTGACCGTTGTGATTGGAGAACGTCACCAAAAATTGGAAACCTGCAGGCACGGTGACGAGGTGGACGCGTTGGTCATCAAGTGAGCCGGCCATCAGATGCTCCACTGCTTGAAAAGGTCGACGTTGTCGATGTATTCACCGGTCTCCGGGTCCATGCGCCATGGTTGTTGCAGCGGATATTTAGCGCGGCAGTCGACGCACAGGATTAGGTCGCCGTATTGCGAAGTTGCAGGAACACAGTTGCTTAGGTCATGGCAGCCGTCACACTGCGTATCGCACTTTCGATCGCACGGTTTCGCCATCAGTTATCCCTGTCGCGTCGGGCCCACACCGCTTCCCGGGCCTGGGCGGTCAGTTCGTCGTGGCGCACCTCGATGAAGTCGCACAGGCCGTACCCGATGACACCGAGGGATGCGATGACGAGGCCGATACCGAACTGGGTTATGGAGTCGAGGATGCTGGCGGCGGCATACATGGCCCCGATGAGAACGCTGATGGCGAAGCCGATACGGATGCGTGTCATGCGGAGATCTCCTCGTCCATCCAGCGGTACAGGTCGGGTCGGATCGCGGCGAGGCCTTTGCGGGTTTGGCTGTAGGACATGGGGCATTCCTCGAAGAGTCGGTCGGGGTGTGGTTCCACCTCGGCACCGATGACCCACATGGGTTCTTTGCACACCGGGCAGGTCCGTTTGTCGGCCGGTGGAAGTTCGGCCTGGAAGCGTTCCACCGAGCGTGCGGTGACGCCCAGGCGGCGGCCGACCTCTTCAGCGGACAGGCCGACGTCGTAGATAGATGTGGTTCGGGCCATCTTCTCGCCCAGGCGGCGCATCACCATCCGCCGTTCAGCGGTGGTCAGCTTCAGTGGGGTGCCGTTGCACACCATGTCTACTCGGAGCCAGTCAATGTCGTTCATCAGTTCCCCCTTAGGGCGTGGATGGTGCGGTCGATAGCGGTAATGGCCACCGGCCGTGTGGAAGAGTTGGAGAAGTCGGGAAGAGACTCAGAAATGTTGCGGCTGATCTCAATTCGCACATCGCGGAACACCTTGTACGACGGCATGCCGCACTGGACGGTTGTAGTCGCTTCGGCTACCGCCTTGAGCAGATCCCAATCCCTGTTGCGTTTAAGTAGCTCTTTAGCGCGGGCTAAAGCGGCGAGGATGGTGTCGACAGATGGTTCAGCCACGGCGCATCTCCCGAATGTGGTACTTGATGCCGGCCAGCTCGGCGATGGCATGGTCGAGTTCGTCGGACAGCACTATCGGGAAGGGCTTTGCCTGGCCGCCACTCAAGCTCTGCAGCTGGATCTCCATGAGTAGGTCTTTGAAGTAGGAGATGTCAGAGGCGAACGCGATGTCATCGTCATCGAGGGGGCACGGTTTGGTGA
>CAITSH010000069.1 GCA_903895005.1 uncultured Pseudomonadota bacterium
CACGTGCCCGACGGACATACGCCACGCATGCCCTACGTGCCGCTGATGCGCGAATTGCGCCGGGCCGTCAACGGTGTGCCGGTGCTGGCGCTGGGGCGCATCACCGACCCGGCCGAGGCGGAAGGGCTGATCGCACGAGGCGATGCGGAGCTGGTCGGGATAGGACGCCCGCTGATCGCCGACGCAGCCTGGCTCAACAAGGCGGTGTCAGGGCGCGCCCACGATATCCGCTATTGCGTGTCCTGCAACACCTGCTGGGAGCGCGTAACCGGCCTGCGCCAGCCTCTTGCCTGTGACAACAATCCGCGCGTCGGTGAACCCGACGAATCCGATTGGCGCCCGGCGGCCGCGAAACATAAAAAGCGTGTTGTCGTCTTGGGCGCCGGTATTGCCGGCCTTGAAGCGGCCTGGGTGGCGGCTGCGCGCGGCCACCACGTCACCGTGCTTGGCGCATCGGCCGAGGTCGGCGGCAAGACGCGCCTGCATTCGCTCCTGCCGGGGGGCGAGTCGCTCAGCAGTATTTACGATTACCAGCACGCCGCCGCCCTGCGCGCCGGCGTCAAGTTCGAACTCGGCATCACGGCCTCGATGGCTGATGTATCGGCGCTCAAGCCGGATGCCGTCGTGCTTGCCACCGGGGCGCGCATGCTGCCGCCCGACTGGTTGCCGCCTGCAATGCGTGAAGAGGGTATGGTGCCCGACCTGCGCGCGGCGATGGCAGACTTGCTTCGCCTTCACGCGAAGCAGCCCGGGACAGCGGTGATCTACGATACAGACCACACCGAAGGCACCTACGCCTCGGCCCAAATGCTGCACGGATTGTTCGAACAGGTTGTCATCATCACGCCGCGCGAGACCATTGCGACCTTCACCTCGCTGGTGACGCGCCAGGGTATTTTGCGACGCATGAACACTTTGCGCATCCGGACGATCGTCTCGTCAGAGCCGCGGCTCACCGACGCATTCGAGCAGGGCGGTCTTGATTATGTGAACGTGTACAACGGCGACGCGGGCGTCATTGAAGACGTGGCATTCCTCGCCTGGTCGACGCCGCGTGCGCCCGAGGATGTCCTGCTGGCGCCGCTCCTTGCCGCCGGCATCGAGGTGCATCGCGTCGGAGACAACAAGTGTGCGCGCGACGTACACAGCGCGACGTCCGAGGGGCATGCCGCCGGCAAGGCACTGTGACGGAACTGCGGTGTTGCCACTCGCGACGGCCAAAATACGTTCATACTTGAAAAAAGCAGGCCGGCTCACCGGCTTTTATTCAAGGAGGAGTCATGGTTCGGAATAATCGGCAACTGGCCGCACGGATCAGTTCGTCATGCCGTAGCGCAGCCCGCGCGTGGGCAAAGGGTGTTGTGTTCTTTGCATTGGCCATGCTTTCGGCCGCCGCTGCCGCGGCCTACCCGGAACGGCCCATCAAGCTCATTGTCCCATGGCCTGCGGGGGGCACCACTGACGCGGTGTCGCGCATCATTGCCATGCGGCTGTCCGAAAAGCTGGCTTCGCCGGTGGTCGTCGAAAATCGCGGTGGTGCCAACGGCATGATTGGTGCCGACGCCGCGGCGCGTAGTGCGCCAGACGGCTATACATTGCTGGTGGCGAGCGCCGAGACGCACTCCATCGGGATGGGGGCGGGCAAAAAAACTTCCTATGATCCCATTGGCGATTTCATCCCGATCGCGTCATTCGCGAAAAACCCGTTTGTGCTGGTGGGGCGTTCCACTCTTGCGGCCCGGACCACGGCTGAACTCGCTGCCTTTGCCAAGGCCAATCCGGGCAAGCTTAGCTACGGAACATGGGGCATTGGCAGCACCGGCCAGGTCGCGATGGAAATGTTCAAGGGGCAGGCGGGGGTCGACTTCCTGCATGTGCCTTTCCAGGGTACGGCGCCTGCGGAAACCGCCCTGCTTGGTGGCCAGATCGATCTCATGGTGCTGCCGGTGGGGCGCGTGCTGGCGCTTCGCAAAACCGGGAAGATTCATGTCTACGGGATGATGACCGCGTCAAAGTCAAACCTGCTCAATGACGTGCCGACCTTGCAAAACGAGGGTTACCAGCGCATGGACGTCGCCAACTGGTTCGGCATCATGGTTCCCGCGAAGACGCCTGCGGCGGCGGTGCAACGGCTCGCCGAGGATATCGGCGCCGTGGTGCGCTCGCCGGAAGTACAGGCGCAGTTGCGTGCCGCGGGCGTCGAGGCCTTTTCTTTGTCGCAGGATGAGTTTCGGCAGTTTGTCGGCGCCGAGGTGGTGCGCTGGGGTGAGGTGATCAACCGCGCCAACATCCAACTGGAGCAGAAGTAGCCCGGACCGAAAGGCGGGACGAGTTCATCGGATCACGGATCAAGCGCCGTTCAGAGCGCATTTGGAACGGGCAAGCGTACGATGGCGCGCGCCCCCATCGCCCAAACAGGAGGCTCAATTGAAAAATAGCGGTTACGGAAAATGCGGTAACGCGGATGTGGGGCGAGAGCGAGTGATGCGCTATCTCCTGACGGCGGTCAGCCTGGCGTCCGCAGTGTTTGTAGCGCCGGCAACGGCATTGGCGCAAGCCTACCCTGACAAACCGATCAAACTCGTGGTGCCCTGGCCTGCGGGGGGCATCACCGATTCGTCCGGACGCATCATGGCGCAGCGCTTGTCAGAGCGCATGTCCTCGACTGTGGTCGTCGAGAACAAAGCCGGCGCCGCCGGCACCATAGGTGCGGAGTTCGTTGCGCGCGCAGCCCCCGATGGTTACACGCTGTTGCTGGCGAGCGCCGAGACCCATGCCATTGCGCCCAACATGCGCACCAAGCTTGCCTACGATCCGCTCAAGGATTTTGTCGCGATCATGCCCTTCGCGATCAATCCGTTTTCGCTGGTGACGCGGGCGGATTTTCCGGCCAACACCACGAAGGAGTTGATCGCACTCATCAAGTCACAACCGGGCAAGTTCACCTATTCGTCTGCGGGGCTGGGCAGTACCTCGCAAATCGCCATGGAAACCTTCAAAGGCCTCGCAGGGCTCAATGTCCTGCACGTTCCCTTCCAGGGACAGGCGCCGGCCATCACCTCGCTGCTGGGCGGGCAGACCGACCTGCAGATGCTGCCTGCGGGCAGCGCCGTCGCACTGCGCAAGGCCGGCAAGATCAAGGTATTCGCCATCACCACGCACGCGCGTTTTTTTGATATGGCAGACGTACCGACCCTGAGGGAGGAGGGCTTTGAGGGCATGAACTTCGCCAACTGGTTTGGCCTCGTTGCACCGGCCAACCTGCCACCCGCAATCGCGCAGCGCCTTGCCGGCGAAACCGCCGCAGTGCTCAAGTCGGCGGATACACGGGCCGCGATGCAAAAGCTGGGGGTCGACGTCTATCCGGCGATGACGTCGCCGGAATTCCAGAAATTTCTCGAGTCTGATCTGACCCGCTGGGGCAACGTGATTCGAGGAGCGGGAATCAAGCCGGAGTAAGTCCCCCGGCAGGCTTACCGGGGATTGCTGCCGCGATGTTTTGACGTGCGACGGCCGGGCTCAGGCCTTGCGCACAACCGCACGATACGCCGAGGCGGGGCGGTACTTGGTGTCAGAGAGCAGGCGCCCGTAGCCTTGGATCGGCGCACCTATGCCCGCAGTGCGAAGCGCGTTCCAGATCATCGAGCCCGCACTGGAGAGCACCGGCTTGCCAAGATCGGCTTCGGCGGTGCCAAGCAGCGACAGTGTCGGTAGCCCCACGCCGCTGATGAACACCGCATCCGCATCGGGGCGGTTCACGCCCTTGATCAGGCCGTAGATACGGCGCTTTGTTTCCTCAAAGATGTTTTTCACGTCGGGCAGGCATTCGGCGTGGACGACTTCGAAACCGTACTCGGTGAGCACGGCCTTGCTGCGCATGGTCAGCGCCTGGTCGTAGGGTGTGCCGATGGCGATTTTGCGCACGCCCAGGGCTTCCAGCGCCGCCGCAGCGCTGCCCAGCGCCGAGATGAACGGGATGCCGGTGCGCTCTTCCTGGCGCTGCGCGAGCTTCTGGTCGCCGTCGCGGCCCAGCACGTAGCTCGTGGCGGTGTGCGCGAGCACGATCACGTCCGGCTCGACGCTGGCGATGGAGTCGACTGTTTCGTCCATGTGCTCGAGCTGGCTCGCGGCGCGCGACTGCAGGTTGGCGAGCGTGCCCACCGGGCCGCGTGCGACCATGCGTGCAAAGTGTGTCGATACGCCCTCGGGGGCGATAGAGAACATTTCCCGTTCGACCGTCGGTGTTCCCGGCGGGATCATGAATCCCAGCCTTGTGCGCCAGCCTTCCATGACTGCTGCTCCTTTGATTGGTGTGTGAATTCGTTATTCGGTTTTGCGTTCGACCGGCGGTATCGCCCCCGTCACGCGCTTGCAAAAGCCGTCGATATGGCTGCCCTCTATCCAGCGCACCACCGCCACAAGGTCACGATCGGGGTCAATCCAGACCACGCTGGCGCCGGCGCCGATACAAAAATAGCTGGAAGCCGAGGCGCTGGGGAATACCCCGCGCAAGCGGTTGAGCCACACCAGGGTTCCGTACCAGGGTGCGATGGCGCAGGGCGTTTGCATGCGTCGCACCCATTCCTGCGAAAGAACCTGTCTGCCACTGACGCGGCCGCCGTCGAGCAGCATTTGCCCGATCAGCGCCTGGTCGGCACTGCCGATTGAAATGCCGCCGCCCCAGTGGGTGCCGCCGGGTACCGACTGCATGGGTTTGCCGTCGATGTCCACCCAGCTGTTGTCATAGCCCACCCAACGCCAGTCGTTGCTCGCGCCGCAGGGCTGCGCGATCGTCTCGCGGAACACCTCGGGGAGGGGGCGGCGAAACAGGTGCAGCAGCGCAAGTGATAGCTGGTTGATGCGCACGTCGTTGTATTCCCAGAACGTGCCGGGCGCCTGCAGCGGGCGGGCATCGCCCTTGGCGTGGCCGTCCGTGCTGCGTGGCGGCTGGTATTGCAGGTGGCGGTAACGATCGACTTGGTCGGGCACGCCAAAGCATTCGCCTTCCCATTCGCTGGTCTGTTGCAACAGCTCGAGCCAGGTCACCGAACGGTTGTGCGCGCTGTCAAAGCCGATGCCGCGCAGGCGTGCACCCACCGGTTCGTCCAAGTCGGGTAAGAGTCCGCTTTCGTGTGCGACACCGGCGAGCAACGCGAGATAGGTCTTGGCCACCGAAAAGGTGAGGTCCGGGCGGTGCGGCTCACCCCATTCGATGACGCGCTGTCCACCCACGTGCACCACGCCCGAAACGGGGCC
>CAITSH010000070.1 GCA_903895005.1 uncultured Pseudomonadota bacterium
CGAAACCCACCACGGCGTGCAGATCACCGATCCGGCCATCGTTGCCGCAGCGGAACTGAGTCACCGCTACATCACGGACCGTTTTTTGCCCGACAAGGCGATTGACCTGATCGACGAGGCGGCGTCTAAGATCAAGATCGAGCTCGACTCCAAGCCCGAGGTGATGGACAAGCTCGACCGGCGCCTGATCCAGCTGCAAATCGAGCGTGAAGCCGTGCGCCGCGAGAAGGACGAGGCCTCGCAAAAGCGCTTTGGCTTGATCGAGGAAGAAATCGGCAAGCTGCAAAAAGAAATTGCCGACCTGGACGAGATCTGGAAAGCCGAAAAGGCCCAGGCGCAAGGTTCCAAAACCATCATGCAAGAGGTGGAAAAGCTGCGCTTCCAAATCGAGGAGTTGACGCGCAAGGGCGACTTCAACAAAGCCGGCGAGCTTCGCTACGGCAAGCTGCCGGTGCTTGAAAAACAACTGAAAGACGCGCAAGCCCAAGAGGCCGGCAAGGCGAAAAGCGCCAAGGACGGCGGGCGCCCGCAATTGCTGCGCACCATGGTCGGCGCCGAAGAAATAGCCGAGGTGGTGAGCCGCGCCACCGGCATCCCGGTGGCCAAGATGCTGCAGGGCGAAAAAGACAAGCTGCTGCTGATGGAAGCCCGCTTGCACCAGCGCGTGGTCGGGCAGGACGAAGCCATCACCGCGGTGGCCAATGCCATACGGCGTTCCCGCGCCGGCCTGTCAGACCCGAACCGCCCGACTGGCTCCTTCCTGTTCCTGGGCCCGACCGGCGTCGGCAAGACCGAGCTGTGCAAAACGCTGGCGGGCTTTTTGTTTGACTCCGAGGACCACCTGATCCGCATCGACATGAGCGAGTTCATGGAGAAGCATTCCGTGGCACGGCTGATCGGCGCGCCCCCGGGCTATGTGGGCTACGAGGAGGGCGGCTACCTGACCGAGGCGGTGCGGCGCAAACCCTACAGCGTGCTGCTGCTCGACGAGGTGGAAAAAGCCCACCCGGATGTGTTCAACGTGCTGCTGCAGGTGCTGGACGACGGCCGGCTGACCGACGGCCAGGGCCGCACCGTGGACTTCAAAAACACCGTGATCGTGATGACCAGCAACATCGGCTCGCACCTTATCCAGTCCATGGTGGGGCAGGGCAGCGAGGACATCAAGGACGCTGTGACCGGTGAGCTGAAGAACCACTTTCGGCCCGAGTTTTTGAACCGGATCGACGAGACCGTGGTGTTCCACGCCCTGTCGGCCGAGCACATTGCCTCCATCGCCGCGATCCAGATCCAGGTGCTCCAAGCGCGCCTGGCCAAGCTGGACCTGGTGCTTGAAGTGTCGCCAGCGGCGCTGGCCGAGCTGGCCAAGGTCGGGTTCGACCCGGTGTTTGGTGCGCGGCCGCTGAAGCGGGCGATCCAGCAACGCATCGAGAACCCGCTGTCCAAGCTGCTGCTCGAAGGCCGGTTTGCGCCGAAAGACGTGATCCCGGTCGACGTGGACCCGATCCGTGCGCCCGGGCAGTTCAGCTTTGAGCGGGTGGTTCATTGACCCTTTCAGTGCAGCAATGAGTTTGGCCGAGCGCTAGTCTTTTCGGGGCGCTGATTTTGGTGTGCTGCAGGGGCCGACGGCGTGCCGCCGCTCGTGTCCCTCCGCCCTGCGGGCTCCTTCCTTAACCTCGCTGCGGCACGCCATCGGCCCCTGCAGCAGGCGAGGGGTTGGCGTACCGGTGGTGGGTACACCGGTATGTCGGATGGTCAGTCCAGGGACAGGCCCCTGCCTCGTTCCATTGCGCACCAACCACCGCCCCAGATCAGGCCGGTGCGGCGTTCGGCGCAGCGGCATCAAGGAGGAGCCCACAGGGCGGGGGACAGCCGCGGAGCCGAATGCCGCGCCGGCCTGATCACCCAAAGAAGGCATGGATCCCCGGTTGCACGGGGATGATGGTGCCGGCCTTGGCGCTGATAAACTTTGGCGGTGAAGACTAATTCGAAACCAGACCCGTTCCAAATCCCAGTTGCCTCTTTGGCAGTTGGCGCTCAGGTTCGCGGCGTCATTGAGAAATTTCCGATGATTGAGCTGGCGTTGCTGTTCGGTTCGGTCGCGGCCGGTCTGCAACGTCCTGACAGCGATTTGGATATTGCCGTTGCAGCGAGCCATCGGCTGACGGCTGAGGAAAAGATGGACATCATCGCGTCGCTGGCTGAGGCTACGGGGCGTCCGATTGACCTGGTGGATATGCGACAGGCCGGTGAGCCGCTACTGGGCCAGATTTTGGCCCACGGCCGGCGCTTGATGGGCAGCGACCTTGCTTACGCGCCATGGATCACCCGGCATGTGTTGAACCAGGCGGATTTCGTACCCTATCGTGATCGCATCCTGGCAGAAAGGCGAGAGGCATGGATCGGGCAGTAGTCGAGCAAAAGCTCGAGTCCCTGCGTCGTTGCGTTCTCAGGATCGAGTCCAAGGCGCCGCCGACTGCGGAGATGCTAGCGTCCGATTTCGATTTACAGGACATCATTTCACTCAACCTCAGCCGGGCTGTGCAATTGGCCGTCGATATCGGTGCGCACTTGATCTCTGAGTTGAACCTTCCTGCCCCTGACACCATGGGGCAGACCTTCGATCTGCTCGAACGGGCCGGACTGATTGACGCTGCACTTGCGCTACGCATGCGCAAGGCGGTGGGTTTCAGAAATATCGCCACGCATAACTACGACCAGATCAACTGGCAAATCGTCCACAACATCGTCAAAAACCACTTGGACGATTTCGCGGCATTTGCCCGTGTGATCACGCAGCAGATCCAACGGCAGGCCGGACAATAGCTTAGCGGCGGCCAAACCGGCCGCAGCCGGGAAGGTTGGCGCACCAACCACCGTCCCAGATCAGGTCGGTGCGGCATTCGGCGCAGCGGCATCGAATACGAAGGGACTTCCCACTTCTTGGCAACGGCATTAAGTGCCAAGATTGGTTTTGGAAAAGTCAATCTACAACCATTGGAAGGAGAAGCCCTATGAGCGAGATTAC
>CAITSH010000071.1 GCA_903895005.1 uncultured Pseudomonadota bacterium
CGGAGATCATCCTGACGCCCCAGGCCGGCGGCATGGAGTCCTCCCGAGATCTCGCAGAACAGATGCGAGCGCAGGGTAAAGGGATGATCCTCGACCAGTTTGCCAATCCGGATAATCCGCTGGCACATTACGAGACAACCGGCCCCGAAATCTGGGAGGAAACGGGCGGGACGATCACCCATTTCGTATCGAGCATGGGCACCACCGGGACCATCATGGGCGTGTCGCGATTCCTGAAGGAAATGAACCCGGCGATCCAGGTAATCGGCGCGCAACCGACCGATGGGTCCCAGATTCCGGGAATACGCAAATGGCCGGAAGCCTATCTTCCTGCCATTTACGACAAGGCACGCGTCGACCGGATCGAATACGTCAGCCAGGTTGAAGCCGAAGACATGACGCGCCGCCTTGCCCGCGAAGAGGGAATTTTTTGCGGCATCTCGGCGGGCGGGGCGATGGCGGTCGCCTTGCGTGTTGCCGCGGAACTCAAGAATGCGACCATCGTTTCCATCGTCTGCGACCGCGGCGACCGGTATTTGTCCACCGGCGTGTTTCCTGAGTAAGTCTTTCGAATTTGCCGTGAAGTTTGCGGAAGTCGGCTGCAAACCCTTTACTGGCGCGGGTTTCCAGCCTATGCCTACCTATCTCCCTTCGCGTTTCAGGTTTGGTTTTCCCCCGCGGCGCTGCCCGCTTTGCTGAGCAATCTATGACGCCTGTACTCGTATTTGATATTGAAACCATCCCGGATGTGGCCGGATTTCGCCGGCTTTGGGATCTTGATCCGCAGGTCTCCGACGAGGATGTGGCCGAGATCGCCTTTCAGCGCAGGCGCGCGGCAAGCGCGAGTGGCAGTGATTTCCTGCCGCCGCACATGCAGCGCGTCGCCTCCATAGCTTGCGCCCTGCGAGAGGCAGACAGCATCCGCGTCTGGTCCCTGGGTTCTCCCGCTGATTCAGAAGAGGCCTTGATCCGCCGTTTTTTTGACGGTATCGAGAAGTACACGCCACAGTTGGTGTCCTGGAACGGAGGCGGGTTTGACCTGCCGGTGCTGCACTACCGCGGCCTTGTGCACGGGATCAGCGCGCCGCGCTACTGGGACATGGGCGAGGACGACCGGGAGTTCAAATGGAACAATTACATCAGCCGCTACCATACGCGGCATCTCGACCTGATGGATCTTTTGGCCATGTACCAGCCGCGCAACAACGTGCCGCTTGACGAACTCGCCAAGCTGATCGGCTTTCCGGGCAAGCTTGGCATGGACGGCTCAAAAGTCTGGCAGGCCTATAACGAGGGTCACTTGTCGGAAATCAGGGCGTATTGCGAAACCGATGTGGCCAACACCTATCTCGTGTTTCTGCGTTACCAGTTGATGCGCGGTGCGATCGACAGTTCCGCGTACGCGCGTGAAACGGCGCTGCTTCGCGAAACCCTGTCGGCTTCGCCCGAAAAGCACTGGCAGGAGTTTCTTGCCGCCTGGCCGGTCTGATAACCATGACTCTGGCACATATCGAATCCCTGGACCGGGAAGGCCGCGGGATCGCGCGCGTGGAAGGCAAGGCCATCTTCATCGAAGGCGCCCTTGCAGGCGAAACGGTGCGCTACACCTCGTATCGGAAAAAGCCCAGTTATGAGCTCGCGCAGGTAACTTCCATCGAGCGCGCGAGCGGCGAGCGTACATCGCCCCGCTGCGTGCATTTTGGTATCTGCGGAGGGTGCTCCATGCAGCACCTGGAGCCTCGGGCGCAGGTGGCCGCAAAGCAGCGCGTTCTGGAGGACAACCTCTGGCACATCGGGAAGGTCCGGGCGGGCCGCATGCTTGCACCGATTTACGGACCGTCATGGGGCTATCGCGAACGCGCGCGCATGACCGCGCGATTTGTCGTCAAGAAGGACAAGGTCCTCGTCGGATTTCACGAACGCAAAAGCAGTTTTGTTGCCGACATGAACAGCTGTGAAGTACTGCCCGGCTTTTTGTCCGACCTGCTGGTGCCGCTTCGCGAACTAGTGGGGTCACTGCATATACGCGAACGCATGCCGCAAATTGAAGTCGCCATCGGCGAGCACGTCAGCGTGCTGGTCTTTCGCAACCTGGAGGAGGTGGGCGAGGCAGACGCAAGCCTGCTGCGTGCTTTCGCGGAGGCGCGCCATGTCCAGATATGGTTGCAGCCTAAAGGGCCGGACACGGCATACCCGTTCTGGCCGCTCGATGCACCGCGCCTTGACTATTCCTTGCCTGAGTTCGGGGTGACGCTGGAGTTTTCGCCGACGGATTTTACACAGGTCAATCAGGCCATAAACCGCGTCATGGTCAGGCGCGCGCTCGGTATGCTGGATCCGCGCCCGGGCGAGCGCATTGGCGACATGTTTTGCGGCCTTGGCAACTTTACGCTGCCGATCGCCGCGTGCGGTGCGGATGTGCTCGGGGTGGAGGGTAACGCGCAACTCGTCGGCAAAGGCGAGCGCAATGCCGTTGCGAACGGCCTTGGCTCGCGCGCGCGGTTTGCGGTGGCGAACCTTTTCGTAGAGGCTTCCTGCCAGGCTTTGCCTCGTTTCGACAAGCTCTTGATTGATCCGCCACGCGAAGGGGCGGTGGAATTACTCAAGTCGATCGGCGATGACGGACCGTGGCGGATTGTTTACGTTTCCTGTGACCCTGCGACGCTGGCGCGTGACGCCGGCTTTCTTGTGCATGACAAAGGCTATGAACTCGTTTCTGCGGGGGTGATCAACATGTTCCCTCATACCTCGCATGTCGAATCCATCGCACTGTTCGAGCGGGCGGCGAAAACGGCATAAAAAAAGGCGGCTTTCGCCGCCTTTTTGAGTGCGGGGGGAGCTTAGTCGCGATCCCCGCCAAAGATGCCCAGCAGTTGCAGCAGGCTTGAGAACAGGTTGTAGATCGAAATGTACAGCGTCAGCGTGGCCGAAACATAGTTGGTCTCCCCGCCGCGAACGATGTCGTTGACCTGCCACAAAATCATCATTGACGAGAGCAGGACGAACCCGGAGAGAATGACCAGATGCAGCACGGGGCTGGCGAAGAACAGATTCGCGAGCACGGCAAGCATGATCACCACGGCGCCGATGGTCAGGAAGTTTCCCATCTTGCTCAGGTCGCGTTGTGTCGTAGTGGCGATGCCTGACATGACCGCGAAAACAGCGGCGGTTCCGCCGGCAGCCATCATCACCAACTGCCCGCCGTTCTTGAGCCCAAGCACGCTTTGCAGCAACGGCCCGAGTAGCAACCCGAGGAACATGGTGAAGCCCAGCAGCAGACCTACGCCGAGGGCTGATTCGCGGTTTTTTTCTATGGCGAATATCCATCCGTAAAACACCGCCAGGATCACGATGAACGAAATCATCGGATTCGAGCGCATGAAGCCCATGTTGATGTTGCTGCCTATGGCCGCGCCAATGGCCGTGGGGATGAGCGACAACGCGAGCAGCATGTAGGTGTTGCGTAATACCTTGTGCTGCCGTGAGGCGATGTCCTGCGGGGTGCTGCCTGAAATCGGGCTGGAGCTTTGAACGGATTGCAAGTCTGGTTGCACTGGGTGCCTCCTATGGAAACGTTGCTGTGACAGGGAGTCAGACTAGGTCAATTGCGTAAAAGTTGCAATCGAAACCAGATCTGCGCACAGAAAAAACGCTTTGTATTACAAAGGCTAATGTGGAGGTGCCGATGCTATAATTCAAGCAGCGTACGGACCGTAGCGACTTACGGTTGGGAGTCGCTAAGCGACAAGTAGTCGTGAAGCGGGCTTACCAGTCGGGATTTTTAGTGTTCAGCAGTCTGAACATGGATCCCCGGGCGAAATTTAGTTGGAAGCGTGGCAGAGTGGTCGATTGCACCGGTCTTGAA
>CAITSH010000072.1 GCA_903895005.1 uncultured Pseudomonadota bacterium
ATCCCCAGGGAAATCCGGCGGCGTTCCTCGTCGATCTCGAGGATCATGACTTCGACTTCGTCGCCCAGTTGCACAACCTTGGACGGATGGACGTTCTTGTTGGTCCAGTCCATCTCGGACACGTGCACCAGGCCCTCGATGCCCTGCTCGACTTCGACGAACGCGCCGTAGTCGGTGAGGTTGGTGACCTTGCCGAACAGGCGCGTGCTGGTCGGGTAACGGCGCGACAGGCCCACCCACGGGTCCTCGCCCAGTTGCTTCATTCCAAGCGAAACACGGTTCTTTTCCTGGTCGAACTTGAGGATCTTGGCCGTGACTTCGTCGCCGACAGCCAGCACTTCGGACGGGTGCTTCACACGACGCCATGCAAGGTCGGTGATGTGCAGCAGGCCGTCGATGCCACCCAGGTCGACGAATGCGCCGTAATCGGTGATGTTCTTGACGATGCCCTTGACCACCGCGCCCTCGGACAGGGTTTGCAGCAGTTTCTGACGCTCTTCACCCTGGCTTGCCTCAAGCACCGCGCGGCGCGACACCACCACGGTGGTGCGCTTGCGGTCGAGCTTGATGACCTTGAACTCCATTTCCTTGCCCTCAAAGGGCGTGGTGTCCTTGACCGGGCGGATATCGACAAGCGAGCCGGGCAGGAAGGCGCGGATGCCGTTGGTCATGACGGTCAGGCCGCCCTTGACCTTGCCGCTGATCAGGCCGGAGACGAGCGCGCCCGTTTCCATGGCTTTTTCAAGATCCATCCAGGCGGCGAGACGCTTGGCCTTGTCGCGCGACAGGCGGGTTTCGCCGAAGCCGTCTTCGAGGGCTTCGATGCAGACCGAGACGAAGTCGCCCGGTTTGGCTTCGATTTCGCCTTTGTCATTGCGGAATTCTTCGAGTGCGACGAACGACTCGGACTTGAGGCCGGCGTTGATCACGACGAAATTCATGTCGACACGGACCACCTCACCGGTGATCACTTCCCCGACACGCATTTCCTTGCGCGTCAGGCTGTCTTCAAACATTGCCGCAAAACTTTCCATGTCGGAAGGTGCGGACGTGGCTACGTTGGACATAAGTACCTGCTTTAAAAACCGCCAGTTACAGCGGGTCAGTTAACAAACCGGCATCGTCGCCTGCGGATCAGCCGCAAGGTCGCCAATGCCACCGTTTTGCTGCGTTTTGCCTTTTAGTTTTTTGCTGCAACGTTCCGGTACCAGTCTAGGATCAGTTGGGCAACCTCTTGAATTCCAAGAGATGTACTGTCCAGAAGCCTGGCATCGGGCGTTTGTGCGAGTGGTGCAACGCTGCGATTAGCATCGCGCGCATCGCGTTCGCGCAACTCCGACAAAAGGACGGCGATGTTAGCAGGGATTCCTTTTTGTTTCAACTGTTTATACCTGCGGTTCGCACGCGCTTCGGCCGTCGCGGTAAGGAACACCTTGAGGCGCGCATCGGGGAATACCACCGACCCCATGTCACGCCCGTCAGCAACCAGGCCGGGCGATACCCGGTAGTCACGCTGGCGCTGGAGCAAAGCCGACCTCACCCCCGGCAGGGCTGCCACCCTGGAGGCCCCCAAACCAATGGCCTCGGCCCGAATCTGGTCGGTAACCTGCTCGCCTCCAAGCCAGATCTTGCCTGCCTCGAACCGCGCATCAAGCCGTAGCGCGATCTCCTGTAATTGTGCTTCAGAATCAAAGGCAATCCCAGATTTTTGCGCAGCAAGGGCCACCAGGCGATACAGCGCGCCGCTGTCCAGGTAATGGAACCCCAGAGCCTTCGCAACGATCTCGGCGATAGTCCCCTTGCCCGAAGCCGTCGGACCATCTATCGCAATGACCGGGGCCGCGCTCATCTCTGCGAAACCTCTTCAAGCACCTGAAAATATTCAGGAAATGTCTTTGCCACGCAGCCCGGATCATTAATTCTGACAGCCACGCCGCCCAGCGCGGCAAGGGAAAAGCACATCGCCATCCGGTGATCATCATAAGTATCGATCGTCGCCGCATGCAACTGTGCCAAATCCGCGGTGGGCGTCACGCGCAACCAGTCAGGCCCCTCTTCCGCACCGGCGCCAAGTTTTCGCAATTCCGTCGCCATGGCGGCGATCCGGTCGGTTTCCTTAACCCGCCAGCTGGCTATGTTACGCAGCGTGCAGGGGCCGTCGGCAAACAGGGCCGCCACCGCCAGCGTCATTGCCGCATCCGGAATGTGATTGAAATCCGCGTCGAAGGCCTTGAGCTTGCCCCTTTCCATGGCGGCCGCCGAAGCCCCCGCCTCAATCCAGTTTTCGCCCATCGTGATCCTGGCGCCCATCGCCTCCATCGCCTCGGCGAAGCGCACGTCTCCCTGGACGCTGCCCCTGCCCACCCCCTCGACACGCACCGGTCCGCCTCCACGCAAGGCACTGATGGCGCCCGCAGCGATGAAATACGAGGCCGAGGATGCGTCCCCCTCGACCCAAAGGTCGCCGGCCCCCTGGTAGCGCGATGCAGCCGGCACGGTGAACGCCGACCAGCCCTCCCGCTCCACCACCACGCCAAACCGCGCCATCGTGTTGAGCGTAATGGCCACATAGGGCTTGGAAATCAACTCACCTTGCACCGAGACCGTCATACGCTCGCCGGTCAGCGGCAGGGCCATCAGCAAGGCGCTGAGGAACTGGCTGGACACATCGCCACGCACGCTGACCCGGCCGCCCGGCTCAATCGCGCCTGCGTGCATCGCCAGCGGCGGATAGCCCTCGGCACCGAGATACTCAATATGAGCGCCCAGCGCCCGCAACGCCGTCACCAGGTCGCCGATCGGCCGCTCGTGCATGCGCGGCACCCCGGAGAGGCGGTACTCGCCGCCGCACAAGGCCAGTGCCGCGGTCAAGGGGCGAAATGCGGTGCCCGCGTTCCCCAAAAATAAGTCTGCGGCCTTCACCGTGAACGGTCCGCCTGTGCCCTCAACGGAAATCACGCCGTCCGGTTGCTGTGCGAGCGAGACACCGAGCTTGCCAAGGGCCGCGAGCATGACGCCGGTGTCGTCCGATGCGAGCAGGCCGTGAAGCCGCGTTTGCCCCGTCGCGAGCGCGGCCAGCAGCAACGCACGATTCGAGATGCTCTTGGAACCGGGCAGGCGCACCGTCCCGGCGATATTGCGAATCGGCTGAAGGTCCAGGTAGTCCACGTCGGGGGCGCGCAACGCCTACTGCTTCTTGAGCCAGCCGTCGCGCGCGGTACGCGCGCGCTCGAACACCGCTTCGAGCGCCGCGGCATCACCGGATTCGAGCATGCCCTGCAACCGGGCAAGCTGCGCCTGGTAACGCTGGAGTTCGACAAGTATTGCGGTCTTGTTCGATATACAAATGTCACGCCACATTTCCGGGTGGCTCGACGCAATGCGCGTGAAATCACGGAATCCGCTCGCCGCAAAATCAAACAAGGTACCCGCGTTGTCGTGCAGCGCCACGTCATGCACCAGGGCGTACGCCAGTAAATGAGGCAGGTGGCTGACCGCTGCAAACACGGCGTCGTGCTCGGCCGGTTGCATGGTGCGCAGTTCGGCACCGCAGGCAAGCCAGGCTGCTCGCACACGTTCGACCGCGCTGGCGGTGGTTTCAGGGAGGGGCGTCAACACCACCTTGCGCCCCCTGTACAACTCGGCGCGCGCCGCGGCGGCACCACTGTTCTCGGCACCGGCGATCGGGTGCGCCGGTACGAACTGCGAAAGCTTCGCGCCGAGGCAGGCGCGTGCCAGGGCGACCACGTCCTGTTTGGTGCTGCCGCCATCGGTCACGACGCAACCCGGCGCAAGCCGCGGCGCGATGGCGCGCAAAACGCCTTCTGTCTGTGCAACGGGCACTGCCACCATAATCATGTCCGCACTGGCAACTGCAGCGGCGTCAGTCGCCACCTCGTCGATGATTCCAAGTGCCCGCGCCTTGTCGAGGTTGGAAGCGGAGCGACCGACACCGATCACCCGCCCCACGACACCGGCCTGCTTGAGCGCAAGCGCGAACGAGCCGCCGATAAGACCCACGCCGATAACGGCCAGGGTATTGACGCGAAACGCGGCTGTCATCGAGTCCACCCACAGCAGCACACCGATGCCATAGGCTGGAAACGCCCGTCTGGCGCGGCTTTCCAGCCGGTTGTCATGTCGCGGTCAACTTCCCCGGCACGCGTTGCGCCCACCACCATCAGGCCTTCAAGGCCTTGGCCAGTGCCGCAAGAAACCGGTCGTTCTCCTGGGGCAGGCCGATGGTGACGCGAAGATGCTCCGGCATTTCGTAGCCGCCCCCGACCGGGCGCACGATCACGCCCTGGCGCAACAGTTTCTGGAACACCGCAGCAGCGTCACCGACCTTGATCGTGAGGAAATTGGCGAACGATGGAATGTAATCAAGGCCGAGCTTTTTGCTGCCGGCGACAAGTTGCGCCATGCCCGAGCGGTTGTTTTCGTAGCTGCGCGTAATGAAATCGGCGTCATCGAGTGCGGCGATCGCAGCCGCCTGCCCGACACTGTTGACGTTGAACGGCGCACGCACCCGGTTGACCATGTCGCACACCTGTGGGTCGGCCAGCATGTAGCCGACGCGCAAGCCGGCAAGGCCGTGAATCTTGGCGAAGGTGCGCGTGATAACGAGGTTAGGAAATACCTTCAACCAGGCCACTGTATCGACGCGCAACTCGGCGGGCAGAAAATCGTTGTAAGCCTCGTCCAGCACGACGATCACGTCCTTGGGCACGCGCGCGATGAACGCCTTCAGTTCGTCGTAAGGCAGGAAGGTGCCCGTCGGGTTGTTCGGGTTCGCGATGAATACCAGCCGGGTATCGGCGCGAATGGCGGCAAGCATGGCCTCCAGGTCATGACCAAACTGCTTCGCCGCAACCCTGATGCCGGTGGCGCCGCGCGCCTGGGTTGCCAGGGGGTACACGGCAAAGCAGTGCTGTGAATAAATCGCGCTCGTCTCGCGCGACAAGAACGCCATCGCGAGGTATTCCAGCAGGTCGTTGGACCCGTTGCCCAGCACCACCGATTCGCTGCTGACGCCAAAACGCTTCGAGAGCGCCGCCTTGAGCGCAAAGCCGTTGCCATCCGGGTAAATGTGGATGTCATGCAGCGCGGCGGCCATGGCCGCGCGCGCCTTGTCGCCGCAACCGAGCGGGTTTTCATTCGAGGCGAGTTTGACGATGTCTGATTCGGCGATGCCCAGCTCCCGGGCCACCTCGGACACCGGTTTGCCCGGCTGGTAGGGCGCGATGGCGCGCACATAAGCCGGCGCGAGTGTGGAGAAATCCATGAACTAACCCTTTTCAGAACTGGTTACGCGATGGTCTTGCCATCGACTATGTTGTGCGGTGTCGACCTGATTTGACCTGCGCCCCGGATTCACCTGGTCAGCACGGGTCGAATCAGATCCTGCAGATCTGCCGACCCCGCCTAATGCACCGCCGATGGATACGAACCGAACACCTTCAAAAACGGCGCCAGCGATTTGAGTTCGGCGATCGCGCGTCCGACGTTGGCGTCATTCTGGTGACCCAGCAGGTCGACATAAAAATAGTACTCCCACTGCCCGGTACGCGAAGGCCGCGACTCGATGCGCGTCATGCTCACGCCGTGCTTGGCCAGCGGTGTAAGCAACTCGTGCACCGCACCCGGACGGTTCGGGGCTGACATGACCAGCGAAGTATGGTCCTCGCCGGTCGGGCCCGAGTCCTGGGATCCGAGCACGAGAAAACGCGTCATGTTATTAGGTTCATCCTCGATATTTTCAGCCAGCATCTTCAAACCGTAGCGCTCGGCCGCGAGGCTCGGACCGATGGCCGCGGCCCCCGCTTCCGCCGCCGCGAGTCGCGCCGCCTCGGCGTTGCTCGCAACCGACACACGCTCCGCCCTCGGCAGGTGCTGCGACAGCCAATGCTGGCATTGTCCCAGTGACTGCGCGTGTGAATAGACGCGTTTGATGTCGGCCATCGCCGTATCCTTGACCATCAGGTTCTGGTGAACGCGCAGCACCACCTCTGCGCAGACTTTCAGCGGCGTCGTCAGCAGCAGGTCCAGCGTGCGCCCGATGGTGCCCTCGGTGGAGTTTTCCGCCGGCACAACGGCGTAGGCAGCGGCCCCGGTTTCAGCGGCATGAAACACCTCATCGAACGAAGCACACGGCAGCCCTTGCACCCCTGCCCCAAATTGCTTGACAAGCGCCATCTCGCTGAACGTCCCCTGCGGCCCCAGGTAGGCTACCGACAAGGGTAGTTCCAGGGCGCGGCAAGCCGACATGATTTCGGTGTAAATGCGCGCCAGCCCTTGATCCGGAATCGGCCCGGGATTGGCCGCTTTGACATTGCGCAACACCTCGGCCTCGCGCTCGGGGCGATACACCGGTCCGCCCTGCTTCAGATGGCCGATGCGCTGCGCGTGCGTGGCGCGTGCCGACAACAGCCTGAGCACTTCCTGGTCGATCGCGTCGATCGACTTGCGGTGATCGGCCAGTGTTTTGCCGGTTTCGTCCTCGTTCATCGTGACTCCTCGCAAGCCGCGAACGGCAGCGGATTTACCCAGGAGGCCAAGCCTTCCGGGGCTGCGTCTTTGGCTATACCAGCCATGTCAGCCATCTCAACCATGTTTTTCTTCAAACTCTTTCATGTAGGCAACCAGGGTCTGCACGCCCTCAATGGGCATGGCGTTGTAAATCGAGGCGCGCATGCCCCCGACCACACGGTGGCCCTTTAATTGCACCATGTTGCGCTCTTCGGCGCCCTTCAGAAACACCGCATCCAGTCCGGGATCGCGCAATTTGAACGGAATATTCATACGCGAGCGGTCGCGCTTTTCAACGGGGCTGCTGAAAAACCCGCTCTGATCAAGAAAATCGTACAGGACCTTTGCCTTGGCAATATTGCGCTGCTCCATCGCGGGCAGTCCGCCCTGTCGCTTGAGCCACTTGAACACCAGGCCGGCGATATAGATGGCGTAGGTGGCAGGGGTGTTGAACATGGAGTCGGCCTCAGCCTGCAACTTGTAGTCGAAGGCCGAGGGCGTGCAGGGCAAGGCCTGACCGATGAGATCA
>CAITSH010000073.1 GCA_903895005.1 uncultured Pseudomonadota bacterium
ACTCCAATCGATTGCAGACCAGCTAAACCAACGACCACGCAAGTGTCTTGGCTACCTGACCCCGCACGAGGTACTCTTCGGCCTCAAGCCCATACCCATTGCGCTTCGAACTTAAATTCGCAGGTGATCCTTTCAATGCTGACTCGCGTGGGTTATCGGGGTTGATTACGCGCTTACCGGGCGCCGCGCCAATGTGTGCCGGGCCGCAGACAAACAGCCCTTGCAGCCCCAAAGTTGTCGTCTTGGGGTTGTGGGAAACCTTGCCGGCACCGATGCCGAAGCAACCACCGTCCCGACCGGAGGCATTGCCATGAATGTAATCAGACACATTTTTTCCGCCACCTTGATCGCCGCCGCATTGGGCGTTTCCCTGGCGGCCGCGGTGGCCGCCGTCAGTGCACCGGAAGCCATGGTGCGCTCAACGGTGGAGGATGTGATGGGCGTCATTCGCACGACCAAGGACAAGCACGCCTTGCGCCAAACGGTGGAGGAAAAGGTCCTGCCCAAGTTCGATTTCAAGGAAATGACGCGCTCGGCTGTGGGTCCGGGCTGGAACAACGCTTCACCCAAGCAGCAGGATGCGCTGCAGAGCGGCTTTCGCGCTATTCTCGTTAACACGTACACAGCGGTCCTTAGCGAGCCCGGCGCCCATGATGCGATCGTCGAGTTCAAGCCGGGGCGGGTACAGGCCGGACAGGATGACGCGATGGTGAAAACCGTAGTGAAGCAGACCGGCAGGCCGCTGTTGCAGATTGACTACCGCCTGTCGATCGCCTCGGGAGACTGGAAGGTCCACGACGTACTGGTCGGCGGCATCAGCCTCATCACCAACTACCGCAGTTCGTTCTCCGAGGAGATCAACCGCTCAGGTGTGGATGGCCTGATCAGGGTGCTGGAGCAAAAAAATCGCAGTATGTAGGGGGCCTGAGGCAGACCCGCCGGTAACGCCGCCTAAGCGCCGTAGTTGATGAGCAGCCTTGGCAGCCACAATGAAAAGCCCGGCACATAGGTGACCAGCATCAGGGCCGCAATGAGGGCGCCATAGAAGGGCCAGATGGTCTTCATTACCTCGCCGACCGACACCCCCCCGATGGCGCAGCCGACAAATTGCGTTGTGCCGACTGGCGGGGTGTTGAGGCCGAGCGCGCAATTGATCAACATGAGCATGCCGAACTGCACCGGGTCCATCCCGTACTGCTGGCAGATGGGCAGAAAAATCGGCGTGCAGATCAATATCGTGGCAGCCATGTCGAGAAAAGTGCCGAGCACGAACAGGATGATATTGACCCACAGGAATATCACCCACGGGCTGCTCGAAACTGTGGCGAGGGCCTTGCCGGTAAGGTCGGCCACGCTGTAAAGGCTGATGAGGTAGCCGAAGGTGGCCGAGATGCCGATCAGGAGCAGCACCACGCCGGTGGTCTTGACGGCCTTGGCGGCGGCCTTGAGAAACTGCTGCCAGGACAGGCTGCGGTACACCAGCACCGTCAGGAACAAGGCGTAGAGCACCGCCACCGATGCAGACTCGGTTGCGGTGAACACGCCCGACAGGATGCCGGTGATGATGATGACCACGACGAACAATCCGGGCATGGCCGCCGCAAGCGACAGCCAGACCGCGTCCCAGCCCGGGAATTTGCCCGCGGGGTAGCCGCGCTTGACCGCCACGGCATAGGCGGCGGCGAGGTTGCAAAGCGTCAGGATCAGCGCTGGCAGCAGACCGGCGACGATCAAGGCCGCGATCGATACCTTGCCGCCTGCAGCGAGCGAATAAATGATCATGTTGTGGCTGGTCGGCATCAGCGCACCGACGAGGGACGCATGGGTAGTTACGTTGACGGCGTAGTCGGCGCCGTAGCCTTCCTTTTTCATCATCGGGATCATCACCGCGCCCATGGCCGAGACGTCGGCGACCGGCGAACCCGACACACCGCCAAACAGCGTGCAGGCGACGACGTTGGACATGCCCAGGCCGCCGCGCACATGGCCGACGAGGTTCTTGGCGAATTGCACGATGCGGTCGGCGATGCCGCCGTAGAGCATCAGTTCGCCGGCAAAAATGAAAAACGGGATGGCGAGAAAGGAAAACACGCCCATGCCGGCGGTCATGCGCTGGAACACCACGGCGATGGGCAGGCCCTCGTAGAGCACGGTCGCGACGGCCGAGAGTCCTATCGCAAAGGCCACGGGCACGCCCAGGATCAGCAGGGCGAGAAAGACGAGCGACAGTATGGTCAGTGCCATGGGGAATGTTTCCTCTTGCCGGCCGCCTTGGGTAGCAATGCCATAGGTCGACGTTTGTTCGTGGCGGCTGGCAATCGTGTCAATGCCCTAGAACGGTGTTTGCCCTTGTCGGCTGGAAATGGTGTCAATGCCACGAGGGCTCCACTTCCCTGCCTTGGGCGAGCGCGATGATGTGCTCAACGGAGAACAGCGCAGTCAGGGCCCCGGCGGCCATGATCGGTATGTGATTGAAGCCTTCGGAAAAACCGAGCGTGGGAATCTTGTAGTCCATCACAGAGTGCGCTAGGTAGGCTCCATTCCAGGCCATTAGTACGCCGAACAGCGCGACCAGCGCGTGGATCACCAGTTCGAGCCTGAGGCGGATATTTTCCTTTACCAGGACGAGCAGTGATTCCATGCCAATGTGGCCGGCATCGCGCACGCCCACCGCGGCACCGAGCATGGTGACGTAGAGCACCAGCACCATGGCAAGGGCTTCAGCCCAGGTCGGCGTGTCGTTGAGCACGTAGCGACCAAACACCTGCAGTGATACGCAGGCGATGATGGCGACAAGGCCGGTCACCGCAATCATCATGCAGGTCTTCGCCAGGCCAGCGCAAAAGCGGGTAAACATGGTGGAGCCCTTCAAGGCTGCTGCTAAAGATTTCGGGGGGGTAGTTGAACCGCTGCAAGCGGGTGTCCTCCCCCGTAAAAGGGGGAGGGGGCGTGCATTACTTCGTTTCCTGCGCCCGCTTGATCATGTCCTTGAGTTTGGGGTCGGTGATGAACTTGTCATAGACCGGCTTCATGGCGTCGGAGAAGGATTTCTTGTCGACTTCGACAATTTGCGCGCCGCCTTTTTCAACCATGGCGCGCGAGGCCTTTTCCTTTTCGTCCCACAGCTTGCGCATGTAGGGCACCGACTCCTTGGCGGCATCGCGGATAATTTTTTGTTCTGCTGGCGTGAGCCCGTCCCAGATTTTTTTCGACATCAGCAGCATTTCGGGCGCCATCGAGTGGTCGGTGATGGCGTAGTACTTTGCCACTTCGAAGTGCTTGGAGGTGTCGTAGGAGGGCCAGTTGTTCTCGGCGCCGTCAACGAGCCCGGTTTTGAGCGCGGTGTAGACCTCGCCGTAAGGCATTGGCGTGGCGTTGGCACCCATGGCCTGCAGCAGCGCCACCCACAGGTCGCTTTGCTGTACTCGGATTTTCAGGCCCTTCATGTCGGCAATCGTTTTGACCGGCTTCTTGGTGGTGTAGATCGACCGCGATCCCGAGTCGTAAAACGCGAGGCCGACAAAGCCCTGTTTTTCGCAGGCCTTCAGGATCTCGTCGCCGACCGGTCCGTCGAGCACATGGCGCATGTGTTCCTTCGAACGGAACAGGAAGGGCATGGTCGGCACCATGGTTTCGGGGCAGATGTTATTCATCGGCGCGACGTTGATACGCACGAAATCGAGGGCGCCGATTTTGGTCTGCTCAACGGTGTCTTTTTCGCTGCCGAGCTGGCTGTTGGGATAGACCTTGATCGAGTCCTTGCCGCCGGTTTTGGCTTTCAACTGGTCGCTGATGAACTTGACCGCCATGACCGTCGGGTAATCGTCGGGATGCACGTCCGAGGAGCGGAACTCCTTGGCGATTCCGGTAGCAGGAACGGCCAGCGCCGCGGCAACGGCGATGGCAAGGTTTTTGAGTGTACGTCGGGTGCGGATGTTCATGTGAAGCCTCCTTGGTGAACTGGCGAATTGGGTGCGCTTTCGATCGTGCAATTGTGAAATTGTGCAATCGTGCAATCGTGCGCTTTATGTTTTTGGTGATGTTTAACGTTTGATGCCTGATTTTTGGTACTTAGGGTTTGGTGCGTCGGCAATGGTGTCTGACTCTGCTCAGCTCTCGTAGGGGCCGAGTGCGGTGTACCGGCCCCCTTGATAAATCATTAACGGATCGTTCGCTGCAAGCGGTGGCGCTGCTTCCAGCTTTTCGCGAAAGGGTTCGGCGCTGTCCTTCGGGCGCCAGCCGAGGTGTGAGGCCTTCCTATTGTCCCAGAAGCTGTCACGGTTGTCGGACGTGGCGAAGACGATGGTGTGTCCGACGGTCGGTGTGAACAGGGCGCGGCGCACCAGGGCGGCGAGATCGTCATACGACAGCCAGGTCAGCAACATGCGCCGGTCCACGGGCTCCGGAAAGGAGGAGCCGATGCGCATGCACACGGTCTCGATGCCATAGCGGTCGAAGTAAAAGCGCGACAGGTCTTCGCCGAAGCACTTTGAGATGCCGTAGTAGCCATCTGGCCGCTGCGGCGCGCTCGCGTCTATGGTTTCATCCTGGCGATAAAAGCCCACGGCGTGGTTCGAGCTGGCGAAGACCACGCGTTTGACCGCGTTCTTGCGCGCCGACTCGTAAAGGTTGTACATGCCGATGATGTTCGAATGCAGGATCGGCTCCCAGGGGCCTTCGACGGAAACGCCGCCTAGGTGCACAACCGCATCGACATCCTTGAGCAGGTCCTCGACTGCCTGCCGGTCGGAAAGGTCGCAGAGGACGAGTTCTTCCCCGCGCGCAGCTTCGCCCATGGGTGCACGGTCAGACAGGCGAATCAGGCTTGCATCGGGCTTGAGTTTTTCGCGCAGGACACGGCCGAGGCCTCCGGCGGCTCCGGTTATGAGCAGGCGATTTAGTTTGCTGGACTCGGGCATGTGATCTGGTCAGTTATGGTGCTTGGTAGGGCCCCGTTATGGTGACCCGGGAAGGGGGAGTTTGGAACGGACTCAGGCGGTGGAAGTTTCGCGGCTTATCGCGGCTCTTTTATGGTTTTGGGGGCGCTTGATCGTTTCTTATTTTTTATGTCATCATACGTCTTACTTCTGAATTATACGGTGCCTGCGTCCGCTCATGTCAAGTCCCCGCCGCCAAATCACCGAACCGCCCCTGCACGTTGACCTGCCGCCGCATGAGGCCGCCCCGGCGGCGCCCGAGAAGGCAGCGCGAGGGCGCAATCTCACCCAGCAATTGGTGGCCAGCCTGTCCGAGCGCATCCAGTGGCGCGAACTGCGGCCCGGCGACAAGCTACCGACAGAGGCCGAGATCATGCGTGCTTACGGTGTCAGCCGCACCGTGGTGCGTGAGGCGATTTCGCGACTGCAGGCTGGCGGACTCGTCGACACTCGCCATGGAATCGGCACTTTTGTACTCGATGCGCGCGCCAACGGGCCGCTCAACCTGAGCATCCCAAACCTTGCAACCATCCGGGATGTGCTCGAAATCCTTGAGCTCCGGATCAGCCTTGAGACCGAGTCTGCCGCCCTGGCGGCGACGCGGCGCAGCCTGACGCACCTTGGGGCGATGCGCCGAGCGCTGGACGAGTTTTCCGCTTGCGTCGACCGCGAGGAGGACGCCGTGCGCCCCGATTACGAGTTTCACCGCCAGGTGGCGATCGCCTCCGGCAACCGCTACCTCGCCGACCTGATGGGCGAACTTGGGCCGGCGCATATTCCGCGCACCCGCATCAATACCGCGCAGTTCCAGCGCGAGGAGGGCCCCGATTACCTGCGTCGCGTCAATCGCGAGCACGAGGATATTTTTGCAGCCATCGAGCGCAGCGACCCGGAGGCGGCGCGCGCCGCCATGCGCACCCATCTTGGCAACAGCCGTGAGCGTCTGAAGCGCGCGCATGACGGCCGCAGCGCCGCCATGACGCGTCAGCCCGAAACCAAAAGCACCTGAGCGGGGTATGGCGCTGAAAAGTTTAGTTGTAAGACAACGTACAACATGGTCGTTTGGGGCTGTTTCACTCCAAATCTGTGAAGCGGCACGAATAGTTCGTGCTGCGATGCCTTGGGCCGGTTGCAAAGACTGCGCGGCTTATGGGGATGGTGATGTGGGGCCGGCGCGGCAGTGGTCATCCAAGCTGATTGACGCGCAGTACCGCAGTACTTTTAGGCCGGGTGAGGGCGGGCCGGTGGCTCGTATGATGCGGCGCTAGATCTGGTTACGGCCGTGGCCCGGTTCCCTCCCTTCATTCACTTTATTTAAAGAAGCGCAACGACATGGCTGAAACCCTGCACAAAAATTACATTGGTGGCGAATGGAAAGACGGTGTGCGCGCCACCAGGAATCTCAATCCCTCGGACCTTTCTGATGTGGTGGGCGAATACACCGGGGCCGACAAGGCGCAGGTTGAGCTTGCCATGGCCGCGGCTGTCGCCGCTTTTCCGGCATGGTCTGTCTCGACGCCGCAGGCGCGCTTTGATGCGCTCGACCGGATCGGCACGGAAATCATCGCGCGTAAGGAAGAGCTTGGCATCCTGCTTGCGCGCGAAGAGGGCAAGACGCGCGCCGAGGGCATTGGCGAGGCGGCGCGTGCGGGCGCGATTTTCAAGTTCTTCGCCGGCGAGGCGCTGCGCCCCGGTGGCGAACTCCTCGCCTCGGTCCGACCGGGCGTAACAGTGGAAATCACGCGCGAGCCGGTCGGGGTGGTGGGCATCATTACGCCGTGGAATTTTCCGATCGCGATTCCTGCCTGGAAAATCGCCCCGGCGCTGGCCTATGGCAACTGCGTCGTGATGAAACCGGCCGACCTCGTTCCGGGTTGTGCCTGGGCCCTCGCGGAAATCATTTCACGCGCGGGACTGCCTGCGGGCGTGTTCAACCTCGTTATGGGGCGTGGCAGCGTGGTTGGCGAGGCCCTGCTGACGGATGCGCGCATCAACGCCGTGAGCTTCACCGGGTCGGTCGCCACCGGCAAACGTGTGGCCGAGGCATGCGCGGCGCGCATGGCCAAGGTGCAACTGGAGATGGGCGGCAAGAACCCGCAGGTGATCCTTGATGACGCCGATCTGAAAATCGCCGTCGAACTTTCTGCGCAAAGCGCATTTTTCTCCACCGGCCA
Organism: uncultured Pseudomonadota bacterium; assembly: GCA_903895005.1. The sequence goes on from CAITSH010000073.1 coordinate 7,112, forward strand.
GCGCTGCACGGCGGCGAGCCGTCTTATTGTCACCGAAGGCATACACGACCAATTCGTTGCCGCGCTTGCCGAGCGCATGAAGGGCCTGAAAATCGACAACGCGCTCAAGGACGGCACGGATATCGGTCCGGTCGCCAGCCTCGAGCAGCTCGAGCAGGATTTGTCTTACGTCGAGATCGGGAAAAAGGAGGGCGCCAAGCTGGTGGCGGGCGGCGAGCGTCTCAAGCGCGACTCCGACGGCTTTTATTTTGCCCCCGCGCTCTTTACCGGAACCGCGGCGGGTATGCGCATCAATCGCGAGGAAATCTTCGGGCCGGTGGCCAGCGTGATTCGCGTCAAGAACTACGACGAGGCGCTGGCTGTGGCCAACGACACGGCCTTCGGCCTGTCCTCGGGCATCGCGACCACCTCACTCAAGCATGCGGCGCATTTCAAGCTGCATTCGCAGGCGGGTATGGTGATGGTCAACCTGCCCACGGCCGGCGTGGATTACCATGTACCCTTCGGGGGCCGCAAGGGTTCGTCCTACGGGTCGCGCGAGCAGGGCACGTATGCACGCGAGTTTTACACGACGGTTAAGACAGCCTATGTGAGTGCTTAGGCAGGTGCGCCGGGAGGCAGTGGAGCGTTTCCCGCGCGCACTAGATTCATTCGTTTTTTTTGAGGTTTGAGGTGCGGTGATTGGTCGAATTAAAAAGACCGGAACCGCAACAAAGAAAATCCAAGGAGGAGGCGACATGAAGCTGGTCAAACTCGTTACGGGGCTTGCCCTCGGACTGTGCGCGACCCTGAGTCTGGCCCAGGGCTATCCGAACAAGCCGATACGGATGATCGTGCCCTTCGCGGCGGGTGGAACATCGGACATCCTGGCGCGTCAGATCGGCGCCAAACTGACCGAGTCTTGGGGCCAGCCGGTTATCGTCGAGTCCAAGACCGGCGCCAATGGTAATGTGGGCGCCGAATTCGTGGCCCGGGCCGCGCCCGACGGCTACACCCTGTTGCTGACGGACCTTGGCGCACTAGCCATTAATCCGAGCGTTTATCCCAACATGACATTCGACCCAGTAAAGGATTTTTCCGCGGTCAGCTTTGTCGGTTACTCGCCTCACATCCTTGCGGTCCATCCGTCAGTGCCGGTCAACAACGTCAACGAACTGGTGGGCTATGCCAAGGCCAATCCCGGCAAGCTCAACTTCGCCACGTCGGGCCTGGGTGGCGCACCCCACCTGGCGGGGGTCGACCTCGGCCTGCGCAGTGGCGCGCAATGGACGTTCATCCATTACAAGGGGGGCTCCCAGGCGGTGACCGACGTGGCCGCCGGCCAAGCCAACATGATCATGAACGGAATGATTGCCACCTATCCCCAGGTCAAGGCCGGCAAGATACGTATTCTTGCCGTGTCGGGCGCGCGGCGTGTCACGCAAATCCCCGACGTGCCCACCATAGGCGAATTTCTGCCCGGCTTTGAAACCGGATCCTGGCAGGGCATCCTCGCGCCGGCGGGGACCCCGCGGGACGTGGTGGCCAGGCTGAACACGGAGTTGACCCGAATACTGAATACGGCCGAGATGAAAGAGCGCCTGCTGGCGCAGGGGGCGGAGGCGCGGACCGACACGTCCGAGGCGCTGGCCGGCTGGATCGGGTCGGAGAAGGCCAAGTGGGCCAAGGTGATCAAGGATTCCGGGGTGAAGCTCGAATAGCCCGTCCGTTTTGCCTGCACGTTGGTTGGGCCGGCGCGGGTTGGTATGGGATAATTTGCTTTTAACCTGTATCGAATACTCATGTTCACAGGCATCATCGCCGCCATTGGAAGCATCACAAGGATCGAACCTACCTCAGGCGGGCAGCGCCTCACCATCAATGCGGGCGGCCTGGACATGGGGGACGTGGCCATCGGTGACAGCATCGCAGTCAACGGCGTCTGCCTGACCGCCGTGCTCAAGGATGCCGTGGGATTCGAGGCCGATGTCTCTCGTGAAACCCTGCGGGTGACTACCGGGCTTGCGCAACCGGCCGAGGTCAATCTCGAAAAGTCCCTGCGTCTTGCCGACCGCCTCGGCGGGCATCTTGTGTCGGGCCACGTTGATGGCGTCGGCGAGGTACTGCGCTTTGACGCGCTGGGCGATAACCGTCTTTTGGCGATCCGGGCGCCCAGGGATATCGCCCGCTACATCGCTCGAAAGGGATCCATTACGGTGCAAGGGGTCAGTCTCACGGTAAACTCGGTTGCGGGCGACGACTTCGAAATCAACCTGATACCGCATACCATCGCTATGACCACGCTGCGCCACCTCAAGCCCGGCAGCCCAGTCAACCTCGAGGTTGACATGATGGCGCGTTATGTCGAGCGCATTGTCGCGGATTCGCGCTGAGGCGGGCCCGATGTTGCACCAAAGGCCTCATTCAGCGGCAATGCCCGCCGGATTAAGGGTAAGCTTTCGAAACCGTGGTGAGCAACGAAGCGGGTTGTATTCCAGCCAGTCTGCGCCGCTGGCCCGTTATTCGAAAATACGACTACAGCCGGACCCCGATACCGCCGCATGAAACTCCTGGAAACCCCCGTTGATGCACTGACGTTTGGAATGTTCATTTCCAAGCTTGACCGACCGTGGACGGAAACCCCGTTCATGTTCCAGGGATTCGTGCTGAGCAGCGAAAAGCAGCTCGATGCGCTGAAAAAATTCTGCAAGACCGTCTACGTCGATCCGGAAAAGGAAGAGGTCCCGGACGTGACCAGGGTCACGCCCGCCGACATTGCCAAGGTGCGCGGTAAGACGGTTTACAAGGAGGTCGCCAGCGTCGAGGTCGAATTGCCGCGCGCGCAAAAGGCCTTCACCAGCACAACGGTGGTAGTGAAGGAATTGTCGCGCGCCGTCGCGATCGGCAACTCGATTGACAGCTCGCGTTCCCAGGAGGCCGCGACACAGATCACCGAGAGCGTGGTGCGCAACCCTGACGCCATGGCGCTGCTGATGAAGCTTCAGGAAAAGGACGGCGCGACGCTCAGTCGCGCGGTTGAGATCTCGGTCATGATGACCATATTCGGGCGCTTCCTGCAATTGCCGCACGAACGCCTAGAACTGCTGGGCATGCTCGGCCTGCTGCAGGACGTTGGCAAGCTCAAGCTGCCGACACAGTTGGCCACGCACGGCCCCATCAACGCCGCCGAAATCGAGCTTTACAAGACGCACGTCGATCACTCCGTGGAGGTGCTGCGCAACACGCCGGGCATCCCGCAGGATCTGCCCGGGCTCGCGTCGCTGCACCACGAGCGGTTTGACGGCACTGGCTATCCGCGCGGCCTGCGCGGCAGCGGCATCGAACTGCTGGGCCTCATCGCCGGCATCGTCGATGCGTACGATATGTTGACGGCGCCGCAGCCCTTCGGCGAGAACATGTCGCCGGCCAATGCGCTGAACATCATCTACAAGGGCCGCGGTAAGCAGTTCCACCCGGCGCTCGTGGAGCAGTTCATCCAGTGCATCGGCGTATTTCCAGTTGGCAGCGTGGTCGAGCTCAACAGCGGCGAGGTGGCGATTGTCATCGCACAGAACATGGTTCGGCGTATGCAGCCGCGCATCATGGTCGTCAAGGACGCAAAGGGCAATCCGCTGATTCCCTACCGCATGCTCGACCTCATGAAGGACTACAAATTCAACGGTGACGAGCCCTATCGCATCCAACGCGCGCTGGAATTTGACGCCGTCAAGATCGATCCACGCGAGCTGTTCCTGTGAGCGCGGCGGATTCCGCCGAAGCGCCTGCAGCACCCCCACTGCCCGAATTGCTGGCCGCCAGGATGGCGGAGCG
>CAITSH010000074.1 GCA_903895005.1 uncultured Pseudomonadota bacterium
GGGTTTGCTCGGGTTTGGGGACGGTGTGCATCAGGGGAAAGGCCGGAGTCGGCGAGACTGGTGCGATGAGCACATCAAAATCGCCGAAGAAGCTTTCCCACGCCGCGCGCATGTGTTGCCGTTTGGCATTGTTCTCCAACCAGAGTCGGTGGGACTGCGTTAGACCACGAAGCATCAGCGCTTCATAGCCGTGATCCTCTGTGACGAACGTCGCAGCCTTGGGGGCGAGTTGCTCGACCTCGGCGACGCTGCGTCGGAATGAACTGGAGGCGCGCGCGAGCGCGATGTGGGCCTCATACGCGTCGCGGCTGGAAAACGGAAGGGCAGGGTCGAGCGTCACGGCGGCGCCGGCGCGTCTGAGTGTGTCGGCAACTTCCAGCGCGGTGCGCCGCGTGTCCCTGTCGACGGGGAACGCCGGGTCATTGGTGATCACGGCAACCCGGTAGTCGCCTATCGATGCGATTTCTGCTTCGGGAAGGACTAACCCCCAGGCGCGTGCCTGCGGCCCGTGGGGAGCCGCCAGCAGGCGCAAGGCCAGTTCCAGGTCTTCTGCCGAACGGGCCAGCGGGCCAACGACATTGATATCGTCGGGTGGCAGGCCGGCTTCGGGCGCGTGGCCCAGTACCGGGACGATACCAAAGGTGGGTTTGTGACCGTACACGCCGCAAAAATGCGACGGCATCCGAATCGACCCGCTCAGGTCGCTGCCCAGCTCCAGGGCGGAAAAACCGCAGGCCAGAGCGACCGCCGCGCCGCCGGAAGATCCCCCAGGCGAGCGGCTCGCCTCCCAGGGATTGAGCGTGGCGCCATAGACCGGATTAAAGGTTTGCCAATCGGCGAGATCGACTGGGACGTTGGTTTTACCGATGACGATCGCACCGGCGGCAATGAGTCGTTGGACGGCAACGGCGTCGTCGGCAGCCGCGTGCGTTCGTCTTTCCATCCTGCCGAAGGTCGACGGTGTGCCGCGCCAGTCAATGCATTCCTTGATCGTGACCGGGACCCCGTGCAGCGGCCCCCATGATGTTCCCTTACGAAGCGCCGCGTCCGCCTGGTCGGCACGAACGCGCGCTTCGTCGGCACGCAGCAGTACGACGGCATTGAGCACCGGGTTGAAGCGGGCGATGCGCGTTAGGCATTGCTCCAGCAGCGCGCGCGAACTGATCGCACCGGCGGCGATGCGGCGTGCCAGTTCTGCGCAGCCGAGGTGGTGTGTGCCCGGAGTGGCGGGGTGCATACGTGCTCAGAGACGCAGCAGGCGCGCCGCGTTGCCGTGCAGGATTTTTTCGCGATCTTCGGTGCACAGCGGAACGTTTTGCATCCACTGTGTTCCGGGCACGTTATCGACGAAGGGGTAGTCGACCGAAAACAGGATACGGTCGGCGCCCATTTCGGTCACGCTGCATAACAGCGCCGAATCGGAAAAGTTTCCGCTTGTGGTGATGTAGAAATGCTCGCAAAAAATATCGCGGAAGGGAACGCCGCGATTGCCGGCGCGCGACAAGGCCTGGTTGATGCGCCACATCGAAAAAGGCAGCGATTCACCGAGGTGGCCAAGAATGATTTTCAGCTTCGGGTGGGCAGTGAACACCCCGGAGAGCACAAGGCGGATGGCCTGGGTGGCGGCCTCGACCGTAAAGCCCCAGCCGGCTGAAAGCAGTTGCGGAAAGTCCGCGGCATATTCCTTGTAGTACGCGTCGATCACCGCCGGATGGGGCGCGGCGGGGTGCAGGTACACCGGCACGTCGAGCCTTTCGGCGCATTCGAAAATCGGCCAGAAGCGTTTGTCGTCGATGTAGAGGCGCTGGTCTCCGACCAGGGTGAAGCCGTGCACCATCGCGCCCTTGAAACCGTGCTGCGTAACCGTGCGCTCCAGTTCATCGGCCGAGGCTTTCGGATCGCCGGCGGGCAGGGTGGCGAACGCGGCAAAGCGTTCGGAATGTGGCTTCACCGCCTCGTGCAATCTGTCATTGGCGCGTATTGCCAGAGGCACAGCGATATCGGGTGCCAGGCGGTGGGTTGCCGGTGCGCCCTGCGAAAGCACCTGGACATCAATACCGGCCTCGTCCATTTCGCGCAGGCGCAGTTCGCCAAGGTCAAACAAGCGTTCACGCAATTTCGGCGAACGGCCCTCGGCGGCGGGGAAATGGGTGGCCATTTCCTGGTCCCAGAAATGTTCTTCCAGCGCGATGACGCGCGATTTGGTGGTACTGCCAGGCTTGGTCATGGAGATTTTCGTCGAAAATACGGAATTGAAGGGGATGCTATCGGCTGGCAACCCGCGCCAGGCGGGCGTTTCCAGCCATTGATCTTGCGCGACGCCTTATTTTTCTTCCATCACCCACACCCCGCGCCAGTCGTGTGGGGGCGGCGATGCGGCGAGATGGGCGCAGCGCTCGACGTACATTTTTGCCGCCTTGTCCGCCGGATTGATATCGAGCACATGTGCAAACAGCTCGCCAGCGCGTTCGAACTTGCCGTCGCGGTACTTCGCGAGCCCGTCGCGAAAGTGGCCGAGGGCATCGACAAGGTTGGGGTAGGTTTCGGGCGTGTGGTAGTCGAGCACCTCATACACCGCCACCGGCTTGGTCTTGCCCTTGACGATGACGAGGTCGAGTTCTCGGACCCGGTAAGTGGCGCGCAACTGACGGTAGGTAAATTCGCTGATCAGGATGTGCGAGCCGTACTGCTTGCACGCCGATTCGAGCCGCGAGGCGAGGTTCACCCCGTCTCCGATCATGGTGTAGTCCATGCGCTTGCGAGAACCGATGTTTCCGGACACCACCGAATCGGTGTTGAGCCCGATGCCGATGTCGACCGGCGCTTTGCCCTCTGCGGTGCGCTGCGTGTTCCAGCGGCGCAATTCGTTCATCATTTCAATCGCCGTGCGCACCGCGCGGTCGGCATCATCGTCGTGCGCCACCGGCACGCCGAAGCCGGCCATGATGGCGTCGCCGATAAATTTGTCCAGCATGCCCTCTTCACGCTGGATGCAATCGACCATCAGCGTGAAGTACTCGTTGAGCAGGGCGACGGTGCCCTGCGGTCCGAGCTGCTCGGTGATGGTGGTGAAACTGCGGATGTCCGAGAAAAGCACGGTGGCGTTGGCCGCCTGTCCGCCGAGGATTTCCGCGCCGCCTGCGACCAGCCGGTCGGCGATACCCGGATCCATGTAGCGTGACATCGTCGACTTGAGCCGCTTTTCGCTCGAGATGTCTTCGATCAACAGCATGGATCCCAGGCGCTTTCTTTCCGCGCTGGTCAGGGGCAGGACCGTCAGATTGGTCGAGATGCGCTCCCCGCCAAAGACCAGCTCGGCATCCATCATGACCTCGGATTTTGCGGTGTCCTCGACACTCTTGAGCTTTTCGAGGACCCAGGCGTTTTCATCCTTGAAAAACTCGGCGACAGGACGATGCATAATATCGGCCGCGCTGGCGCGCAGGATGCGCAGGCCCGCGGCGTTGCAGGTTGCGATCTTTCCTGCTTCATCGAGCGTGATGACGCCGTTGGACATCGACTCAAGCATCGCCTCGCTGTAGTTCTTCATGTTCTGCACGTCGGCGAAGAGCTTGGCGTTTTCAAGTGCGATTGAAATCTGTGCGGTGAAGGCGCGCAGCCGTGATTCATCCTGTGAAGTAAAGGGCCCGCCGCGCTTGTTGAGCACCTGCGTCACACCGATGGTGACGCCGCGCTTGTTGATGATGGGCACGCAGAGAATGGATCGGGTGAAAAATCCCGTTTTCTTGTCAAAGGTCGGGTTGAAGCGCAGGTCCGCATAGGCATAGGGGATGTTCACAGATTTGCCCGAGGTGAACACCGCGCCTGCGATACCCAGGTGGTTGGGCAGTCGGATCTGTGTCGATTCGAGCCCTTGTCCTACCTCCGACCACAACTGGCTGGTTTTCTCGTCGTTGAGGAACAGCGTCGAGCGCTCGGCATTGAGCATACGCGTGGCCTCGCCCATCACGCGCTGGAGCAGGGAGCCGAGTTTGATGTCTGCGGTGACTTCGGACACCACCTCGACGAATTCCATCTCCTGCATGCGGATGGCCTTCATGCGTTCGATGAACTGGGCGCCCTGCAGGGCGAGCGTTCCCTGCGTGGTCATCGCTTCAAGGAGCTGCAGGTCCTTGCGGGTGAAATCGCCTTTTTTCTTGTTGAGCGTCTGGGCGACGCCGATGATCTCGCCCTTTACCGTCTTGATCGGGACGCACAGGATATTGCGTGTCACGAAGCCGGTTTGCTCGTCGATGGAGCGGTTGAAGCGAAGGTCGGCGTAGGGATCCGGAATAATCAGCGACTCGCCGTTCTGAAAAACGTGCCCGGCGATGCCCGTGGTGTTGAGCAGGCGGATTTCGCGGCGGATATTGCCTTGCGCAACACGCGAATAAAGTTCATTGGTGGCCGCATCGTTGAGGAACAGCGAACCACGTTCAGTGCCTATTTCTGCAGTGGTCATTTCAACGAGTGCATGCAGCACGTCGTCGAGTGTGTCGTAGGCGGCCATGCTGCGCGACACCTCGAGCAATCGCTCCACCATCTTGAGGCGGTGCTGCTCGTTTCCCTTGTTGCGGGCTTTGCGCGGCTTCTTGGGCGCGGGTAACTGGCTGACCGGCGCAAGGGGCTTGTTTGAATTGGCGGGCATGGTGGATACGCTGGTTTGGTTATGCGCCGGTCACGGGCATTGCGTCGCGCAAAGCCCTGACGGTGGTTTGCAGTTGCGCGATTTCCGCGCGCTGCAAGGTTTCAGCTTTTCTAAGCTCATCTTCCCGGTTGTTCCTGGAAATTTCCAGTTGGTCGCGCAGTGCCGCGACGGTGGATCGCAGCTGCGTTGTTTCGTCCTGCAGGACGACTGTTGCCTGCCGCACCGCTTCTTCCTTGTTCATACGCGCCATGTCGAGCTCGTCACGCAGCGCTCCGGCGGTGGCGCGCAGTTGGTGGATTTCATCCTGGGTCGCCGTCATGGCGTGGCGCAGGGCCTCTTCGCGTCGCGTTCGCTCGAGCTCCAGCTCGTCGCGCAGGGTCGTCACGGTCATTTTCAACTGTGCGATTTCTGTAACCGCATCCGTGCGCGCACGCTGGATGCCAGCCTCTGCCTCTGCGTGGACGTGTTCCAATTCAGTACGCAGGGCGGCGACCGAATTCTTCAGGTCGCGCACGTCCGCGAGCGCGTGGCGCAGTTCTTGTTCCTTTTCCAGATCTGCCGGCGAAATCCCTGTTTCCATGGAGGAATTGTACCGTGCCCGCGCTCCAGCTGGGAGTCCATGATCGTCCGCGAGGGTATGACCGAAGTCTAGACCGGCGTCTGGATTGACGGGGAAAGGATCAGCCCGGCTCCATGCCGCCGGCCTTGTATACACGGGCCGCATCCGGTGTGGTGAGAAAGCGAATCAGGGTTCTGGCGGCATCCGCTTCCTTTGCTCCGGAAAACAGGCCCGCGGAGAACACCGTGTACAGTTGCAAGTCGCCGGGCAGCGGGCCCACATAGTCGGCCCCCGGAACACCGCGCAATTCGCTGATCATTTGCACGCCCAGTTCGGCCTCGCCTTTGGCGACCAGCTCGGCCACGTGTCCGCCGGCCGGGGTTTTGGCCTTGGCCTTCACCTGATCGCCGATCCCGAGTTTGTCGGCCAAACCCGCGAAGTAAATGCCACTGGCGCCGGTGGCCGTATAGGTAACCGACTTGGCATTAACCAGGGCGTACTTGAAGGCCTCTACCGAGCTGATGTCCGGCTTGGGCGCGCCGGTCCTGACGGCGACGCCGATTCCGGATTTCGCGAGGTCGGCACGCGAGCCCGGGGTGACCTTGCCCTGTTTGGTGAGATCGTCAATGACCGGCCCGGTAAGAATGATGAGGTCGGCCGTTTCGCCACCCTTGACGCGGCCCATGATGATATTCGAGGTGTCGTATGTAATGGCGACCTTGTGGCCGCTGGTACGCTCAAAAGCGGGGATCAACTCTTTCATCATCGTGCTCATCCCGGTTGACGAAATGACCTTGATCTCCGCGGCGCCTGTCTCGGCGGTCTGCAAAAAAAAGAGTGCGGCAATGGCACACAGGCTGGCTTTCATACGGTTCTCCTCTTGATGTTTCTTGATTTTTTACCGGAATCTTGACGGTACATGACGGCACATCATAGCCGAGCGACAGGCGGCGCGGCGGTGCTGAGCCTGCGGAACTCCGGACGACGCCCTGACGCGTGCAGGCACGAGGAAGTGTGGCAGAATTCGGCGCCTTCGGGGTGTTGTGAAAAGCATGGCGGTACAACGCCGGCATGCTTTCCCCGGGAAACAATCACTTTCGTGAATCCAAAAAAATCATAAATGACCATTACTTTGTCCGTCGCGGCGCAAGCCAAGATCATCCAACTCATCGCCGGCGAACTGGGTGTTGCTCCCAAGCAAGTCGCTGCGGCCGTGACCCTGCTTGATGAAGGCGCCACTGTTCCGTTTATTTCACGCTACCGCAAGGAGGTGACCGGTAACCTGGACGATACCCACCTGCGCTCAATCGAGGAGCGCCTTCTGTACCTGCGTGAACTGGAAGAGCGTCGCGCGGCCATCATTGCGTCCATCGATGAGCAGGGGAAACTCACGGATACGCTCCGGACGGCGATCGAGGCGGCGCAGACCAAGCAGGTGCTCGAGGATCTTTACCTTCCTTACAAACCCCGACGGCGCACGCGGGCGCAGATCGCGCGTGAGGCCGGACTTGAGCCGCTTGCCGACGCGCTGTTTGCCGACCCGACTCTGGACCCGCAGTTGGAGGCGGCACGTTACATCAATGTAACGCCGGCAACCGACACCACCGAGGCGATCAACGTACCCGATGTCAAGGCGGCCCTCGATGGCGCGCGCGACATCCTTTCCGAGCGTTTTGCCGAAACGGCTGACTTGCTGGCGAAGTTGCGTACCCGTCTCAAGGAGCAGGGTATCGTCGTCTCAGCGGTTGTCGCCGGCAAGGAAACGGCGGAGGAAGAAAAATTCCGTGATTACTATGCCTACGCGGAGCCACTCCGCACCATCCCCTCGCATCGTGCACTCGCTTTGTTTCGCGGCCGTACGCTGGGGGTGCTTTCGGTCAATCTGGGGCTGGGCGAGGAGCAGGAGGCACTCGTGCCGCATCCGTGCGAAGCCATGATCGCATCGCACTTTGGAATCGCCGAACAGGGGCGCCCCGCAGACAAGTGGCTCGCCGATGTCTGTCGCTGGACGTGGCGCGTAAAGGCACATATGCATATCAGCGGCGATTTGATGCAGGAATTGCGCGAAGCCGCCGAGGCCGAGGCGATCAAGATTTTCGGCCGCAATCTGCATGAGTTGCTCCTGGCTGCGCCTGCAGGGCCGAAATCGGTCATGGGTATTGATCCGGGCATTCGCACCGGATGCAAGGTTGCGGTGGTGGATGCGACCGGGAAGCTTCTCGCAACGGCGACGGTCTATCCGCACCAGCCGCGAAACGACTGGCAGGGGACACTTGCGACCCTGGCGCGATTGGTCGCCATGCACGGTGTGGAACTCATTTCCATAGGCAACGGTACTGCGAGTCGCGAGACGGAAAAGCTCGCAGTCGAACTCATCAAACTGGTTCTCGCGCAAAAGCCCGACCATAAAATCGCCAAGATCGTCGTCAGTGAGGCCGGCGCATCGGTTTATTCCGCGTCGGCCTTTGCCGCGGCGGAGTTCCCGGATCTTGATGTGACGCTGCGCGGTGCCGTGTCGATCGCACGCCGGCTGCAGGATCCACTTGCAGAACTGGTCAAGATCGATCCCAAGTCGATCGGCGTCGGTCAGTACCAGCACGACGTCAACCAGCGCGCGCTCGCGCGCTCGCTGGATGCCACCGTGGAGGATTGCGTCAACGCAGTCGGCGTGGACCTGAACACCGCGTCCATCCCCCTGTTGTCCCGGGTTTCCGGATTGAACAACGTGCTGGCAAAAAACATTGTCGATTACCGCGATGCCAACGGTCCGTTTCCGAACCGTGCCAGCATTCTCAAGGTTCCACGATTGGGTGAAAAGACCTTCGAGCAGGCCGCCGGGTTCCTGCGCATCAACGCGACGGGTGACGGCGCCGGCGCTGACTTCAATCCGCTTGATCGTTCATCGGTGCACCCCGAGGCCTATCCGGTTGTCGAACGCATTCTTGCGCGTATCGGCAAGGGCATCACCGAAGTAATGGGGCGTCCGGAGGAACTGAAGGGCCTCAAGGCCGCCGATTTCATCGATGAAAAATTCGGCGTGCCCACCGTTCGGGACATCCTGGCCGAGTTGGAAAAGCCGGGGCGAGATCCGCGTCCTGAATTCAAGACGGCGACTTTCCGGGACGGCGTGGAGTCCCTGAGCGATTTGCGCCCGGACATAATCCTGGAAGGGGTCGTCACCAACGTGGCGGCCTTCGGCGCATTTGTGGATATCGGCGTGCATCAGGACGGGCTCGTCCATATTTCCGTGCTGGCCAACAAGTTTGTCAAAGACCCGCACGAGGTGGTGAAGCCGGGGCAAATCGTCAAGGTCAAGGTGGTCGAGGTCGACATCAAGCGGCAGCGTATCGCGCTGAGCATGCGGCTTGATGATGCGGGCTCGGCACGCCCTGCGCAGCGAAATGCCGCGCCGACAGGTGGCGCTCCGCAACGCGGCCCGCGTGATCAAGCTGCACGCGGACTTGGCGGGGGGCGCGATGAAAAGCGGCCGTCGGCGCCACAAGGCATGAGCGCGATGGCACTCGCCTTCGCGCAGTCGAAGAAGTCGTAAGGGCGCCTCCCGGCTCCCGGACCGGCTTGCGTCGGTGCGGGTGCTTAAGGCTGCGTCTGGGGACGCTGGTGCTGCAGGTACAGGGCTTCGACCCTGGCCCTTGCCCAGGGCGTCCGGCGCAGGAATTTGAGGCTGGACGCCAGGCTCGGATCATGGGTAAAGCAGCGGATATCAATTTCTCGCCCCATGGCTTCCCAGCCCAGAGTCTCCGCAAGGTCAAGGATCATCTTTTCAAGGGTGATGCCATGCAGCGGGTTGGCGGGCTGGATCTGGCTCATGCCGGGGGAAGCTTTACGTAAACCCGGATGAAGCGTTCGTTCTGTGCGATACCGAAGTCGCCCGGGCCGTACTGTAGCAACCAGTCTCCAGGTTCTCCGCTGAGCCGGTCACCGCCGGAGGACCGTACGGCTGTGAAGGGCTCGAGTATCTGCCGTGCGAGCACGGGCAGCTGTTTGGCGTTGTAGCGGCCTTCATCGCCTTGCAAGAGCGGAGCCTGCGCCTCGTACTTGGCGTCAAAGCGGTCGCGGGACACGCTCCAGCGTGTACCGGTTGAGCCTGTGACAATCGCGTCGCCGGTCCGGTAACGATTCGGGCCCTCAGGGCTGTCCAGCGCACCGGCCTCAAGGGCGAATGCCACATCGACGACTTCCGATTTCACATAGCGACCGGACAATGGGTCAGAGGACAGGTCGAAGTGAGAAAATTCAAGCATCCGGTTTGCTCCGGGATTTGTCTCGGGCAGGCCGAATGGCCGCTACTTTGCCGCTGCTGGCGGCATGCGTTCGGACTTGGGCGGCAGGAAGCTGGAATTGAAAATCAGGTCTGCACTTGGCTTGGTTTTCAGGTTAAACGAAGCGGCTACGTCCTCCACCTGGTTGTCGAGCACCAGTTTGTTCAGGCCGCCAAGTCCGTTGGCGCGTGAGTACTCGGTGTCGATCGAGCGCAAGGTGATCTTGAGTTTCTCAAGTTCGGTCTTGTCATCTATCAGGCGGTCGAAGGTCTTGTTGGCGCGAATCGCCTCTTCCGGATTGGCGATGGTGTCGATCATCGCGCGATTGATCGCACGCAGCAGGCCGCGCACCGCGGTGGGGTTCTCGTTGATCATCTTTGAACTCACGAGAACCGCGTTGCCATACAGATTGAGTCCGGCGTCGACGAAGCGGAACATGTTGATGTCCTCGTCCTTTGCCCCGCGCTGGATCAGGGTGAGGCGGTTGAGCTCGAATCCAGTGGTGGCATCGGCTTCACCGCGAATCACCAGTGTTTCGCGAATGGCGGGATCGATGCTCAGAAAGGTGACGGATTTCGGGTCGATGCCGATTGCTCGTGCGTAGATCGGGAAGGACTTGCGCACCGAGTCAAACACCGGAGCGGCGATTTTCTTGCCGGCAAGATCCTGGGGCTTGTTGATGCCGGATTTCTTGAGCGCCATCAAGACCAGGGTGGAGCGGCTATACAGCAGGTACACCGCCTGCAAGCGGGTCGGGCCGGGGTTGTTCCCGACGAATTCGATCAGCGAACTCATGTCTGCAGCGCCGGCATCGTGCGATCCGCCGACGATGCGGTTGATGGTCGCACCCGAGCCGGCGCCGACGTCCACCGAAACGTCGAGGCCTTCTTTTTCAAAGTAGCCCTTGGTCTTGGCGAGCATGAACATCGAGAGCTGGCCCTCGTACCTCCAATCGAGCGTGAAACGCACTTTCGTCAGTCCCTGCGCTGCTGCCGGTGCCGACAGCAAGGCGGTGGCGAGTCCGACAGCGATACCGGCGAGCAGTGAGCGGCGGGAGGATCGGGCTGTTGTCATGCGTAACTCCGCGTATTGAAGGGGTGAAGATCCTAATCGTGCCACAACAACCAAAAAAAAGCGCGTGCCGCGCGCTCGGGAATTGCCGGCGGGAGGCTAGAATGCGGGCACCTACCGGAACCAGTCCGGAACGATATGGAGACCGACAAGATGGTACTGCCCACGCACGACCGGTTCGATTTTTCACCGATACGAAAACGCCCCGACTATTCATGGCCGGGTGGCAAACGCCTGGCGATGTACGTTGCGCTCAATGTGGAGACCTTCGGCTTCGGCATGGAAGTGGGGCCGGTCCTGGGGAA
>CAITSH010000075.1 GCA_903895005.1 uncultured Pseudomonadota bacterium
CAGCTACAACGGCGCGGCCCAGCCCGATCCGACCAAGCCCCTGGAAGGCGGCCGCAAGGACGTGTACCGCCTTGACCCGAGCTCGACCATCACCACGGCGATGCGCTTTCGCGACTACAAGGGCATCTACCCCATGCACTGCCATAACGTGGTTCACGAAGACCACGGCATGATGGCCATGTGGAAGATCGTCTGAGAACGGCCGGCGAGGGAGACTCTCGATGAACCGCAGATCCTTTCTCTCGGCCGCAGGCCTGCTGCCCCTGGCAGCAGCCCTGCCGGCGGCGGCCGACCCGCTGCACGGCGGCGCCGCCGCCGGCGCAGCACGGCCGATCTCCAGGGCCGCCTCGCGCGGTTACCTGCCCAACATCCCGCTGGTGGCACACACCGGCGAGACCTTCAACTTTTACGACGACCTGGTGCGCGACCGCATCATCTTGTTGAACTTTTTTGTCGTGCAGTGCCCCGAAGGGCGCTGCCCCGCCGCCAACCAGAACCTGCGCCAGGTGCAGGACATGCTGGGCGACCGCATGGGCAAGGACGTGTTTTTCTACTCCGTCACGCTGGAGCCGGAAAAAGACACCGTGCCCATCCTCAAGGAATACGCCGAGGATATTTTCGAGACCAAGCCGGGCTGGTTGTTCCTGACCGGCAAGCCCAATGACATCGAGCTGCTGCGCCGTCGCCAGGGCTTTGTCGACCCCGACCCCGAGCGCGACCGCGATGTCACCCTTCACAGCAGCTCGGGCCGCCTGATCGTGGATAACAAAGAGAGCTGGTCGATGGTCGCGCTGGGCACCTCGCCGCGCAACATCTACAGCGTCATTCGTTCGCTTTGAACGTCTGCTCCCGATAAACCAGAAACCTGAAACCGCAATCCGATCGCCATGACGCTTCGCATCATTCCCCAACGGCATGTGACCTTGAGCGCCCTGCTGGCGGCGACGCTGATGACCTCGGCGCTGTCGCTGGCCCTGGCGCAGGGCGAGGCGCGCGCCAGCATACCGGCGCCCGGTTCGCCCGAGGCGGCGGCGCAATATGAGCCGCCCCCGGCGCCGACCGCGGCCGAATTGCTCGCGCAGGGTCGCATGGCGGTGTTTGCGCGCGACTACGCCGAGGCGCTGCGCCTGTTCCGCCTCTCCGCCGCCGCAGGCAGTGCGCGCGCGCTCAGCGCCATTGGCGATTTGTACGAGCGCGGCTTTGGCGTGGCGCGCAGCGATCGTGAAGCCACCGTCTGGTATCGCAAGGCCGTCGCCGCAGGCGATGCAGAAGGGCAGGCGCGCATCGGTTTCATGCTGGTGCGCGGCGCTGATGTGGCGCAGGTGCAAGCGGCCCTGGCGATGATCCGCCAGGCCGCGGCCAAAAACGACGGCTTCGGCCAGTTTGTGCTGGCCACTCTGTATATGCAGGGCCGTGTTGTGCCGCGCGATGACGCCATGGCCGCGACGCTGCTCGAGGCCGCCTCGGCCCAGGGCGAGCAGGCGGCGCAAAGCCTGCTCGGCCAGATGTACCTGGAGGGCCGTGGCGTGCCCATGCATGCGGGCATGGCGCTGATGCTGCTCACCGAGGCCGCGCGCCAGGGCGATGCAGCGGCACAAAACCGCCTGGGCGTGTTGTTTCGCAAAGGCTGGGGCATAGAGCGCGACGAACAAGAGGCCGCCTACTGGCTCGAGAAGGCCGGCGAGCAGGGCGACCAGGAGGCGCGCGCCAATCTCGCGCTCCTGCTGATGACCGGACGCGAGGTGCGTCACGACCTCGCCAAGGCGCTGGACTTGCTGCGTGAGGCGGCGCAAGGCGGCAACGCGCTGGCGCAATACCACCTGGGCCTGTGCCTGATCGAAGGGCGCGGCGTGCCGCAAGACCAGGCCGAGGGCCTGCGTCTGGTGCGCCAGTCGGCCAGCCGCGGCCTCGCCGATGCGCAGACCTATGTGCGCGAGTTGCCGCAATGATCCAGCACCCGGGCTTCGGGCGCGAGCGCATGACCAGCCTGTTGATGGGGCTGGCGCTCGCCTGCGGCCTGATGTTCACCGCGGCGCTGTGCTTTGCAGCGCAGGTCAAGCCCTGGGGCGACACCGCTGTGCCGGCCTTGAAATTTGACACGCTGCAGGGCGGGCGTTTTGACGCGTCCGGCCTCAACGGAAAAATTGCCGTGCTCAACTTTTGGGCGGTGTGGTGCGAGCCCTGCCGCGAAGAACTGCCGGCGCTGGCGCGCCTGGCCGCTTCGATGCAGGGGCAGGCGGTGGAGTTTTTGCTCGTCAACACCGGCGACTCGAACACCGCGATCACGAAATTTTTCAACAAGACGCCGACCAGTTTGCGCAGCGTGCGGCTGCCGGCCGAGGCGGCGGATTTTCGTTTTGCCACGCTGCCATCGACGGTGATTTTTGACGCGCAGGGACGGCCGCGCTGGGTGATCAACGGCATCGTCGACGCGCAGGGTGAACCGGTGCGCGGCCTGGTGGAAAAACTGCAGGCCGAGGCGCGTGTTCCCGTTGCCACACCGGCTGCAAAGTCCGCACAGACCGCGGCGGAAAAACCGCGCGCCCGCGCTGCGGCGCCCGTGGCCCCGGTCACCCGTTAGGCCCGGGCAGCTTGCCCGGCCATGACACAGCGTTACATCTCTGCCACGAGAGAGGGACTGATTTGCATTTAACCGCGCCGTATCGTTAGCGCGCCAGTAAAAGAAGCGGCAGTACCCCCGGCACATAGAGACCAAACAGGTTTGCCGGGGCATTACACGGAGTTACACGTTCGCCACGAAAGCACGACTGAATCGCATTTAACGAAGACGTATCTTTAGCACTCACACCCAACAAAAGGAATCACCCCATGAAGCACACCATGCAAAAAGCCCTTGGCGCAGTCGCCGCCACCGCCGCGCTGGCGCTGTTCTCGTGCGCGGCATTCGCGCAGTCGGCCAGCGCCGACGGTGAAATCCGCAAGATCGACGCCAAGGCCAACCGCGTGATCATCAAGCACGGCGAATGGAAGGGCATGGACATGCAGGCCATGACCATGGCGTTTCGCGTGCGCGATGCAGCCGTTCTGAGCGGCCTCAAAGTCGCCGACACGGTGCGCTTCGTGGTTGAAAAAGACGGTGGCGACTATGTGGTCACCGCGATCGAGCGCAAGGCGCAGGTCCAGGCCGCAGCCGACACCGGTGCCGCCGCCCACGCCCCCGCCCATGCGCATATGCATGGGCACACAACTGAATCACGGAGGTGACCCGCGACGGATCAGCAGCCATCTTTCGCGGGTAAGCCCGCAACCGGAACCCCCGGCAGGCCCTGAAAAAACCGGTGCCTGCCGCGGTAAAGCCGGAACAGGTTTGCAGCAATATTTAACATAATTAAAATTCTGTCACTTTTATTTCAATTATTTCGTAACTTTCAATTTTGGTTTCAGCAGTACTTCCCAACGAATTTTCTGAATCACTTTGATCTGACCCTTTTCAGGAGCCAACACATGAATCCTATTTTAAGAAACTCAGTCGTCGCAGCGCTTGCGGCGATGTCGCTGGCGCAGCCCGCGCAGGCGGTGCTGCAGCGCCAGGGCCCGGTTGATCCGGCCCATGGTTTCCCGGCCTGGTTCCAGGACCGCAACGGCGTCGCGCTCGAGCTGTGCTCCATCAACAGCCCCGACGCCGTCGGCCTCGCCGTCGTTAACGCCGGACTGTGCGCCATCGTCAACGTTCCGGCGCCCAACGGCGTTTCAGTGGCCCCCGAGGTGTTCCCCAACAATTTCTCGACCGAGCACTTCTATACGCTCACCGGCGCGAGGCTCGCGCCGGCCGGCCAGGGCAACCTCGGCAACGTCGCCGTGCCCACCCCGGGCGCCGGGCGCATTACCTTCAACTTCGCGCTCGAGGCCTCCTTCGCCAACGGCGTGCCGACCGAGGGCCAGCAGCTGTGGTTCACGCGCTGGCGCGTCAACCACGGCAACGTGGCCTGCACCGGCAACCATACCTATTACACGCCGACCCGGCCGCCGCAGACTTTTGCCGGCGTGGCGCGCGGCAAGATCTTTGAAACCACAGACACCGGCATGGGCAATCCCGCAGCCGTGATGTCGGGCGACATCGGCCCGTTCCTGCAGTCGAGTGATGTGCCCGGCGGCGCGCCCAGGGCGCCCTTCACCGGTCCGGATGGCAAGAAGTACCTGTCCGACGGCGGCGGTATCGGCAGCGCGATGACCGGCAGCGAGATTCCCAATGCGCTCGCCACCAGCACCAACCCCTATGTGCCGCCGGAAATCAAGGCGATGAAGTTCACCGACTACGTCGCCGTGCAAGGCCCCGGTGTCGTGACCGGCAACTGCGCCCTGGATGAGGTCGTTTACTCCACCAATACTTTCCAGATGTTTGGCCGTTTTTTCGAAGGCCCGATTCCCTCGCGCAACAGCGTTGATCGCGCCACCTACCGCGCCGTTGACAGCAATGCCGATGGCAAGTCCGACATGTTCCAGATCGGCGCCTGGGCGCAAGCCACGCAGGAAGCCGGCAAGCCGGTGCCCCGCCTGGGCATGAGCCTGTGGTACACCGATCCGGCCAATCCGGCCAGCAGCACGGCCGAAGTTGGCATGGAAGGCGTGCAGACCGCCGCCGGCACGCCGGCCTTTGCCGGCCAGATCGCCACGCCGCAGTTCGAGTATTTCCAGGGCATGACCGCCGTGACCCAGCCCAGCGGCACCACCGCCCTGCCCAACCCGGTCTATACCAACGCCCGTGTTCGCGTCATCACCGACACGCCGCCCACCACGGTGGACGTGGCGCTCGTTGATGAGCTGCGTATCAACCAGGCGGTGTGGAACAGCGTCACCAAGACGCTGACGGTGAGCGCCGAGTCCGGCGCCTACCTGCAGACTCCCACGCCGGTTGGCGGCACCGCTGCCAATGCGATCTGCTCCGCACCCTGCCTGACGCTGAACGCCTACGGCCTGCCGCTGGCGGACGCCGCCGGCGCCGCGATCGACTTCAAGATGAAGACGGCCGCAAACGCGACTTCGCCGGTGGCGAGCATCGTGGTACCCAACGTGCAGACGCCCCCTTCGTACGTCACGGTGAGCTCTTCGGCCGGCGGACGCGATCGCCAGCCGGTGATCTACCAGGGCTCGGCAACCGGTGCGGCGCTGTTCCAGGCCGACACGGTGAACGTGCCCAAGGACACGCCGGTCAACGTCGATGTGTTTGCCAACGACATCGGTGTGGCCGCGGTGGCCAACCTGCTGATCTGCGCAGATGCTGCTGGTGTGACCTGTGCGGTTCCCAATGCACAGACGGCCTGCACCGTGGCCACGGCTTCGCCGCAATGCACCGGGCTTGGCGGACGGATCATGCTGAACGGCAACCTCGTGACCTACACGCCGCCGGCTGGCATGGGTGGCATCACCGACACGTTCTGGTACAAGGCCTCGACCGCCAACGGAACGACGGCAGTAGCGCAGGTGAACGCGGTGATCAGCAACCTCGCCGGTCTGCCCGATGCGCGTGACGACCTGGGTAACACCGCGGTCGCCGGCACCCCTGCGATCATCGATGTGGTGGCCAATGACTTCGCCCCGGCTGGGGTGGACATCACCACGCTGCGCATCACGCAGGAGCCTTGCACCTTCACCGCGGTGGCACCGACCTGCGCCGCAGGCTCGGCAAGCTTCACCACGATCCCGGGCAAGCTGGTGTTCACGGCGCCGTCGGCCGGTGACTGGACCTTCGCCTACACCTTCACCGACCAGGCCGGCATGATCGCCGACCAGGGCGTGGTGGGGGTCACTGCGCTGGGTGCCGAAACGCTCTCGTTTGCACGGGCACAGTGGACTGCAGGTCGCGTCGGTACGACGACCAGCACCCTGCGCGCCAACGGTGTTTCCAGCATCGCCCAGGGTCAGCCGATCCAGCTGATGCTGCCGAACGCGGCCAGCGGCGTGAACGGTTGTGTCAACCCGGCTGCGGGCCAGTTGCTCGCAACCACCACGGTTGGTGCGCTAGGTGTGTGGACCTTCGCCGGGGTGACGCTGAATGTCAACGCCAAGCCGGCCCAGGCCTATGTGTACTCGCCGAGATTCGGCGGTTGCACCCAGACCACCGTCCAGTAAGAAGCCGGACATGAAGCCCGCCCGCCAGCCCAGCCACACCAGCAAGACTGCCGCAGCGGCGCCCCGCGCGCCGCGGCAGGGGCGGGCGGGCTCCAACCGACACAAGCACGGACAGAGCATGAATTTCAAACAAGCAAGTTCCGCTGCGACGCACCGCGCCGCAGCCAACCAGAAAAAAGGAGTACGAAGCATGCATTCTCGTCTCATCAAAACCCTGGCGCTGAGCATCGCGGCCATCGGCATCGCGCCGTCGGCTTTCGCGGTACTCGATCGCGCCGGTCCGGTGGATACGGTCAACGGCTGTCCGCAGTGGTATGCCGACCGCAACGGCGTGGCGCTGGAGATGTGCATCAACATCGATCCGGCCGTCCTCGCCGCCGGCGGTTGCGCCGTCCTGCCCGGCGCGCCCCCGGATGGCGTGCTGACGGTGCCCGAGGTGTTTCCGGGCAACTGGTCGGCCGAACACTTCTACACCCTCGCCTCGGTGAAGCTCCTGAGCGCAGGCCTGGACAAGCTGACGCGCACGCCGATTTCCGGCGCAGGCGGCATTGTGTTCAACATGGGTCTTGAGGGCTCGTTTGCCACCGGCGTTCCGACGCCGGGTGCGCAGATCACCTTCAACCGCTGGCGCGTGACGCACACCAACGTGGGTTGCACCGGCAATTACACCTACTACACGCCGAACAACACGCCGCAGACCTATGCAGGTGCCGAGGGCGGCAAGATATTCGAAACCTCGGATGTGGGCATCGGCACCTTTACCGGTCCGCTCGCCGGCACCACCGGTCCCTTCCTGCGGTGGTCCGATGTGCCTGGTGGCGCGGTGAAGGCCCCGTTTATCGGGCCGGATGGCAAAAAATACATTTCTGACTACAACGCGGTGGGCACGCCGGTGACCGGCAGCGAGCTGCCCAACCCGCTGCGCGCCAGCACCAAGGCGTGGATCCCGGCCGAGATCAAGGCGATGCCTTTTGCCAACTATGTCCTGGTTGAAGGACCGGGCGTGTCCACGGGCAACTGCGCTACGACCGAGGCGATCTACACGACCACGGGCTTCAACCTGTTCGGTCGTCTTTTCGAAGGTGTGCTGCCTTCGGTCAACCAGGTGGAGCGCGCCACCTACAAGGCCGTGGCTTCCGTAGCCGGCGGTGCTCCTGACGGCTTCCAGGTCGGTGTCTGGGCGACGGTGGCGCAGAAAGCGGCCGGCGCGGTGCCGACCCTCGGCATGAGCCTGTTCTCGGGCGATCCCGCTGCGCCAACCAGCCAGACGCTGGAACTGGCGATGACGCGCCAGCCGCTGCCCACTACGCCCGGTACGCAGCCGAAGTTCGAGTTCTTCCAGGGAACGCCGGCAGCCAAGCAGGTCGGCGCAGGCGTTGACCTGACCCGTCCGGCCGCAACCCATGCGCGTGCCCGCATCACCAGCGACGCGCCTGCCACGCTGATGGACCTGCCGCTGGTGGACGAACTGCGCATCTCGCAAGCCCTGTGGGACAGCGCAACCAAGACGCTGACGGTGACGGCCGAGTCCGGCGCCTTGCTCGTCACGGCCACGCCGACCACGCAGACGGCGACCAATGCCGACTGCTCGGCACCCTGCCTGAAGATCGACCCGTTCGGTCTGCCGGCCTTCGCTGCAGATGGCACGACGCCGACCAACTTCAAGCTCAATACGTGCGCGGGTGAGAAGTTTGCGGTGATGAGCACGGTCATTCAGAACGTGCAC
>CAITSH010000076.1 GCA_903895005.1 uncultured Pseudomonadota bacterium
GCGCCGGCCGGCACGCCGCGCGACATCGTCGCAAAACTCGGTACCGAGGTACGGCGCATCCTCGACACGCCGGACATGAAACAAAAAATGTCCGCAGCAGGAATCGATTCGCTCAACGGCGACGGCAACGAGTTGATGTCCCTGTTGCAATCGGATATCGAAACCTTCCGCAAGGTCGTCAAGTTCGCCGGCATCAAGCTCGAATAGAGGCGCGGCGCCTTATGCGCGCACCTCGCAGTACGCCACCGGCGGCCCGCGCATCCGCGGCAACCGCCGCCCCCATGGTGTCCATTACAATACCGGACCATTTCGCGCCCGCGCTGTGCCAATGCGCAGCACAATCCATCAATTCCGGACAACTTCCCATGGCCCCCTCCGCATTGCACTTCATCCCGCGTCTGCGCGCCGGTATTGCCGCCGGCTGCTTCCTTGCGCTGGCACTTTCCGCCGCCGCAACGACCGCATCGGCACAGGCCTGGCCGCAGCGCCCGGTGCGCGTAGTGCTGACCTTCCCGCCCGGCGGCGTCACCGACGTGCTGGCGCGCACCGTGGCCGAAAAGCTGAGCGGCGCGCTCAAGCAGCCCTTTGTGGTGGAACCGCATGGGGGTGCCGGCGGCAACATCGGCGGCGACCTGGTGGCCAAATCCAAACCCGACGGCTATACCTTCGGCATCGCCACCGACACGCTGTGGACGATCAATCCGCTGATCTACCGCAAGATGAGCTTTGATCCGGCGCGCGAACTCGTGCCGGTGATGGTGATGGCCTCCTTCGCACAGGTGCTCACCTGCAATCCGGCGCTCAACGTCAAGACCCTCGACGAACTTGTCCAGCTCGGCAAGCGCCAGCCCCTGTCCTATGCCTCCGGTGGCGCCGGCGTTCCCGGCCACCTGGCGATGGAATTGTTGTTATCGCGGGCCGGCGCGACCATGACCCATGTGCCTTATCGCGGCGCGGCACCGGCCTCCGCAGACATCATCGGCAACCAGGTCAACTGCGGCTTTCTCCCGGGCCCCACCGTCATGCCGCATGTGAACTCGGGCAAGCTCGTTGCGCTGGCGGTCTCGTCGGCACAGCGCTCGCCGCTCGCACCCAACGTTCCCACCGTGGCTGAAACCGGCTATGCCGGATTCAACGCCACCTTCAAGCTCGTGCTGTTCGCGCCCGCCGGCACGCCGCAGGCCATTCTCGACACCCTGACGCGCGAAACTGCCAACGCGCTCGCCGATCCCGATCTGATGAAGCGCCTGCAGGCGGTGGACCTCACGCCCATTGGCGCCGGGGCCGCCCAGACGCGCAAGGCCCTCGCCGACGACGCCGAGATGTGGACGCCGGTGGTCAGGAAAATCGACCTTAGGCTCGACTGATCCGGATTATCCGGCCCAGGCAGAACACCCGACAAAGGCTGAACGCGTAATGCAATCGATCCTGATGGTCCTGCAGGTGCCGGACAAAATCCGGCGCGAATATCACGACGGCGTGCACGCCGCATTCCCGCAACTGGAAATCAACGTCGTCACCGACGTCGCCGACGCGGATCCCTTTCTTGATCGGGCCACCATCCTCATCACCCACGGCCATTACCTGCGTGACCGTGCCGACCACGTGTTCGCCGGCATGCCGCGACTGCAGTGGGTGCAGGGCATCGGCGTGGGCATGGACAACATCGTCGACCGGCCCACGCTGCGCGATGATGTGCTGGTCACCAACATCCACGGCGTGCATGGCGTGCCGATGACCGAGATCGGGCTGTCGTTGCTGCTTGGCCTGAGCCGCGACATGCCGCGCACCTTCCGCAACCAGCAGGCCCACCGCTGGGAGCGCTGGCCGGCGCGCCTGCTCAATGGCAAGACCATAGGCATCCTCGGCGTGGGCTCCATTGCCGAAACGCTGGGCCCGGCCTGCAAGGCATTGGGCATGACGGTGGTGGGCATCAGCGGCAGCACACGCAGCGTGGCCGGCTTTGACCGCATGGTCCATCGCAACAAGTTGCTCGGACTCGTTCCCGAACTCGACTACCTGTTGCTGCTCCTGCCCTATACGAAAGAAACCCATCACATTGTCGATGCGCGCGTGCTGGCCGCGATGAAGCCCGACGCTTTTCTGGTCAATCTCGCCCGCGGCGGCGTGATCGACGAGGACGCACTGCTCGACACGCTGCGCCACAAGCGCATCGCCGGCGCGGCCCTGGACGTATTCATGACCGAACCGTTGCCGCCCGAACATCCGTTCTGGGAACTCGACAACCTTATCATCACCTGTCACCAGGGCGTGGTGCATGAGAATGTCGCCAAGGTGAACGTGCCGATCATCTGCGAAAACATCCGCCGCTTTACTGCAGGCAATGCGGCGGGCCTGCTGAATATAGTGCGCGCACCCGGGGGCAACACGTGAAAATCACCGCCATCGAAGACCTGCACGCCGACGCCGGCTGGCGCGTGGTGTCCTTCCTGAAAATAAGCACCGACGAGGGCCTGGTCGGCTGGTCCGAGTTTTCGGAGGCGCGCAGCACGCCCGGCCTTACGGCCATCATCAAAAAACTCTCCGAACACATGATTGGCGTCGATCCGTGCGCGACCACCTTTATCCACGAGTTGCTTGCCACGATCACACGGCTCACCCCGGGCGGCCTTTCGGCACAGGCCTGTGCCGCAATCGAGAACGGCTGCCTCGACATCCGCGCAAAAAGCCTGTCGCTGCCGGTGTGCGAACTACTCGGTGGCGCACTTCGCACCCGCCTGCCGCTTTACTGGTCACACTGCGGCACGGCTCGCGTGCGGCACGGACGCTATCTTCCAACCGAATTTGCCGCGCCCCTGCGCACGCTCGATGACGTCGTGACACTTGGCAGGCAGGTGCGCGACAAGGGATACACCGCACTCAAGACCAATGTCATCGTGTTCGACGGTGACAGCGGTCAACCGCGGGTTCACTCGCCCGGCCTGTTCCAGACGCATTCGCACTGGCCCGACCGCAATGTCGACGCGCGCATGCTCGACGGCATGGTCAGCCTGCTGGAGGCCTTTCGGCAGGGCGCGGGCGCGGACATGGGCCTGATGGTTGACCTCAATTTCAATTTCCGCCCGGAAAGCATGCGACGCATCGCAAAGGCCCTGGAGCCCTTCGCGCTTGACTGGCTGGAGTTCGACCTGCACGACCCGGCAGAGTTGGCCGCGATCCGCAACGGCACGACACTGCCCATCGCATCACTGGAGACCGTCTACGGCCAGCGCGGCATGCGCCCCTACCTGGAGGCACGCGCCGTCGACTTCGCCATCATCGACGTTCAGTGGAACGGCATGGTCAATGCCATGCAGATGGCCGCCCTCGCCGATTCGTACTCGGTCAATGTCGCGGCTCACAACTACCACGGCTACCTTTCCACGCTGATGGGCGCGCATCTTTGCGCCGCCATCCCGAATTTCCGCGCCATGGAGTTTGTCGTGGATGAAGTGCCGTGGATGAACGACTTCATGACCCACCCGATCGAATTCGAAGGCAGCCAGATGATCGTCCCCCGCCGACCGGGCTGGGGCACCGACATCAATGAAGCGGCGCTGCGCGCGCATCCGGTCAAATAAACACAACCAAGCATCCGCAAAGAAACGAGCCCCGCCATGACCCATGCCTACACCAACGAAGATTTCGCCAACGCCCTCGACGTCCAGAAATGCCAGGAAGTGGTGCTCCGCTTCATGGCGCTGTTCGATGCCGGCGACTTCAAGGCCATGGAACAGCACATCGTGCCCGGACTGGTATGGCAGCGCCCCGACGCCAGCGTGAATGGCATTGAGCAGTTTCGCGAGATCATGCCAAAGCGCGATCCCAAAATGCTGGTGCGCCACGTCATTACCAACCAGCTCTCGTCAAAGATCGGCACAGACCGCGTGGTCGTGACCTCCTACTTCACGGTTTACCGGCAGGTGCTCGCCGAAGCCGGCAAGCTGCCCGGTGCACTGAGCGGGCCGGCGTCGGTCGGACGTTACCGCGACGAACTCGTACGCGAGGATGGCGCTTGGAAAATCTGCGCCAAGGAAACACGCGTCGACTTCAAGGCCGGCTGAGCACACGCAACAACACACAATCTGCGAATTTAAGTTCGAAGCGCAATGGGTATGGGCTTGAGGCCGAAGAGTACCTCGTGCGGGGTCAGGTAGCCAAGACACTTGCGTGGTCGTTGGTTTAGCTGGTCTGCAATCGATCGGAGTTTGGCTTCGGTTAGCC
>CAITSH010000077.1 GCA_903895005.1 uncultured Pseudomonadota bacterium
AATCGTTGGGCAGATGCAACACGATCTGTTCCATGTATACACTGTCGATCAGCATATTCTGACTGTGGTCAGGAACCTGCGACGCTTTACCATGCTCGAATTTGCGCACGAATATCCCCTTTGCAGTCGGCTAATCTCGGGGTTTGATCGACATTGGATTCTTTACATCGCCGCGCTATTTCACGACATAGCGAAAGGTCGCGGCGGCGATCACTCTAAGCTTGGCAAATCGGACGCGCGTCTATTCTGCAGGCAGCATGGCATCAGCCGTGATGATGCTTCGCTGGTTGAGTTCCTTGTGGAACACCACTTGACCATGTCTTCTGTCGCTCAGAAGCAGGATCTTTCCGATCCGGACACCATCGAAAAATTCGCACGCCTGGTGCAGACCGAACGAAGACTTATATCCCTTTATCTTCTGACCGTAGCGGATGTCCGTGGAACTAGTCCTAAGGTTTGGAACGCCTGGAAAGGCAAATTGCTTGAAGATCTCTTCAACGCAACAATCCGCAGTCTGCAGGGTGGCAAATTGAGCAGCGATCAGGGAATGCAGGAACGCCAAGAAGAAGCTTTACGCCTTCTTCGCCTTTATGCGCTTTCGGATACCGTAAAAGACACCCTTTGGAATCAACTTGATGTTGCGTACTTTCTTCGGCACGATGCCCAGGATATCGCTTGGCAGACCAGAACCCTTCACTACAGGGTTGATTCAGACCGACCGGTGGTTAAAGCGCGTTTGTCCCCGATTGGCGAGGGTCTGCAGGTGATGGTTTACGTAAAGGACCAAAAGGATTTATTCGCCCGGATTTGCGGATACTTTGGTGAAATTAACTTCAATATCGCGGACGCGAAAGTTCACACCACCCGCCACGGATATGCTTTGGACACTTTTCTTGTTCTTGGCCCCGGCAAGGCCCCTCACTATCGGGACATGATCAACCTGATCGAGGACGAACTTTACAGACGCATTTACGAACAGGCCGACCTTCCCTCTCCTGTGCGTGCCCGCCTTTCGCGGCAACTAAAACATTTTCCGATCACCCCCGAGGTACATATTCGCCCCGACGAGAAGGGACAATATTACCTGCTGTCGATCACGGCCGGGGATCGCCCCGGACTCCTGTACGGAGTCGCCCGAATACTTAGCCGCTATGAAATCAGCCTGAGAACAGCGCGAATCAATACTCTAGGAGAGCGAGCAGAGGACGTGTTCGTGATTAGCGGAGAATCGTTGCGCAATCCCCGTGCAGTGTTACTGCTTGAGCAGGATTTACTCGAGCAGCTTCAATCCTGAAGTCCCCGTATTTTCAGGCAATCTGCATCAGATTGCTGGGCTTGATAGCGGTGTTTAAAGTTACGTTCCTGTCCGGTAACGTCACTGCAAAAATGCGATGTGCCGGAAACGTCAGTCATCTGGCACATCCTCCCCTGGGAAAAGCGCTTCAGTAAATCCGAACGAACGGAAATCACGTATCCGCATCGGATACAGAATACCGCGCAAATGATCGGTTTCGTGCTGGACGACCCTTGCGTGAAAGCCGCTTACCGTTCGATCGATACTCCGTCCGTAAGCGTCAAATCCCGTATAACGAATCCGTTGGTGGCGCGGCACAATCCCGCGCAATCCCGGCACTGACAAACATCCCTCCCAGCCCTCTTCCATTTGATCGTCCAGCGGAGTTATAACCGGATTTATAAGGACTGTGCTCGGCACCTCTTCCGCATCTGGATACCGAGGGTTTACACCTACCCCAAAAATAACGACCTGAAGTCCAATGCCGATTTGAGGCGCAGCAAGCCCCGCGCCGTTGAGGTGGGCCATCGTGTCGCGCATATCATCGAGAAGCGAATGTAACTCCGGCATGTCAAACGCCTCGATCGGGCGTGCCTCCGTCAACAGCCTCGGATCCCCCATGCGAAGAACCGGCCTTATCATGCGCAGACCTTTTCAATAACACGCCTCACTCGTGACATAGACTGTTGAAGGATTTCCTCTATGCGTGCGAATTCGATCGCATTTATGCTGTCACCGCGTCCTGCGGAATGATTCACCACGACCGCAATGGTCGCGTAACGTAGTCCGAGTTCACGGGCGAGGACGGCCTCAGGCATGCCGGTCATTCCTACGATGTCAGCGCCGTCACGCTCAAGCCTGTCCACTTCTGCCGCCGTCTCGAGCCGTGGTCCCTGCGTAGCGGCATAAACAGCACCGTCGACGATTTTTTCGTCGCAGGCGATCGCCGCTTGCAGCAATCGACGCCGCATTTCTGGCGAATACGGGTGGGTAAAGTCGATATGGTTCACCGGAGCTTCACCGCCGTCAAAAAACGTCTGACGCCTCCCCCAGGTGTAGTCAATGAGTTGGTGGGGCACGGTGAGAATCCCGGGACCAAGGTCGGCGCGTATTCCGCCGACAGAAGCGACTGACACGATTTCAGTGACTCCTTCCGCCTTGAGCGCCCAGATGTTTGCACGATAATTGACCTCGTGAGGCGGGATTGTATGTCCGTAACCGTGCCGGGCGAGGAAAGCGACTTCACAAGCGCCGATGCTGCCAAAGGTAATCGGGCCTGACGGCTCTCCATACGGCGTTCGTACCGCGCGGTGGTGTGTCGTTTGCAGGCTGGCCAACTGTGTCAGGCCGCTTCCGCCGATAATCGCGAGCATCAGGAATCCTTCTTCGCATAGATGGCAGGGAGGTTCCGCCATGCGCCATGAGCATCCATGCCGCAGCCGAACACAAATCGATTGGGAATTGTCAGTCCCACAAAGTCAGCGAGAATAGGCTTGGGCATACCGTTGTCTTTGTCGGTTAGTACTGCGGTAAGGCATTCGACGGCGCCCATCGCAATGACGCGCTCTTTGATTGCGAACATGGTATCGCCGCCGTCCAAAATGTCGTCCAAAACCAGCACCACGCGGCCCATAACGTTTTCGCGCGGGGCGGCGCGCCAGGTTATTCCCCCACCGGTCAGCGCATCGCCGTATCGGGATGCATGGATGAAATCGAACTCAACTGGGAAGCGCAACTTTGGGAGCAGGTTGCCCGCAAAATATACGGAGCCCCCCATTACCGCCAGAATCAGTGGGTATTTGTCTTTCAGCGCTGCACTGATTTCCCCGGCCATTCGTGCAATGGCATCAAGCACTGCCTCTTCGCTGAAAACGAGTTCGGCCTCACTCAACATCTTCCACGCCTCTCTGGCGTCGAGCATCAGTATTCGATGCCTCTCAGATAGGTGTTGAACTCGGCTCCTACCTCAGGGTGCTTTCTTGCATACGCGATTGTCGCTTGCAGATATCCCATTTTTGATCCGCAGTCATAGCGAACACCGTTGAACCGGTACGCCAGAACCCGTTCCTCTGACAACAGCGACGCAATGGCGTCTGTCAACTGGATCTCTCCGCCGGCCCCCGGCTTTGCCCGTTCAAGGTGATGGAAAATTCGAGGCGTAAGAATGTAGCGGCCAACGACAGCGAGGTTGGACGGCGCGGATTCTGGTGAGGGTTTTTCAACGATACTTTGAACTTCGCCGAGGTCGCCGCGCACGCGTGCCACTTTCACCATGCCGTATTGGCGGCTCTGCGAAATCGGTATTTCCTGAACCCCAAGCAAGGAACACTGTTCAGTTTCGAACACGCCAGTCATCTGACTTACGATCGGTACGTCCCCGTCGATCAGGTCATCGGCAAGGATTACTGCGAAAGGCTCGTCCTGGATAACCGGTTTTGCGCACAGGACGGCATGCCCCAAACCGAGGGCCTCAGCCTGCCGAATATAAATACAGTTGACATGCGCAGGCAGAATTCCTTGAACCAGCGCCAACAATTCGGCCTTTCCCCTTGCTGCCAGTTCCGCTTCGATTTCATAAGCCTTGTCAAAATGATCTTCAATTGCGCGTTTGTTACGACCCGTGATGAAAACCATATCAGTAATTCCGGCAGCCACCGCTTCTTCGACCGCGTACTGGATCAGCGGTTTGTCCACAATCGGCATCATTTCCTTAGGGCTTGCCTTGGTTGCTGGCAAGAATCGGCTGCCCATGCCCGCTACCGGGAAAACGGCTTTGGTAATTTTTTGCAACATGTTCCCCTTTTAGTTTTCCAGCAGCGAGCGCAATGTGGGCTCGTCAATGACCGTGACACCAAGTTCGATTGCCTTTTCCAGCTTGCTGCCTGCCTCTGAACCCGCCACAAGAAAACTAGTCGATTTAGACACAGATCCTGCAACTTTACCGCCCGCAGCTTCGATCAGCGTTTTGGCATCATCTCGGGAAAGACCGGGAAGGGTACCGGTCAAAACAAATGTCTTTCCGGAGAGTGGCCCAGAGGGCGTGCGGTTTCCGCGTCGTTCCCCGGCGACGATTTCCACGCCGCCCATTGCAGTAAGCGCCGCTATGACTTCGCGATTATGGGATTCGGCGAAAAATTTTTCCAAGCTGTCCATTAATTCCGGACCGATTCCTTCAAGCACCTGGGGAGCTGGAGCCTGCCCCTTTTTTTTGCGGTTGATATTTCCTTTTTGCACTGTTTTCTTTGATTCGGCGATTTCCGCCCAACGCGAGTTCATCAGCTCATCCAAGGAGCCGAAATGGCGGGCAAGGATTTTCGCGACTTCTTCACCGATACCGGGTATTCCCAGGGAGTAGACGAAACGTTCCAATGACACCCTTTTGGATTTGCTGATCGCATCAACGATGTTCTTTGCGGACTTCTCCCCCATGCGGTCCAGTTCTGCCAAAGCACCGACGCCCAATCGGTACAAGTCTGCGGGAGTCCGGACTATGTTCCTCTCGACCATCTGGTCTGTAAGCTTTTCACCGAGTCCTTCGATATTCATCGCTCGGCGCGATGCGAAATGCAGCAATGCCTGTTTCCTTTGCGCTGGACAAAAAAGTCCTCCGCTGCACCGCGCAGCCGATTCGCCGACGATGCGTAGGACGTTTGAATTGCAAACAGGACAATGTGTTGGCATCTCAAAGCGTGCGGTTGGACCGCGCGAACCGGGGCGTGAGACCCTCGCCACTTCGGGAATAACGTCACCGGCACGTCGCACCACAACTTTGTCGCCTCGCCATATATCCTTGCGACGCACCTCGTCTTCATTGTGCAGAGTTGCATTTGTGACCGTAACCCCGCCAACGAAAACCGGGGCGAGGCGCGCGACGGGGGTCAGTGCTCCCGTGCGTCCGACCTGAACCTGTATATCCAGAACTTCCGTTTCCGCTTCTTCCGCGGGGTACTTGTGTGCAATCGCGAATCGTGGCGCGCGGGCGACAAATCCAAGGCGTTGCTGCAATGCCGTGTCGTCTACCTTGTAAACGACACCGTCGATATCATAGGAAAGCGATGCGCGCCGAAGTCCCGTTGCGCGATAAAACGCGAGCAATTCGTCAACACTTTGGCAAACACTTCGATCATTGCAAACGGGAATTCCGAACTGGGCGAGCCACGACATCTGCTCGGAATGGCTGACCGGGGAAAACCCTTCCGTGACCTCCCCCAAACCGTACGCGAAAAATCGGAGCGGCCGCACCGCAGTTATCCGTGGATCCAATTGGCGCAAACTTCCGGCAGCGGCGTTACGTGGGTTTACGAATTCCTTTTCCCCGTTTGTGCGCTGCCTTAAGTTCAAGTCAAAGAAGTCCTGCTTGAATATGAGCACTTCTCCGCGCACTTCAAGCACTGCAGGCATTCGATCCGAGGCGGTAAGCCTGAGGGGAATTGCACGTATTGTCCGAAGATTCGCGGTGACGTCCTCACCTGTTTCCCCGTCCCCGCGCGTTGCGCCCCTTACGAACCGTCCTGACTCATAGCGAAGGCTGATCGCCAGACCGTCAAACTTTGGCTCGGCCGAATAACATATTTCCGGAACGCCCAGCGCTTCCCGAATACGCTTGTCGAAAGCCGAAACCTCTTCATCCTCGAAGGCGTTGGCAAGCGAGAGCATCGGAACAGCATGGGGAACAGAAGCGAATTCTGACAGCGGTCGAGCACCGACCCGTTGCGTGGGCGACTCTGCAACGACTAATTCGGGATACCGCTCTTCAATTACCGATAACTCGCGGAACAGTTCGTCATACGTAAAATCGCTGACATCCGGCTCGTCCAGAACGTAATATTGGTAATTGTGTCGCTCAAGTTCCAGTCGCAACTGCTCGGCGCGAAACCGAACTCGCTCGCTGTCCTGCATTTTCAGGAAAATAGACGCAGCGCGGTCGGACTGCCCGCTGCTATGTTGCGGGCCTCCATATCGCGATACAACGTGCCTAGCTGCGCAGCAATGGCGTCGAACGCGCGATCTCCCAGCGGGTTTCCGTTGTCATCGAGAACCGCAGCGTTGAGGCCCTGGGAAAGCCGCTGCGCCACCAGAAGCATGGTGCGAAAACTCGCTATCCCACCCGGCGTTCTTGGGACGTCAAGCAACAACGATACGCTGCGTGTCGAAATATTGCGCATGGTCTCGGCGAGAAAGGGTTGTGGCTCCTTGTTGGCGAGACAGAAAAGGATGAAGCCGTCGTCATTTCGGAACTGAAACTGCCCTTCCGAGCCGAGTGCCAGGCCTGCGGCCTCCGCGAGGCCACGCAACTTCGTACCTGCAAAGGGCTCGCCGTCCCTGCTTGCCAGGTGAATTGCGATCTGCACATCGACGTCAGCGCAAAATGCATCCAGTTCGCGCGCCAACTCAAGGCTCTGCGAAATAGAACCGCCCTGACATTTTCCGCCTAGCGCGCTCCCCGCCGAAAACACGGCGGCTTCGAATGTTTCCAGGTCACGCTGCTGCGTGATCCCTTGCCGGCTCACAACCAGAGTGGCAGCGCGAATCCGTCGGCACTCGGCCTCGGGACGCAATGTGATCCAGCCTCCCGAAGCCTCGACGAACTCCTGCCAGTAAAGGCCTGGGAAAGCAGCCCAATTTCCAGAGCGGAGAATGAGCGCGGCGCTCACTGGTTTTTCGAAGGTGAGTTCGACGACATGGTCGATTGGCGCCACATTCGCCGCTAAGGTACGGAGTTCGTCTGCGGTAGCCGATATGACCGGCTCAATCCGCGCTTGGCTGGAACTATCCTCAGCACCTGCAGGTGCGGGGGGGGCGGGCATGACCGCTTCGAATTCGGCTGTTGATGGCCTAGGCTGCGGTTTCAGCAGCACGTCTTCGTGTGTGGAACGGAAACTTTGGCTGGTGCCTCGCGCAATCTTTCGATCCTGCCACTTGTTATAGGCGAGCACCGCCACTATCACGACCGCGCCAATGCACAACAAGCTGATCTGTAATTCGCTCATTTCCGGGAACTCATGCGAGAACGGGTTCCCGGCGCTCGTCCGCGAGTCTTAACGCCTGTTCCATGTCCACGGCAACGACACGTGAAACACCGGACTCCTGCATTGTTACGCCGACCAGCTGGGATGCCAGTTCCATGGTGATTTTATTATGGCTGATAAATACAAATTGCGTGCCGGAGGACATTTTCCGCACAAGTTCACAGAACCGCTCGGTGTTGGAGTCATCCAGAGGGGCGTCCACCTCGTCAAGAAGGCAGAACGGTGCGGGATTCAGTTGGAACATGGAGAAAACCAAAGCAATGGCTGTGAGCGCCTTTTCCCCGCCCGATAGCAGGTGGATGGAGGCGTTCTTCTTTCCAGGGGGATGCGCCATCACCTGTATGCCGGCATCGAGAATTTCTTCCCCGGTCATGATCAGCTTTGCTTCGCCGCCGCCAAACAGCGTCGGGAACATGGTTCCGAAATGCATGTTGACGGTGTCAAATGTCTGCTGAAGAAGTTCGCGTGTTTCCCGGTCGATCTTGCGTATCGCGTTCTCCAGCGTTGCGAGCGCTTCGGCAAGATCGGCCGATTGCGAGTCGAGAAAGTTCTTGCGCTCGCGATTCTGCGTTAGCTCGTCTAGGGCGGCCATGTTGACGGCGCCGAGTTCGGCAATCGCGTTCGTAAGACGGGTTATCTCGCCTTGCAGCGGCGCGCCCTTCTGGCCCGGTTCAAGGGTTGACGCAAGCGCAACCTCGTCCGCTCCGGCTTCAAACAACTGGTTCGCGAATTGCTCGTATGCAAGCCGCCCAGCTTGCTCCTTCAGTTTGAGATCGCCGATACGTTCACGCATCGGGTCGAGCTTCTGTTCGGACTCGATTCGCTGGGCTTCGGCGGTGCGTAAACCGGCGGATACGGATTCCTGCTGGTCGCGAGCCGCTGCAAGGGCCTGCTCCCGCACCAGTTTGGCTTCTAGTGCAATCTGCAGTTGCTCCTTTTGCGCTGCATCGGATAGCGTGGAAATTTCTTGCTGAAAATCTTGCGTTTGCTTTTCCGCATTGGCGATTTGTTCGACCAGATTTTTCGACAAAACCTCTATTTCGCTTATCTTTGAGGCGCATTCACGTTGATTGAATAGGGCCTGTTGCTGTTCGCGTTCCGCCTGTTGAATGGCGCTACGTTGCGTCGCAAGTGCTGCTTCGGCGTCTTGGAATGCTGCTTGTACGGCTTCGAGAGCTTCATGAAGGCTGTCAATCTGGGCCTGAATCTGCTCAAGTTTGCCTTCCGCCTCGGACTGGGACACCTGTTCTGATTGTTTTTGCTGGATGATCTCAGCCAATTCAAGGCTGATTTGGCGGCCACGCTCCGACACCCGCTCGGCGTTTTGCGTAAGCCGCACATGCTCAAGTTGCAAAAGGTGGCCTTGCTGGCGTGCATCGCCCAGTTGCCGGCGCAGTTGTACCTGCCGGTCCTGGCAGGCAGAGACGCTGGCCTCGGCCTGTCCAAGAGCTGTCCGCAGGGTTTCGAGCTCGGATTTACGCATTCCGCAATCAGCAGTAAGCGATTCGATCTCCCTTTGCCGCGCGAGTATTCCGGTATCTGCGGGGTCGGGCGCGTGAAAAGTAATGCCTTGACGTCCGAATTGATGCCCATCGCGATTAACCAACACGTCGCCAAGGGGTAAAGCAAGCCGCGTCATCAACCGCGGGACCCCCTCTACCGCAAAAAAGCCGTCTAGCCAGCCCTCAATCAACGGGGCAATCGACGGATCTGAAAACCTGACGTAGCCGGCAAGCGGTGGGAATTCCCCATCCGTTAGCCCGACGAGGCTGCCACCCACGGCAAATACGCTTAATTTTGCGGGAGGAGGACTGTCCAGAAGTTGCTGAATCTGGTCGGGATCCGCAAGTTGGATGGCGTGCAGCTTTTCGCGCAGCACCGACTCAACCGCATTTTCCCAGCCCGGCT
>CAITSH010000078.1 GCA_903895005.1 uncultured Pseudomonadota bacterium
ATAGGTGAGATGCTTGTAGCGCATGGGATGCTCCTATCCGTCTTGGTAAACAGAAAGGTACACCCCGGGGCATCTCACCTTCCTCGAAAGCCCGGATGTTGCACTTCGAGGTTTAATTCGCAGACCCTCTAGTGTAAAGGCATTTGAAACGGTGGTCTGTCCAAAGTGATTTCCGGGCGCCGGGTGCGCAGCCCGCAGCTCGATGAGCGCAACGAATATCGACTTACGTCTATGTCCAAGGACGAGCGCTGCAACATTGTGATTGACCGCATCTTCCGCTACCGTCCGGTGTCGACCCGGACCGGCCAGTCGGTGCGCTCCAAAGCAGTCAGTCAACGTTGTGGTGCAAGGCGGGCGCGCGAGGCGGCCGTGAGAAAAGTGACGCCCGCTTTCGCCCGTCCATTCCACCTAGAGTTAGGTCTCGCGGCGTAAAATTGTACGGCTCCCGTCGGCAGAAGAAGAAGGCTCACGGTGATTGAACCAATATGTACCCACGGTTTTCGACCGTGTCGAAGGTGCGCATGCCCTTGATGAGCGTTACCGTTGGCATCCAAACCCAGCCAGCGCTTGCAGGGTTTACATCCAGAACGAGGAACGAGTCGGATTCAGCATCGTATGCACCGAGGGGTGATATATGTCCGCCACCCCTTTGGCCTACGGCCGCGCGTCGGTACGCAACAATCACATAATCGCCCTGCCTTTTGAGGTTCTCAAGCAGTTCGGTCCGAATGTCCTGCTCAATCTTTCTGTCATCGACGATGACAAGTCGAGTGACAAGACCATTCGCCCTCAGCATTTCATCGAGCTGGCGGACCTGGTAGCCGCCGTCATCCACCTGCTTTCCATTGATTGTTGTGGGCTCGCCGAGAACTTGTGCCCGCGTCTTCACGCCTTTCGTAATTACGTTGTCTTGAGTGAAGCGAGGGAGTGTCAAATCGAACTTGGCGGGAATAAACCGAAAGTCTTCAGGGCGCAAGCGGCTTCGATCGCGGGGCAGATCATCGCTGCGACCGCGCACCGCGTTAAGCACGATAGCCGCTGACGTGGGGCCACAGAAGGCGGCGTTCGATTGCGGTTCGAACTGATTGGCGAGCGCGGGAAAGTCGACTTTTGCAGTCGATCGGGCAAGGCGAGCAACGCCCTCATCCGACGAGAATGGCACAAGCTCCAGAACGACGCTCGCCGGCGCGCTGTCCAGGGCGAATGCCGCCGGAAGTTGCGCCGTCACTAGCAAGAAAGCGAGAGCCACGCGAACGATTTGGGACATAGTCATCCTTGAGTTTGGCATTGCAGTCTCCACAGCAGCCCAGGGTTGTTGAAACAATGAAACCTAACAGTGATTAAAGAGGCAGAACTGTCTCGTCATCATTCCTGAGTAATGGACGTGTCTGAAGGCTGAAGTCTCTAATTATTAATGATCTTTTTTGACGGTTCTGTCTTTTTATTAGGCCTAAGCGAGATGCGAAAAGTATAAAACGTATAACCACCGGCTGCTTTCCGGCGTCTTAGCCGTTTTGCCGCTGGCCACAAATGGCCGATAGCGGCCTAAGACCGACGTTTGGTTGCGACCCGAAGCGAGCCACTCGCGCTCCAGTGTTGACCCCAACGTAGTGCTCAGGGACGCGGCGCGGCTTTATCGCGCGGCGTCCCTTGGAGCGCCGGGTTTTGCGTGAGCAGCTCTTCAACTGAAAGAGGCGGACGCAGTTTGTGGAGCATGCGATGGCAGTTGGCGCAAACGGGCCTTAAGTCTTTGATGGGGTCAATCAAGTACTCTTTGCCAATGTCAGCAACGGGCTTCAAGTGATGAACTTCTATGTAGTTCGCGCCTAGCTGACCATATGCCTTTTCAAAGTTGAATCCGCATACGCAACAGGTATGACCGTAGTGCTCAATGCACGCTTGGCGGGCAAGAGGGCTTCTGTCATAGGTCTTTGTCGTGACTGTCTTGCTCTTTCCTTCGGCGTAAAGGCGAACCTCGTTTGTCGAAGGGATTGAAAATCCAAACGCTGGACTCGCTTGGATTTGAGCAAATAGTTCGCTGGCGATGGGTTCTGGAACAGATAGACCACCTGCCTGCGGCGACCAGTTGTGGGCGGGATACCGATCCTGCAACGTCTCAATGGAAATAATTGGCGTCTCGGACAATACCTTGAACAACAGGTCGGTTCGCAAAGCGGTTAAGCCTTTCTTTGCCTTTTCGTCGTCCCAGTGAGGGAGAGGATAAGGAGATGAAGACACATAGCCACAGCCAATAATTCCTTTAGGTTCGACACCAAGCTTGATCAGAAAGAAGATATCGCCGACAGAAATTTTCTTGGTGTTACCACAACTCCAATACATGTCGTACTGCTCGCCGTCCCCAATTCGACAAATTGCCTCGGGTTGATCAACCCATTTCCAACGCTTCGGATTCCATGTATAGAGGTAGGCGCTCATCTATTTCTCATGCTTAACGTTTGAATTCAGGGGCGACCGGCAGCTTTATCGCCGAGCGTCCCTTGGAATGATGGGTTAGCGTATCTTTCGCTCAATCGACGTTCGACGAGCGGCCAATTGTTCTCAAACTGCAACAAATCCTCAACTCCATACCGATTGTCCAGCGACTTGTAATTGACAGGTCTCACCCATCCCTTGGGATCCATCCACCGTGTATAGGAAGCAATGCATGCCTTCTGAATGTCAGATTTCTGGCAAATGAAAAACCGATCTGAAGCACTGGTTTCGCCAAGCGCGATACAAATGTAGATCAAATCTGGATGCTCGATGGTCTTAGGGCCGTGATTGACTTGCTTTTTCGTTACGTCATCAATTTCGATTTGGAGCCATATATCCGCGCGACTAGGCCAACTATTTCCGCGAGAAGTTTTTACCTGAATCGGAATTGTCTGCAATGTGTCATCACACACAATAAGGTCATATTCGGGGACGTTGCCAGTGAAGGTTGTAGCGATGAATCCCCTGCGTCCAAGCTCTGCGCAGGCAAGGTATTCCCCGATCTGACCCGCGAGCTTATTTGAGAGACCTGTCGCCATTTCGATGCGCTAACGTGAAGTAGTTGACTTTATAGTTGACAATTTTTAGGTGACAAAATAGTTGACAGAAAGCGCCCTGTTTTCTACTTGGAATTTCCCACGCGTCGTCGCAGTAACACGGAAACCTGCGGTTACAAGGCACTCTATCAGGAATGTGGTAGGTCAAAGCCCCCGGTATTGAATGACCGCTTCTGGCCGTTTCCGGACGTGGACTAAAGTCTGGTTGCTCCCGGATGCTGCAGGAATAAATAGGGTTAGAGTCGTATTTCTTTTCGCTCTGTTTTTTCTGTGTGGACACAGTAGCCGCTGATTTAAGCCCGCCACCCGAATTCAATTCACCTTTACCCCTGCATCCGCAGTCAGTTTTTTCCAGAACGCAAAATCGTTCTTGAGGTAATCGCCAAACTGCTCGGGCGTGTGCAGCGGCGTGGGTACGATGCCCAGCGCCGTGAATTGATCGAGCAGAGGCTTGTCCGGGTTTCTGAAAATCGCGGCAATGGCGCCCTGTAGTTTGTCCATCACCGGCTTGGGCAGGCCGGCGGGGCCGAGCAGGCCGTACCAGATGGTGACTTCGTAACCGGGAAGGCCCGATTCGGACACCGTGGGCACCTCGGGCATGCTGGCAATGCGTTGCGCCGAGCTCACTGCAAGCATGCGCAGGCGTCCGCCGCGCACATGGCCGGTCACCGCCGGCAGGTCGGCAATGGCCACATCGATCTGGCCACCCATCACGGCAGCGATCGCCGCGGGCAGGCCGGTATAGGCGATGTTCTGGATGTCCACCTTGCCCATGATCTTGATCAGCTCGCCGGCGAACTGGCTGGTGCTCGCGGTGCCGCCCGAGCCGTAATTAATGGTGCCGGGTTTGGCCCGGGCCGCGGCCACAAGGTCGCGTATCGACTGGAAGGGTGACTGCGTTTGCACCACAAAGCCAAAGGGCCCGTCACCCACACGCGCAATCGGCGTAAAACTCTTTGCCACGTCGTAGGGCACGCTCTTGTACAGGTTGGGCGTGAGCGTCAACGGCGTGGTGGCCAGTAGCAGCGTGTAACCGTCCGGGTCGGCCTTGGCCGTGGCACCCGCGGCAATGGTGCCCGAGGCACCCACCGTATTGACGACCACAAACTGCCCGCCCAGTTGCTTGGTGAGCTGGTCGGCCAGGATGCGCGCCACCAAGTCGGCGCCGCCGCCGGGCGGAAAGCCCGTGATCAGGCGCACCGGTTTGTTGGGATAGTCCTGCGCGAAGGTGGTGCCTGCGCTTATCAGGCACAGCGCGGCAAGGCCCGCGCGCAGCAAGTGCGTCAGCGTGGTGGTCATGGCCGCCCCCTTCAGTCGCCGGGGCGGACGAATACGGCGTTCGGGAATACCGAAAAAATCGCCGCGCGCGCAATCTGCTCGTCTTCTGCCGAGGTCACACCCGAGACGCCCACCGCGCCCAGGCACTGGCCGTCAATCAGCACCGGCAGCCCGCCTTGCAGCGGCAAAAAGCCCATGCCCAGCAACGAGGTGCGGCCTTCGTGCACCCAGTCCATGAACACCTTGGATGAGCGCTGCGTCATTACGGCGGTGTTGGCTTTCGAAATCGCCGTGGGCGGGTTGCCGGGGCGCGAGCCGTCCATGGCGTGCAGCGCAATCAGGATGCCGCTGTCGTTGAGCACCGCAATCACCACTTCCCAGTTATTGCGTTTTGCCTCGGCTTCGCCGGCCGCGAGCATCTGCTTTGCGTCGTCGAGCGTCAGTACCGGTTTCATTCTCATTGCTCTCTCCTTGATTGCAGCCTGTTTTAATTGTTGTATGCGGACGTGCGCTTGCGGCCGATCCGCTGTCCAAGTTGCACATTGACGCTCCGGAGGCCAGCCGGACGCGTTCGTGCTCTTTGGCGCGTCGCGCTGTTGCGTGGCAGTGTTGGCACGCTACCGCACAAGCTGGCGTTGGTGCAAGCGGGCAGTCGGGCATGGCCTCGCGGCCCGCGCCCCGCCACCCGCCACCCGCCACAAATGGCCAATTCGTTCTAAGATGCCCGCAGAGCATAAAAAAGCAAAGATTCAAAAAACAACAAGGAGGAGTTCCATGTTTATCCGATCGCTATTTGCGATGTGCCTGTTCGCGTCCGCTTCGGTCGTTTCCGCCCACGGCCCCAACGATGCGCCGCACCAGAGCCACGGCCTTGGCGACTTCAAGCTCGAGAGCGGCGAGGCGATCAAGGACTTTTCCATTTCGTATGTCACGCATGGCACGCTCAATGCGAACAAGTCCAATGCCGTTCTGATGGTCACCGCCATCGGCGGCAACCACCATCGCATCGATTACCTCATCGGGCCGGACAGGGCGCTTGATCCGGCGAAGTACTTCATCATCGCCACCGATGCGATCGGCAACGGCCTCACCACCTCGCCCTCGAACAGCAAGGCGCAGCCAAAAATGCAGTTCCCGAAGTTCAACATGCGTGACATGGTCAATTCGCAGCAGCGCCTGGTGACCGAAAAATTCGGGATCAAGAAACTGGTCACGGTGATCGGCGCCTCCATGGGCGGCATGCAGGCCTTGCAATGGGCGGTAAGCTACCCGGACATGATGGACAGCGTCGTGCCCATCATTCCGCTGGGGCGCACCCCGGCCTGGACCACCGGCATTCTCGAAATGCTGCGCCAGAGCATCATGACCGACCCGCGCTGGAAGGGGGGCACCTACGCCGCCAACGATCCGCCGGAGCAGGGCATGCGCCTGTGGTCGGGCTGGCTCTCGGGCGTGATCACCCGCACGCCGGTCTACCAGGAAT
Organism: uncultured Pseudomonadota bacterium; assembly: GCA_903895005.1. The sequence continues at coordinate 5,812 of CAITSH010000078.1, forward strand.
CGCTCTACCCGCGTGCTCAAGATGCCATCGGCTACCTCAAGGGTGTGCAGGACGGCGGCTGGCGGCGCATGGATGCGGTGGACTGGATTTACCAAAGCTGGGCCTACGACCAGCACAATCTGGGTACCACGGCGGGCTTTAACGGCGACTACCATCGCGCGCTCAAGTCGATCAAAGCCAAGACGCTGATCCTTGCCGGCTCCATCGACCTGCTTAACCCGGAGTACGAGGCCACCGAGGCGGCACAGTACATCAACGATGTGCGTTACGTGGCGATCAACGCGACGCGTCCGATGGGCCACGTGTCGGGCGCGGGCATCAGTGCGCCGGAGAACGAAACGCAGAACCGCGAGATCGGTGCCTTCCTGGATGTGGTGACCGAGCGCGGGCGCAAGCTGCAGTAGCCCCGCAACCGACACACCTGCCAATCTTTCGCATTAAACAAAAAGGAAACGCACCATGCGTATGAGTACGTCGCTGAGCCTCACGACCGTTCGCCATTTCGGACTGGTCCTCGCTTGTGCATGTGCGGCGGCATTGCCGCTTGCGGCGCAGGCACAGGACTACCCGAGCCGGCCGGTCAGGGTCATCGTGCCGCAACCGCCGGGCGGGGGCACCGACATACTCGGGCGCACCGTGGCGCAGCGCCTTTCCGAACTGCTGCGCCAGCCGATGGTGGTCGAGAACCGCGCCGGCGCCGGCTCGCTGATCGGCACCGATTTTGTCGCCAAGGCGCCGGCCGACGGTTACACGATCATGGTGGGCGGCATTTTCAACATGGTGATGAACAAGGCGCTGATCAAGAACCTGCCCTATGACCCGGAGCGCGACTTCGTGCCCGTGGGCTTCGTGTCGGCCTATCCGTTCGTGTTGCTCTCGCGCACCGACCTGCCGCCCGTCACCCTTGCCGAGCTGGCGCAATACGCCCGGGAGCGCCCGGGCAAGCTGACCTTTGGCTCGGCGGGGCTCGGGACCTTGCAACAGGTGTGGGGCACCATCCTCTTCAAGAGCATGGGCCTTGACCTATTGCACGTACCCTTCAAGGGCGCGGCGCCGGCCCACCAGGAAATGATGGGCGGTCGCCTGGACCTGATGTTCGACAACCTTTCGGCGGGCAAGTCCTACGTGCAGTCGGGGCGGCTCAAGGCCCTGGCGGTTTCCTCGGCCGCGCGCACGCCGCAACTGCCCAGCGTGCCCACGATCAATGAATCTGGCGTCGTCAATTTCCAGGGCGAAAGCTGGTTCGGTATTTTTGTTCCCGCCGCCACGCCGGCACCCGTGGTGGCCAAGCTGCGCGAAACCCTCGCCGCGATCAACCGCGAAGCCGACTTTATCGCCAAGATCGAACGCGACGGCGGCCGCGTGCTTAATATCCCCGCCGCGCAGCAACAAAGCTTCCTGCATGACGAGATCGATCGATGCCTTACGCTTGCCGCCAAATACGGCGTCGCCCCGGACTGAGGACTACGGTTGGCAGGCTGGAAAGCCGCGCCAGATGGGCGTTTCCAGTCGATAGGTAATACGCGCAAAGGGGGCGGAGCAGTGCCTCCACTGCCGCGGAACCCGTGGTTTGTCCCGGGATTTTATGAGGCCGCTGCAATTGGATTAAAGTATGTGCGGGAACAAGCCGTAACCGGTCAATGTATGCCATTGCGCAAAAGGCGAAGACCATGGACTCCGGGACCAGCGTATATGACGCCGACGTTTTTGTCGTAACCGACACCGGCGACGAAGAAATAAAAAGCGGCTGGACGCGTCTTGCCGCCCGTGAGATCGAATTACTGGTCGTGCTCGATGGCAAGACCAGCCTTGCCGACGCGAGCACAAAGATCGCCGGCAGTACCAAAGAGCAGATGCGCGCTGCGGCCGTATCCCTGCTTGCAGCGGGGCACATCAAGCCGGCCACGATCGCCGAGGAGTTGGACCTCGATTTCAGTTATTTTTTCAATGACCGGCCGGGATCGTTGCCACCGCCCGATGCGCCCGATGCGATGCGCCTTGAAGCAGAAAATGGCGCGGTCGCACTCAAGATCGACGGCTATTACGTCAGCATCGCAAAAAAGGCCCTCGCGCCCGCGGCGCCGGTGGTGCCGCCCGCCTACACGGTGCTCATCGTCGAAGACACGCCGGAGTTGCAGGCCAACCTGAGCATGCTGCTGCGCATGGAAGGATTCAAGGTGCGCCAGGCGCGCAATCGCGACGAGATCCTCGCCCAGTTGCGCACGCCGCCCGTTCCGGATGTAACCCTGCTTGATGTAACCCTTCCCGGGGCCAACGGCTTTGATATTCTTGCCAAGGTGCGCCAGCACCCGCAACTCAAGGCCATGCGCATCATCATGCTCACCGGTCTCGCCAGTCGCGAAGACGTATTGCGCGGCCTCGCCGGCGGCGCCAATGGCTACATCACCAAGCCCTTCGACCGCGAAGCCCTGCTCGCCGGCATCAAGGCCGTGCTGGGGCTGCATGTGACGGCGGATGTGCGCAAGGGGGCTTGAGGCGCATTTGCTCTCTATTGATCGGCTGGAAACCCGCGTCAGACGGGCGTTTTCAGTAATCGCCCGGTGGCGCTAGGTTTGCAGAATTTTCTCTACTGCAGCGCCCACCGCCAGCAGGTGCCTGTCTTCCATGTGGTTTCCCATCAGGCTGATGCCCACCGGCGCGCCGCCCGCTTCGTGGCAGGGCAGGGTCAGGGCGCAGCGATCCAGGAAATTCGCCACGCCGGGATTGCGGATGATGCGCAGGCTGGTCGACAGCCACAACTGCTCGTCGGATTGGAGCGCCGCGATGGGCGGCGCGACAAACTGCACCGTTGGCATGGCGATCGCATCAAAGTCGCGTGTGATCGGCGCGCAGCGGCGGATAAGTTCGGCGCGGGCGTTGCATAGCGCGATGTAGTCGGCCGCGCTGATCGAGGCGCCCTTTTCGAATCGGGCGGCGACAAAAGGATCGTACTCATCGCGATGTTCCTGCAGCAGTTTGCGGTGCCAGGCGTAGCCCTCCACAACCGAAAAGCCGAACTTCGCCATGGCCTGCGGGATTTCGGCGAGTTCGGCAAACGGGATTTCGACAATCTGTACGCCAGCC
>CAITSH010000079.1 GCA_903895005.1 uncultured Pseudomonadota bacterium
AGTCATCTGTCCGAGGTCTTCACCGCTGCGAGTCCGCACGGCCACCTGTTGCGCTGCCTTCTCTTTTTCGCCAACGATCAGCTGGAAAGGCAGCTTTTGCAAGCTATGTTCCCGTATTTTATAGGTTATTTTCTCATTTCGCAAATCGATCTCAACGCGAACGCCGGCTGACTCGAGGCGGGCCGCGACATCGCGCGCGTAATCAGCCTGCCCTTCGGATATGTTGAGTACGACAACCTGTACCGGGGACAGCCATAACGGCAGCGCACCGGAGAAATTTTCGATCAAAATGCCCAGGAAACGCTCCATCGAGCCCACAATGGCGCGATGCAGCATTACAGGTATCCTTCGGCTGTTGTCGTCGCCAACGTACTCCGCGCCAAGGCGCTCAGGCATGTTGAAGTCGACCTGCATCGTGCCGCACTGCCAAACGCGACCGATCGCGTCTTTCAGGGAATATTCGATTTTCGGACCGTAAAACGCGCCCTCGCCAGATGAAATCTGGAAATCGCAGCCCGATTGCTTCAATGACTCAATCACCGCTAACTCAGCCTTGTCCCACAAGGCGTCCGAGCCAACGCGTTTTTCCGGGCGCGTTGCCACCTTGTAAATAATTTCCTTGAAACCGAAGTCCTTGTAAACCTTTTGAAGCAAAGCGGTAAAGGCAACGCATTCGCCCAAAATTTGCTCTTCGGTACAGAAAATATGCCCGTCGTCCTGCGTAAAAGCCCGGATTCGCATGATGCCGTGCAGGGAACCAGATGGTTCATTGCGATGGCAGGCACCGAATTCACCGTAACGCAGCGGCAAATCACGATAACTGCGCAAGCCCTTGTTGAAAATCTGGATATGTCCAGGGCAGTTCATAGGCTTCACCGCGTAGTCGCGTTTTTCCGACTCGGTGGTGAACATGTTTTCCTTGTAGTTCTCCCAGTGCCCTGATTTTTCCCACAGGCTCCGGTCTAGAATCTGCGGACAGCGCACTTCTTTGTAACCGTTGCGTTGATAGACACGGCGCATGTACTGCTCGACCTGCTGCCATAGCGCCCAGCCCTTGGGATGCCAGAAAACCATGCCAGGCGCCTCATCCTGCATGTGGAAAAAGTCCAACTGAATCGCCAGCTTGCGATGGTCGCGTTTTTCCGCTTCCTCAAGCATCAGCAGGTATGCGTCCTGATCCTCTTTTTTCGCCCAAGCGGTGCCGTAAATCCGCTGCAACATTTCGTTTTTGGAGTCGCCGCGCCAGTAGGCCCCTGCCAATCGCATCAGCTTGAAGGCCTTAAGCTTTCCCGTCGACGGTATGTGGGGGCCGCGGCAAAGATCGACGAACTCCCCTTCGCGATACAGCGACACATCGTCGTCCGCAGGAATAGACGCGATAATTTCCGCTTTGTAGTGCTCACCTATCGACTTGAAAAACGCCACTGCTTTGTCACGCGGCAACACCTCGCGCGTGACGGGGAAATCTTTTTTCGCCAGCTCGCCCATCTTTTTCTCGATAGCAGCGAGATCCTCCGGCGTAAATGGGCGCTTGTACGAGAAGTCGTAGTAAAAGCCGTTCTCAATTACAGGGCCTATGGTCACCTGCGCATCGGGAAATAACGACTTCACCGCGTACGCGAGAAGATGCGCCGTCGAGTGCCGGATTATCTCCAGTCCGTCGGCGTCCTTTTCGGTGACAATAGCCAAACGGCTGTCAAGTTCGATCCGGTGTGACGTGTCGACGAGTTCGTCGTTCACACGCCCCGCGAGAGCTGCGCGCGCGAGGCCAGCGCCGATTGACGCCGCGACCTCTGCAACTGTTACCGCGTTATCAAAACGCCGTACGGAGCCATCGGGTAGGGTAATGTTTGGCATGACGTGATCCTCCAGGCTCAGAAATGAAAAAAGTGCGGGCAAGCCGCACTTTTTTTCAAGCAATCATTTACACCCGCAGCGGCTAACGCATCATCAAGAAATCAACACTAGTTCGCGGTGTCATAACGCTTGCCTTTTCGGTCTTCCCAATTCAAAGCAGGTGAAACATTATAGTAAAACCCGTCGCCGCTCTTATGCCGCTAGGCAGCCAGCTCTCGGCAATTCCAAGCAAATTTGCCGCAAAACCATGGAGGCTAAGTGACAGGATTGCTTGGTAGGCGCGATTGGACTCGAACCAACGACCCCCACCATGTCAAGGTGGTGCTCTAACCAGCTGAGCTACGCGCCGACTGCTAAGCCCACTATCTTAGCTGAGCGGAGCGATCTGGGCAAATTAGTGTTC
>CAITSH010000080.1 GCA_903895005.1 uncultured Pseudomonadota bacterium
AGCGGCTAACCGAAGCCAAACTCCAATCGATTGCAGACCAGCTAAACCAACGACCACGCAAGTGTCTTGGCTACCTGACCCCGCACGAGGTACTCTTCGGCCTCAAGCCCATACCCATTGCGCTTCGAACTTAAATTCGCAGTATGACTGGAAACCAGCGCCAGTCGGCCGTTTCCAGCCATCACCGCCTTGCGGCTTGAGTGCTCGGGGCGTGCGCCGGCGCCCGCCTAGTCGGGTCGCCGCGCGCCAACCGCGCCGTTGCGAACGGCGAACCTTGCGCCGGCCTGCGGCATCGACGCCTGGTCGCCAAGGATGTGCGAAGCTTCTTCGAGCCACACGTCGCGCGCGTCCTTGCGCGCCTGCTCGGCGAGCAGGGACGTGGTGAGATTTCGTTCGTCCGCCTGCAGTCCGTCGTCCTTGAGTTCATCAGCGCCGCCCTTGGCCGCGCGGTCGGAAGCCGCGCGCACCGCGCGCTGCGAAAGCCTTGCCTCCAGTACTTCCTGCTCCTTGCGCCTCGCCTGCTCGTTCAGTGACACGAGGTTGCGCGAGCGCAGCCGCTTCGCCTCGGCGATATCCTCCTGCAGGGCGGCGAAATCACGGTCTTTTTTGACGCGCTCGGCGTGCAGGCGCAACAACTCGGGCAACACCGTCTTCACATCACCGGCGGGGGCATGGGGGGCCGGCTTGATCTGCACCCACGGCAGTGCATTGTCAAAGCTCGATTCGCCGAAGCTCTCTGCATCAGTCGCTTCCGGGAAAGCGACATCGGGCTTGACCCCGCGCAACTGCGTGGTGCCGCCATTGATGCGAAAGAATTGCGCCACGGTCATTTTGAGTTCACCGAACTGCGGCTTTGGATTTTCCGCCAACTGGTCGAGGTTCACGATGGTTTGCACCGTGCCCTTGCCGAAACTGGATTCGCCGATGACCAGACCGCGTCCGTAATCCTGGATGGCCGCGGCGAATATCTCCGAGGCCGAAGCAGACGCGCGGTTGATCAGAACGCCAAGCGGGCCGTCCCAGGCCACACCGGCATCGGTGTCGCTCTCCACCGAGATTTCGCCGCCGGCATTGCGTTGCTGCACCACCGGGCCCTTGTCGATGAACAGGCCGGTCAGTCGCACCGCCTCGGCCAGCGAGCCGCCGCCGTTGTTGCGCAGGTCGACCAGCACGCTGTCGACCTTTTGCCGTTTCAGGTCTTCGAGCAGGCGCGCCACGTCGCGCGTCGCGCTCTTGTAATCGGGCCGCCCTTCCCGTCTGCCGGTGAAATCCTCGTAAAACGAGGGCAGTGTTATCACACCCACACGGCGTGTCGCCCCTCCCTCGGAGACAGTGCGCACGCCCGCCTTGGCCGCCTGCGCATCCAGGCTGATAGTTTTTCTTACCAGGGGCACGGTGCGATGCTTGCCCTCGCGACCGGCTGCGGCGGGAATGACGTCCAGCACGACCACCGAATCGGCGGCGCCGCGAATAAGCGCAACCGCGTCATCGAGGCGCCAACCCTGCACATCGATCATCGCGCCGTTTTCGCCCTGAGCGACGCCCACGATGCGGTCGCCAACAGCCAGAACCCCCGACCGGCTCGCCGGGCCGCCCGACACCAGTTCCCGGATCACGGCCTGACCGTCGATTTCGGCCAGCACCGCGCCTATACCCACCAGCGACAGCTTCATCTGAATGTCGAAATCCTCGGCTGCACGCGGCCCCAGGTAATTGGTATGCGGCTCGATGGTCATGGTGTAGGCGTTCATGTAGGCCTGGAAGGCATCGGCGCCGGTCAGTCGCGCGATCTGCCGCATCGCCGTGTCGTAGCGCTTGTCGAGTACCTCGGCAATGCCGCGTTCGTCCTTGCCCGCGATTTTCAGGCGCAGCCAGTCGTTCTTCACACGCTTGCGCCACAGGTCGTCGATTTCCAACTGCGTCGCGGCCAAGGGCGCTTTTTCACGTTCGTACTGGTAGCTTTCATCGAGCGTGAAATCAAACCCGGTCTTGAGCAGTGTGCGCGCATGGGCGAACCGTTCGGTGGCACGGCGCGCATACAGGTTGAACATCGCAAAGGGCACGCTCAGGTCCTCGGCCAGCATGGCATCACCCAGCCTTGTTCGCTGCGCCGACAAGCGGTCGATGTCCGCCTGGGTGAAATAGAGCTTTTCCGGATCCAGGGACTTGAGGTAACGGTCGAATATGCGCCCCGAGGCGAGCGCGTCCAGGGGCATGCCCTTGTAGTGGTAGCGGGCGAGCACTTCGGCGGCAAGGTGCGCGGCCTGGGCCTGCTGCTTGACCGGCTTCAACTCCACCGGATACGGCACACCCGTATCGGGCAACGCGCCATGGGCGGCGGTCGCCAGCGCAAATAACAGCCAAAGCAGCTTCCTGTTCATGCCGGAGATTCCTTGTCAGACACAATTGATCCAGACGTTTAGTCCGGATGTTTGGACCGAACGTTCAATTCAGATTTCAAAATATTTCACCACCCAAAATCGGATGTCGCAGCAGCAGGCGGTAATACCTGTACCGGTCGCGTTCCGCACATCTTTCACGCACCGCACATCCTCACGCAAAACCAAGGAACCCATGCTACCCCCTAAGGTACGATAAGGGTACGCCAAGGCACACGTTGAGCCGGCAAAGTACGGTAACGGTTTGTAAGTGTTGTGACCAAACGCCATGCCACGCCCGGCCGCGACAGGTTTCGCCCCCGGTCAGTGAAAATCCCGGCTCGAGGTGTTGAGCCGGCCGAGCAGGCGGCTGTGGTCGAACAGGCGCCTTGCGACCAGATGCACCACACCCTGCTCGCGCTCGATCACCCCTTCCACGCCCATCAGGCTTGAACCGAGGAGTTCCTGGCGCTGGCGCGCGGTGATGTCCTTCCACACCACAACATTGACGCAGCCGGTTTCATCCTCAAGCGTGACAAAGACCACGCCCGACGCAGTACCAGGACGCTGGCGGCAGGTGACAATGCCGCAGGCGCGGACACTGCGGCCCTTGGGCAGTTCACTGATTTGCGCGGCGGTGGCAAAGCGCAGTTGCGCCAGGCGCGCGCGCAGCAAGGCAAGCGGGTGGCGGCCCAGCGTGAGGCCGGTGCTTTTGTAATCGGCGACGATATCGGCCCCCTCGGATGGTGCGGCGAGAACCGGCGGCGCCTCGATCACCGGCGCTTCGGCAAACAGCCCTTGTTGCACGCCGATTCCGGCCACGTCCCAGTAGGCGCGGCGGCGGTGCTCGGACAGCGCGGCAAGCGCACCCGCCGCCGCCAGCGCCTTCATGTCGCGCGCATCAAGGCCGGCGCGCGCCGCCACGTCGGCGACCGATTCAAAGGCACACTGCGCCCGCGCGGTAACCACGCGCGCCGCACCCGCCTCCGACAAGCCCCCGACCATCAGCAGCCCAAGGCGTACCGCGACGCCATCCAGATTTTTCCCACCGCTGTCCCCACCACCTCCACCGCCGGCCGGCTCCAGCGTGCATTCGTGCGCGCTCAGTTGCACGTCGACGGCACGCACTTGGACGCCGTGACGTTTTGCGTCCTGCACCAATTGCGCCGGCGCGTAAAAGCCCATGGGCTGGCTGTTGAGCAGCGCCGCCAGAAAGGCCGCCGGTTCGTGGCGCTTCAACCACGCAGACACATAGACGAGCAGCGCAAAACTGACCGAATGCGATTCGGGAAAGCCGTAATTGCCAAAGCCGAGGATCTGCTGGTAAATGGCCTGCGCAAACTCGCTCTTGTAACCGCGCTCGCGCATGCCGCTGATGAGCCGCTCCTCGAGATGTTCAAGTCCGCCCTTTTTCTTCCAGGCCGCCATGGAACGGCGCAGCTGGTCGGCCTCGCCAGGTGAAAAACCCGCCGCCACCACCGCCAGCTGCATCACCTGTTCCTGAAAAATCGGAATGCCCAGCGTGCGCTCGAGCACGCCGCGCACCGCCTCGCTCGGATATACCACCGGTTCAAGGCCCTGCCTGCGGCGCAGGTAGGGATGGATCATGCCCCCCTGTATCGGCCCGGGACGCACGATCGCCACTTCGATCACCAGGTCGTAAAAACGCTCGGGCCGCAGGCGCGGCAGCATGGACATTTGCGCGCGCGACTCGACCTGGAACACGCCGACGGAATCACCCTGCTGCAGCATGGCGTAGGTGGCCGCATCCTCGGCCGGCACGTCGCTCATGCCGAATGCCCGTCCGCGCCGCTGCGACACGAAGTCGAGGGTGCGGCGTATGGCGGTGAGCATGCCAAGGGCCAGCACGTCGACCTTGAGCAGGCCGAGGGCATCGAGATCATCCTTGTCCCATTCGATGACCGAGCGATCGGCCATGGCGGCGTTTTCTATGGGCACCAGTTCGGCGAGCGGCCCGCGTGAAATGACAAAGCCGCCGACGTGCTGGGACAGGTGCCGCGGAAAACCCATCAGCTTGTCGGCGATCACCGACAGCCGGCGCATCAGCGCCGAGTCCGGATCGAAGCCCGCTTCGCGAAAACGCGCGGCAAGATCCTTGCGATCGTCCCACCAGGCGATGGTGCGCGACAGGCGCTCGACCTGGTCTGTTTCCAGCCCGAGCGCTCTGCCCGCATCGCGCAGCGCGCTTTTCGGGCGATAGCAAATCACCGTCGCCGCCAGTGCGGCGCGTTCGCGGCTGTATTTTTTGTAGATGTACTGGATCACCTCTTCGCGCCGTTCGTGCTCAAAATCAACGTCGATGTCCGGCGGCTCGTTGCGCTCCTTCGAAATAAAACGCTCGAACAGCATAGACATGCGCGCCGGGTCGACCTCGGTGATGCCCAGCGCGTAGCAGACGGCGGAGTTGGCCGCCGAGCCGCGCCCCTGGCACAGGATGCCCGCGCGTTTGGCGAAGCTGACAATGTCCTCGACGGTGAGGAAAAAAGGCTCGTAGCCGAGTTCGGCGATGAGTTTTAGTTCGTGCTCGATCAACGCACCGACCTTGTCCGGCACGCCCTGCGCAAAACGCTTCGCCAGTCCGCGCAGCGTCAGCGCACGCAAATGGCCGGCCGGGGTCTGCCCCGCGGGCACCAGTTCCTCCGGATATTCGTAGCGCAGGCTGTCGAGTGAAAACGTGCAGCGCGCGGCGATGTCGAGGGTCGCCGCAAGCAGTTCAGGCGGATAGACCTGCGCCAGGTGCATGCGCTGGCGCAGGTGGCGCTCGGCATTGGGCTCGAGCGCGAGGCCGCAATGCGCCACCGGCGTGCGCAAACGGATGGCGGTGAGCACATCCTGCAGCGGCTGGCGCGAGCGCTTGTGCATCAGCACGCCGCCGGTGGCAACGAGCGGCAGGCCGCTCACGCGCGCCAGTCCGCGCAAGGCGGCGAACTTCGCGCGGTCATCCGGACCATTATGCAATTCAGCGGCGATCCAGCCGCGATCGCCAAAACACTGCGCGAACCAGCGGGCATCGGCCGCGCCGGTGCCCTCGTGCGAAGCGGGATCGTGCAGCGCGGGGGCGTCATGGGAAACATCGGGCACGAGCAGTGCGAGACAGCCGGGCAATGCAAGACCCCCGCACAGTCCGGCCTCGAAGTCCGCACGCAGCAACCGGTAGCTGCCTTTTTTTTCGCGCCGCCTTCCCAGCGTGATCAGCGACGACAGCCGGCCATAACCGTCCCGGTCTGTGGCGAGCAGCACCAGGCGCGGACCGTCGTCGAGCTTGATCTCGCTGCCAATGATGAGATGCAGACCCGCCGCCTTGGCTGCGACGTGCGCGCGCACGACGCCTGCGAGCGAGCACTCGTCGGTGATGGCGAGCGACGCATAGCCGAGCGCGAAGGCCCGTTCAACCAGTTCGCTTGCGTGCGATGCGCCGCGCAGGAAAGTGAAGTTGGACAGGCAATGCAGTTCCGCGTACGCGGGCAGGACGGAGTACATGCGCAGGCACCGGCTTGTGGCTCAGGAAAACAAGCCGTGCAGGTACCAGCGCCCGGCCGGCTGGCGCTCGCGGTAAATCCAGACGTAGGACAAGGCCTGGGTGCGCGCGACAAAATAATCGCGCTTGACGCCCGCATCGTCCCACCAACCCGACTCGATGCGCTCGGGCCCGGCGATAAGCGCAAGCGGCCCCTCGTGTTGTGGCGCCGCCCCCAGTTCGGGCAGCGGCCGCGGCTCGGGCAGCAACCACAACGGCCGGTCACCCGGGCCCGCGATGAGCGTGGGTTGTTTCGCCCCCGGCTCGGCAACGGCACTGGCACGTTCGGGCCGATGCTCGGAAGCCATCGCGAGCCCGCCGACCTTCTCGCCGCCAAGGCGCGCGCGCAGGCGTTCGATCAGGTGCTGCCAGTCGCCCTTGTCGCCACCGGGCCCGGCAAACAACACGCGCGATTCGCCCGACAGCGGCTGGATGTCACGGTCGCCGGCCTCCAGGCACAGCGCGCGCACTGGCTCGGAAAGGGCGGTGGCGCCGAGGCGCTCACGCAACAGCAACGTGAAGTGTTCGGCATCGCGCGAAGGGGCTACGAGGCCGATGATGATTTCGGTGGCGCGTTCCCGGTGTGCAAGGCGCAGGCTGAAGCGCTGCACGCCGCAGGCGCGCGCCTGCAAAAAGCCGCCCAGTTGCAACAACAGGCGGCGCGCGGCAAACACCAGGGCCTCGGCCTGGCTCACCTCGGCGGGCAGTTCCAGGTTGGCCGCAAACTGCTCCGGCGGCACCACCCAGATACGCGGATCGGCAACGACGCCCAGCGCCTGGTCCAGTCGCTCGCACAAGGCATGGCCGAAGCGCTGCGCCAGTTCGGCGCGCGGCTGCGCAAGTAGCGCACCGACGGTGGCGATGCCCATTTTTCCGAATGCATCGAGCCATTCACCCTGCGGATCAACCAGTGCGACAGGCAGGGCGGCGAGCACGTTCGCCGGCGCGGCGCCCTCGCCTGCATCAAGGCCCGCGGAAACGCCGCTACCCGCGCGCGCCAGCCAGCCGGCGGCCAGCGGCGTGCGCGCACAGCACAGTTGCACGCTGTAGTGCATGCCATCGAACCCTGCGCGCAGGGCCGCGAGCATGGGCTCAAGACCCTTGAACAGCGTGAGGCTGGCCGACACCTCGAGCAGCACCGTGTCGGGGAATTCAAGCGCGACATTGGGCGTGAACTGCCCGCACCAGGCGGCGAGCGCCAGCAGCGCCTCGGTTTCACCCTCGGCGTCGCGCGGCTTCACGCGCAGGCGCGGCGCGATGGCGGTGGCGGCGGCCACCGTCATGCCCGGTCGCACGCCGCGCGAGAGCGCCTTCTTGTCGCAGGCGGCGATGTGCCGGCCTTGCGCGAGGGCAAAGGGCTCAGGCGTGGGCGAGGCGAACAGTTCGAGCGACAGGCGCGGCAGGTGACAGGCGATCCAGAGCATGGGCATGGCGTTGTTGCGCGTAAGTTGAAGTGAAGGGCGTGGCGAGCGCCGGGATGAGCACCGGCCGCGCAAGCGGCCCGCCGCGGCGCTTGAGGATGCGCACCGCGAGGCCGCCCGATGCGGTGTGCAGCGACAGGCGCAGGGGCGCGGGCGAGGATTCGTTCTGCGCCGCGCTACCGCGAAACACAAACCCCGCGGCGCGTCCGCCCTCGGCCGCCACCTGCAGGCGGCGCAATTCGGGGTAGCGCGGGCGCTCCAGCCAGCACAGCAGCGCGCCGCAGGCATTGGAGCGCAGCGCCTGCTCGGCCGCCCACAGGGCATCGCGTGCGCCGGTGGTGCGCACGATGACGATGTGCGACAGGGCGATGCCGGCGGCGGCGAGCGCCGGCGCATAAGGCAGGTAGGGCGGTGCGATCCAGACCAGCGTGCGCCCTTGTGCGGACAGGCGCGCGAGCGCCGGCCCGAGCAGGCGCAACTCGCCTATGCCCTCGTGGGCGGTAAGGATTTCGGTGAGCGCACCGGAAGGCCAGCCGCCGCCAGGCAACTCGGCGTCAAGCGCGGCAAAGCCGCTGGCGAGGCCGGTCTCGCCGCCGCAGGAAACAGATGCACCGCGCCAGACCCGGCCGGTCTGCAAGATGGTGGCAAGCGAAGTCATGGTCGTGCATTGCAATCGGCAAGGGCTGCAAACAGCGGTCGGCGCAGGAGCGGTCGGGAAACACAGGCTCCGGGAAAAACGTCGGGGGAAGCGCTGGCAGGCATGCAGGAAGACTACCGAACGATCGTTCGGTAGTCAAATCAAACCTGGAAATACCGCCGGCCGCACCGTCCAAAGACGCAATACCCCACCCGGAAATCCGCGCCGGGCAAGGCTTTTCAGTCAGCCCGCCCTGCGGGTGCAAGGCAACCGGCACCTTAAACCTGGGCGGGTAACGCCCCTTTTCCGGCCTTATCGGGCCTTATGTACGGAAGCGTACATACCGGCACCGCGTGCACACCTATAAACAGCAGGCTGGGCGTTGCATCACGTCCCGTATTGCACACCGCATAGCGCACAGACAAAGGCCGAAAAAAACGCGCCATCTGCACGCCGCTTGATACAGATCAAATATCGCCCTTATGGGGGAAGCATGCTGGGTACAAGTAAAAAAGAACAACAAATGATCAGGGAGATCTGGCCCGGTAACGAGCCAGAAAATAGAAAATGAACACCGCGTATGCGGCAGTAAAACAACAAACCGGCCGGGACGGCGGCGTACCAGATGCACCACCAGAACAACATTTGGAAAGCTTGCAAAAGGCATTGCGTGCAAGTTCAAACGGCAATGGACTTGCCTCGAAGGCAGTCGATGCGGCGATGGCCGCCTGCGCCGAGCACCTGCTGCAGGAGGCCGTCGAGGCCGAGGTCGATCACTATCTGCAACAGTTCCGGGAACGCGGCGACTGGGCAGGCGTTCCGCCCATCGTGCGCAACGGCCATCACCCGGGGCGGATTTTCCTCACCAACATCGGCCCGGTGACGATCCGCATACCCAAGCTGCGCGGACGCCCCGAAGGCACGCCGCCGTTTGAATCTGCCCTGCTGCACAAGTACCAGCGCCGCGCCAGGGCCGGCGTTGCCGGCGCGCAATGGCGCTTCCTGCATTCGCTCGCCAGAGGTGACTGGTCGATGCTGTTCAGCGACCTGCTCGGACACAGTGGTGTGCACGTAACCGACCTGCCCCGCGCAAGCGAGGTCTGGCACTGTGAAGATAACCGCGCCATCCTGAGAACACCCCTGCTCGCATCAGGACAATGGACCGAGATCCGCACCAAGGCCTTTGCCGCGCCTTCGGACTACCGCCTGCGCGAATCACTCATCGATGCCAACGGCAGGGAAACCATCCTCGCTGTTGCGGCCAAGCAAAACGACGGGCAATGGCGACTCGTCAAATGCCGCATGACAGAACGCATCTCGGGCGAGGTCTGGCAGACGCTTGCGCGCAGCCTCGGGGAACGCGGCTTCGCGCTGGCACAGGCCGCCTGAACATCCGGGCACAAATACCGGACACCGAGACACCGGACACCCAAACACCAGATTCGCACACCAGATTTGACCCGCCAAGCAGCCAAACCCACCATCCGCTTAACAGGAAGCAATCGGGGAGTTCCAAAAATGAAAAGCCTGCGCATCACCGTACTTAGAGCTGCAACCCTCGCCGCCGCGGCCATGCTGGTCATCCCCGCATCCGCCGGCGCGGCCGATGAAGCCGCCGCCCGCGCCCTGGCGCGCCAGAGCAACTGCTTCAAGTGCCACGCCGTCGACAAAAAGAAAGAAGGGCCGTCATTCAAGGACACCGCGGCCAAGTACGCCGGCAAGGCCGACGCCCAGGCGCGCGTGGTCAAGCACATCACCTCCGGGTTGAAGGTCAAGTTTGAAGACGGCCACGAGGAAGAGCACACCATCGTCAAGAGCAAGGACGACAAGGAAATAAAAAACCTTGTCGACTGGATCCTGTCGGTCAAGTAAACGGCGCAGCCGGCAGCCGAAAAAAGGGGCATGGCACCGAAACAGCGAACGATGTAGCGCAGTCTGGGGAGAAACGTTGATGCTGCCGATACGACAAGCAATTCTTATGTTGGCGCTGGCCGCGAGCATGGGCCTAGCGGGAAACGCTTGGTCTGCGGACGCACCCGGCGCAAGCAAGGACCTGGTGCTCAAGGACGATGCAAAGTGCACGCGCTGCCACGACGAGAGTGACAGCCCGCAGGTGCTGGCCATAGGCAAGACCAAGCACGGCACGGTGGCCGACGGCCGCACCCCCACCTGCACCAGCTGCCACGGCGAGAGCGATTCGCACGCAGGCAATGCCGGCGGCTCCAGCAAACGGCCCAAACCGGACCGCTACTTCGCCAAGAACTCCGGCACGCCGGTAGAGGCGCGCAACGATGCCTGCCTCACCTGCCACAAGGGCAACAAGCACATCCTGTGGGCGGGCAGCACCCACCAGAGCCGCGACGTGGCCTGCACCTCCTGCCACCAGGTGCACACACAGCACGACAAGGTGCGCAGCAAGCTCACCCAGTCCGAGGTGTGCTTCACCTGCCACAAGGAGCAGCGCACGCAGGTCAACCGTCCATCGCACCACCCGGTGGTGGAGGGCAAAGTGGCCTGCTCGGACTGCCATAACCCGCACGGCTCGGCCGGACCGAAGCTGCTGGTCAAGGACTCGGTCAACGCCACCTGCTACACCTGCCACATGGAAAAGCGCGGCCCCTTCATCTGGGAGCACATGCCGGTCACCGACGATTGCACCAACTGCCATAACCCGCACGGCTCCACGGTCGACAACCTGCTCAAGGCGCGCATGCCCTTCCTGTGCCAGCAATGCCATGAACCGACAAGCCATCGCGGCAACATCCCCGGGCTCAACAACGCCAACCAGTACGACAACCAGCCCCAATCCCGCGGCATCACGCAGGGTCGCGCCTGCACCAACTGCCACCTGAACCTGCACGGCGGCAACAGCCCGACCAATTCCGCACCAGCCCGGTCGTTCCGGCGCTGAACCCGGCTGAATGGAGAGAGCCATGAAACTCCGCACACACCAGATCATACGGCGTACCGCGCGGCCCACCGCGCTTGCCGCGGCGCTGCTGGCCGCGTTCGGCCCTGCGGTCGCGGCCGACGATGAAATCAGCGCGCTAACCAAGCCTGACAGCAGCGTCAGCGCCGGGATCGGCCTTGTCACCAAGGAGAACCAGCGCTTCGGCCAGTACACCGGCCTGGTGGACAACAAAACCTACGGGCTGCTGGGCATAGACCTGAACAAGCGCGACGATGTCACCGGCACCTGGATCAAGCTCACCGGCCGCAACCTCGGCCTGGACAGCCGCGAGTTGCGCTTCGAGCATCAGCGCCAGGGAGACTGGGGCTATTTTGTCGATTACAACGAGACGCCCCGCTACAGCCCTTACATTATCAATACAGCGGTGGGCGGCACCGGCACCAATTCGCTGACAACAGGCACCACGACCAGCCCGAAGCAGGACGTGGAACTGAAAACCCAGCGCCAAGCCATCGGCTTCGGACTGGATAAATTCCTCGGCAACGGCTTTGACATCCAGTTCCGCTTCAAGAACGAAGACAAGGACGGGGCGCGGCTGTGGGGCGGTGAAATCGGCAACAACATGGCCTTCATGCCCGAACCCATCCACTACACCACGCGCCAGCTGGAGGGCACGCTCAGCTACATCCGCGACTCCCTGCAGCTCTCCGGCGGCTACTACGGCACCGACTTCGTCAACCGCAACGCACGACTGGACTACACGTTGAGCGCGGGCACCAACATGCTCTCGCCCGCCCCACTGCCTCCAAGCAGCCAGTCGCACCAGTGGTTCCTTTCTGGCGGATATGATTTCTCCAAGACAACGCGCGCAACCTTCAAGGTCTCCAGCACCAAGGCTCTCCAGAACGAATCGTTTGTCGTGCCTGCGGGCCAAGTCTTGCTCACTCCCGGGCTGAGCAGTCTCAACGGTCGCGTTGTCACCACCCTCGCGCAGGTCGGACTGACCTCACGCCCCCTGCCCAAGCTGTCGCTGCTGGCCAACCTGCGCTACGAGGATCGTGCCGACAAGACGCCGGAACGGCCGTTCGTTACAGGCAACGGCATCAACATGACCAACACCGTTTTCTCCCGTACCACAACGACCGGCAAGCTCGAGGCAAGCTACCAGCTGCCCATGGGCTATCGCGCAACCGCCGGGATGGACGTCAACAACACCATCCGCAACGTTCCCGATGTGCGCATCATTCCCTACCGTCACACCAACGACGAGACCGCTTATCGCCTGGAAATGCGCAAATCCATGTCGGAAACGGTCAACGGCTCGATCTCGGCGATCCACAGCAAGCGGACAGGATCCAATTACCTGAACGATTGGAAGGGCACGGCCGCATACACGACGACTCTCGCACCGATCATCTGGGCCGACCGCGACCGCGACAAACTGCGCCTCTCGTTTGACTGGACACCGATCGACCCGCTTTCGCTTCAGTTCGTGATCGAGGACGGGCGCGACAAATACAACGGACTGCAACTGGGCCCGAAAAAGGGCGACAGCCAGCTGTATTCGCTCGATACCGCCTATACCTTCTCTGAAAAGCTCAAGGGCAACGCCTGGATGTCGCGCACGGACACCAAATCAGAGCAGTTGTCGCTGCAGGTTTCCGCAGGGGCGGTTACCAGCACCGGTGCGGCAATCGCAGCCAACACCGGATGGGCGGCGCAATTGCGCAATACCGGCGACAGCATCGGCATCGGCCTTGACGGAAAACCGTCCGAGAAGATCGACTGGGGCGCGAAGTTTTCCTACCAGAACGACCGCAGCAACCAGCACATGACGCTCGCAACCGGTGCCGGACTGACCCAGCTTCCGGATTCGTATTACAAGCTGACCCGTCTGCAATTATTCGGCAAATACGCATTACAGAAAAACAGCGGCGTACGGCTTGATTTGGTACACGAACGGCGCAGCACAGACGACTGGACGTGGAACAGTTTTGTATACCCACAAGACGGCACGACGGTGCGACAGGACACGAATCCGAAAGCGACCTTCGTCGGCGCGTCGTATTACCACAATTTTCAGTAAGCAAATGCCGCACAAGGGGAAACCGACGGCCTGAAAAGGCCGTTGTTTTTTACAAAGCTGCGACAAAGCGGAAAACAACGGGGAATCGGAGAACACATGGATGAAAAAGAACCCGGCGCGCTAAAACGCCTGTGGGGTTTCCTCAAGGCGCCGAGCGCCAAATACTCCCTGATCAGCATCCTCGTCGTCGGCTTTTTCTCGGGCATCATTTTCTGGGGCGGCTTCAATACCGGCATGGAGGCGACCAACACGCTTGAGTTTTGCACCGGTTGCCATGAAATGCGCGACACCGTGTACCAGGAGTGGAAGGAAACCATACACTACAGCAACCGCACCGGTGTGCGCGCCATCTGCTCCGATTGCCACGTACCCAAGGACTGGACGCACAAGATGATCCGCAAGGCCAACGCAAGCTTCGAGGTATGGGGCAAGATCACCGGCAGCATCGACACGCCGGAAAAATTCGAGGCGCGGCGCATGGTCCTCGCCACGCACGAGTGGGATCGCATGAAAGGCAATGACTCGCGCGAATGCCGCAACTGCCACAGTTTCGAGGCGATGAGTGCCGACAAGCAAAAGCAGACGCCTTACAAGAAACACATGAAGGCCAAGTCCGACGGCCAGACCTGCATCGACTGCCACAAGGGCATCGCCCATCACCTGCCCAAGGAATACAAGGACCCTGACGAGGACTAGCCGCCACGCAGGGAAGCAACCTTTCGTGACACCCATAACCTGCGAATTTAAGTTCGAAGTGCAATGGGTATGGGCTTGAGGTTGAAGAGTACCTCGTGCGGGGTGAGATAGCCAAGACACTTGCGCGGCCGATGGTTTAGCCGGTCTTCAA
>CAITSH010000081.1 GCA_903895005.1 uncultured Pseudomonadota bacterium
AGGCCGCCTGCCACATCGGCATACTTGCCGCATGGGAACTGCTGGCGCGCTTTGTTATTCCGCCGCGTTTCCTGCCGCCGCCCTCGGCCATTGCGGTGGCTTTTGTCGGCATGACCGTCTCTGGCGAGCTCCCGCGCCAGTTGTGGCAGACAGCGAGCGTGTTGCTCACCGGGTTTGCCCTGGCCGTCGTCTCGGGCATGGTGGTCGGTGTCGCGATGGGTACCTTCTCCACGCTGCGGCGCGTGCTCGATCCCTACGTCAACGCGTTTTACGCCATGCCCACGGTTGCGCTGGTGCCGCTGGTGATCATCTGGCTCGGCCTTGAGTTCCAGGCCAAGGTCTTCCTGACCTGGCTGGTTGCGGTGTTTCCGATCATCATCAACGCGCAAATCGGCGTGGCGAATGTGCCGGCCTCCTATCTTGAAACGGCACGCGCGTTCGGCTGCAATCGCTGGCAGACGTTCCGGCGCGTCGTGGTGCACGCGGCGGTGCCTTTCCTGATCGCGGGGATCCGTCTCGGCTTGGGCCGCGCCCTGGTGGGCGTGGTGGTGGCCGAAATGTTCACTGCGCTGGCCGGCCTCGGTTACATGGTGGTGCTCTACGGCAACACCTTCCGTATCGCCGAACTCTTTGTGCCCATCGTGGTGCTGGCGCTGCTCAGCATAGGCATTACCAACCTGATTTACCGGCTCGAGCGCAGGGTCGCGCCCTGGCGCCGGGTGCCCGATTAGGCTGAGCTAGTCCTCAGGCTGGACATGCGCCTGCGCCAGTGCTGTCGGCAGCGCAATGCCAAGCCCGAGTTTGAGCGCCTTCTCGTGGATCCACGAGGCAATGCCCACGTCCTGTGACACCAGGCCGGTGGTGTGCACAAGAATGCGTTCGTCGTCGCGTTCGCGTCCGGGCTTTTCACCGGCCACCACCTCGCCGATCTGCGCGTGCAGGCGGGCGCGGTCAAACTGGCCGGCCTCAAGCATGTCGCAAAAGGGCTTCATGGTCATGTTGCAGTCCCAGTCGTCGATGACCGTCTTGTCAAAATTCGCCCACCCGGCCGGATCCATCTCGCGGCGCGCTAGCGAAACGAATGTCGCGCCGGGCTTGACCCAGGACTCGCGGCTCACCACATCGGTACGCGTGGTGCTGCCCACGGCAATGTCGCTGCGGCGCACGACCTCCTCGATCGAATCGAGGGCACGCACCGGGATGCCGAGTATTCGCGTCCATTTTTCGGCGAAGGCTTCGCGTGTTTCGGCGCGCCGCGAAGTGCACAGCACTTCTTCAAAATTGTAGAGACGGCGCAGGCAGCGCAGGCAGTTTTCCCCCATCGTGCCCACGCCCACCAGGCCCAGCGTTTTGGGCGCGCGCGGTCCCAGCCAGCGCAGCGGGGCGATTGCCGCGGCGGCGCTGCGGATGGCGTAGGTCCAGTGCTCGTCCACGATCGCCAGGGGTCGCGCCGTGCGCGGGTCGGCCAGCACGATGTAGCGCGCGCAATCGAGGCGGCCTACCGTGTTGGTTTCACCGTCGTCAAAGTAGGAATACAGGCGCACCCCGGCGATGGGTCCCTCGGTGAGCACTACCGTCTTGGTGTGCCAGTTGTTGTAGAGGGGGGCGCCGGAGACCAGCTTCTGGCTTGGCGGGTCTGACCACTGAACGGTATTGCGGGCGTGCTGCCGGTAGATGTCCTCGCAGATCGACATCGCATCCGAGGCTGAAAGCAGTTTGACTGTCGTGGCGTAGTCAATGAACAGTACGGTATCCATGTTTGATTCAGGCCTTGGCGGGTGAATTGGCGGGGGCTGTGTCGGCGATAAAGTCAAATGCCGGGCCGGCGGGTGCGTAGATCTCATAGATCACCAGTTCTTCCGATGACACGTTGCTGAGCGCGTGGCGCGTGCCGGCCGGAATGAACACCACGTCGTCGGCAACGATGCGGTGTGCGGTGCCCTCTATGGTGAATTCGCCCTCACCCGACTTTACGATGTACACATTGTCCGAAACCGAGTGTCGGTGGACACGACCGCGCGGTCCTCCGGGCAAAAGTACATTGATATGTACGTCAAGCTTGTCGGTGCCGCAACTGCCGTCAACGAGCTGTATGCTGTCTCCGCGTCCCGGCTCAAGGCCGACGCGCGGCGCGGTGTGCGGTTTTATAATCTTGAATCCCAACGACGTTTCTCCCCGGGTGTATGCGGCGTGAAGCGTGAAGTGTGCGGCGTTACATCCGCCGCGCTGAAGGTTGCCGCTCGCGTTGTCGTCTGATCCGCATCATTTTCCGTCGCGGATCGAGCGAAACCGCCGTACTCGACGAAGATATATTACCATCCGTGACAAGCCCCCCGTCCCGGAGGGCGCATCCCTCAGGAGAGCCCCATGTCGCGCCGTCGTTTTCTCGCCTCTGTAGCCGGAGCGTCCGCGGCACTTGCCGCGCCCGCCATATTGCGCGCCCAGTCGCCGGCCAATATCAAGATTGCAACCAGTGTCACGCCGCCCTCAATCCACAACATTTACCTGCATGTTGCCTATGAGCGCGGATTTTTCCGCGAAAGCGGCATCAATGTCACCGACATGCTGCAACTTCGTGGCGGGCCGCTTGCCACGCAGGCGATATCTTCCGGGCAGGTTGATGTGACGGCCAGTGATCCCGAGGGGGTCTTGTCGGCGGCGGTCGCCGGCCATCCGATTCGTGCGGTATCCGCGCCCGGTGCAAGGCTCTCTTACATGGTGGCGGTGCGCAAGGAAATTGCCACCGTGGCCGACCTTCGGGGCAAGCCTTTTGCGGTGTCCCGTCCCGGCGCGATTTCGCAGTACCTGATGTTTCCTTACCTCGAGAACGCCAAGGTGCCGCGCGATGGGGTGCAGTGGCTCAGTGTGGGTGGGGGCCGCGAGCGCATGCTGGCGCTGCTTGCAGACCGCGTAAAGGGCGCTCTGCTGCACATCGATTACGCCATGGAGGCGGCAGCCGATCCCAATATCACGCTGCTCTCTTCGGTTGCGGAAGTGATACCGAGCTATCCGTTCGAGTTGTTGTTGTTGCGCAACGACATGATCGAAAAGAACCCTGCCGCCGCAACCGCCATCACGCGTGCGGTCATCCAGGCCTGTCGCTATATCGTGCGCAATAAGTCGGGCACGGTCGAGGTGATGCTCAAGTACTCGCCGTCCTCCAAGGCTGCGGTGATCGAGCGTGCCTACGACGAACTGCTGCGCATCCGCGGTTTTGGCGTAAACGGGGACATGACCGAGGCGAACCTCGCAATTGCCCACGATCTGGCGCTGCAAAACAAGCAGATCACCCAGCCGGTTCCCGTCGCAAAGTGGGCTGACTTTCGCGTCCAGGAGCGCGCGATGGCGGCGCTTGGCAGGATGGGTTGAGTGCCGCTGCAGCACCGGGCAGCGCAGGGGCGATGATCACCGAATCGCGCGTCATCGCCCTCGCGCAGCAACTGGTGCGCTTTCCCAGTCCGCAAACCGAACGCATGGAAGCCGAGCCGCAGGTCCAGGCATTCATCGGCGAGTGCGTTGCCCCCATACTGAATCGCATGGGTCTTGAGACGCGGCGTGATGCCATGGGCAATCTCATCGCAGAGGCCGGACGCGCGGGTGAGGGCGCGTCGGTGCTGATGATGATGTACGCCATGACCCATCCGCAGTCCAGGATGACCGACCCCTGGGATGCACGGCTTATCGACACCGCAGAGGGTCGTGCGTTGCGCGGACGCGGCATCTCGGAGCAGAAGGCGCCGCTTGCCGCGGCGCTTGCCGCGATAGAAGCGCTGTTCGCATCTGGCGGTTTCCCGAAGGGGCATCTTGTGTTCGTGCTGAGTAGCGCCGGTGAAACCGGGCGGCATGATGCCGCGCAAGCGGCGCTGGCCGGCCACGCTGCGGCGGGCACGGTTCCGGCCATGGGCATTGTCGGGCTGGGCACCAACGGACGCGTGGCGCTCGGGAACAAGGGGCGCATTGATGTCGATATCGTCATTCATGGCAAGGCCACGCACAGCAGCACGCCCTGGGACGGGGTTGATGCCATCGAGGGCGCACGCCGCGTCCTCGACCAGTTAAAGCATATCGACCTGCCGGCGCGCGAGCATGCCGGGCTCGGTCGGGTGACGCTCACGCCCACGCGCGTGATTACCGGCCCCAACGCAACCCATACGGTGCAGGACAGCGCGACGGTCACCATCGACCGGCGGCTGCTGCCCGGTGAGGATCCCGAACCGGCGCTGGCGCAGATCACCGAATGCGTGCAGCTGCCCGCGCCCTGGCGGGTGGAGGTGCGCAGGGGGCCTTTCATGTATCCGTGCGAAATCCCCGTCGACGGGCCCTTGGTGTCGCGCATCGGTGACGGTGTGCGGCGCGCGGGTATCGCGGTGCCCGATACTTTCTATAGCCACAGTTCGCTTGATGCCGGCTACCTGCTCAAGCTCGGCTGCGAGGCGACGATGTGGGGGCCGGGCCGCGTCGAGCAATTTCATTCAGACGACGAATTTGTTTTGGTGTCCGAACTTGTCGAAGGCGCGCGCGGGTACGCGGGCTTTCTGGGTGTCGCGCTGGGTTGAGCGTCGCGCCTGACGCCCGATCTCTCAGGCCGCCCCCGATGCCGAAGCGCTGAGCATCGGCTGGAAACCCGCGCCAGGCGCGGCTTTCCAGTCCATGTGCGAATTAAACGTCGAAGTGCAACATCCGGGCAGTTGAGGAAGG
>CAITSH010000082.1 GCA_903895005.1 uncultured Pseudomonadota bacterium
CAGATGTATCGCTTTCAATTTGGATGTCATTTTCAAATGTTTGTTTCTCTGGAGAGGCTGACTCACGCCTTCGCCACAGGCAGTTCATCCCACCGCGTCGTGAATTTCTTTGAGCGGTTTTCCTGACGCATGGCCCATTCTTGCTTCACGCCCATGGAACCGTAGCGGATGGCATTGCGCCCCAGTTTTCGGTTTAGTCCATCCACAATTCGGTCGAGATTATTGATGCTTTGGGATGATTCGGGAGCTGTGTCGAAAAGATCAGGCTGAGTGTCGGATTCGGCGATCAGGCCCGTTACGAAAATGCCTGTCTTTTTGTATTGGTAATTTGGACGGTAAGTTTCCCGGAGCAGGCGCAAGGCGGCTGCAATCAAATCCGGCGTGTGGTTGCTCGGGGTGAGAGCGGTTTGTGCTCCAGCGCTGTATTGTGGCTTCTGGGAGGAGAACGGATTTGTTGTCACG
Source organism: uncultured Pseudomonadota bacterium (assembly GCA_903895005.1). The sequence goes on from CAITSH010000082.1 coordinate 463, forward strand.
AACACATGGAGGTTGGTTGCAAGGAGTCGGCCATCACGAAGTTTCTCTGCGGCCCTTGCGGTGTAGGTGGAGAGAGCTTCTTCAAGTTCTTGAAGCGATTCTACCGTTCGACCAAACGACTTCGCCGAGGCGATGCCTTTCTTTGGCGCGGGGATTTCTTCCAGTGCCAGGCAGGAGACGCCTTGCAACTCCCGCATGATCCGTTCGCCAACCACACCGAGTGTTTTTCTTACCCAAGCCGAGTCGCCATGCATGAGATCGCAGGCGGTATGAATGCCTCCTGCGGCTAACCGCAGAGCAAGACGCTTGCCGATCCCCCAAATATCTCCACAAGGAAACTTCGCGAGCATTTCGTCGATGTCCTTCACCATCGCGAGGTCGAGAACTCCAGCCAGCTCGGGTGTCTTTTTCGCAAGGCGGTTGGCGAGCTTCGCAAGTGTCTTGGTTGGCCCGATGCCTATCGAAACAGGAATCCCGGTCCACTGCCGGACTCGTGCTCTCAGTTCACGAGCAAACTCCGCTCCCTGCCAGTCCTCCAATTCCAGAAACGCTTCGTCGATGGAATAAACCTCCATCGCTGGAACATTCGGACGAATGGTTTCCATCACACGGGCCGACATGTCGCCGTAGAGCGAATAGTTGGAACTCATCACCACCACGCCGTTCTTGGCAAATGCGGCTTTGTGCTCGTGAGCAGGAGCTCCCATGGGGATGCCGAGTTGTTTCACTTCCTCGCTGCGGGCGATGATGCAGCCATCGTTGTTGCTCAAAATCGCTACGGGCCTTCCAATCAAGCGCGGGTTAAAAACACGCTCGCAGGACGCATAGAAATTATTGCAATCGACCAGTGCAAATCTCGTTTTCATCGCGGCTGGTGGATCACAAAAGTCACCGCGCCCCAGATGACGAGTTCTTGGTTTTCTCCAACTTCTATGGGGGCGTAAGCATTGTTCTCGGCTTCCAGAAAAACTCGGTCTTTCCGCTTGCGAAGTCGCTTCACAGTGAAGTCGCCATCCAGCATAGCCACCACGATCTGGTTGTCGGCAGCTTGAACCGAGCGATCCACGATGAGAATGTCGCCACTGACGATTCCCGCGTCCCGCATCGAGTCTCCTTTCACCCTCACGAAAAATGTGGCGGCAGGGTTTTTGACGA
>CAITSH010000083.1 GCA_903895005.1 uncultured Pseudomonadota bacterium
TAGCGCCCACACACCCGCCCCCTCGGCTCCAGCCCCAGCATCACCTGGCCGATGATCTCGAAATGGCCTGCGCGGCCTAGCCCTGCTGGGAGGCGCAGTTCACCTTGCGGAAACGGCGCTCGAAGGGTTCGCGTTCCGACTGATTGACGCGCAGGAGCCGTGAGGGAGCTCCCTGAGAGAAGGTCCGCCCGGCGGGTCCGGCGGCGGGCGCATGTCCAAGCGCGACTAAATGTAAGAAAAATCAGCAATATTTTTTCGATCAGGAAGGTAACCGGGGAGACATGGAATCGTCACTAAATTCTCATAAAGTGCTGCGAGTCTTGTGCCGATTCGAGTGACGGGGTAACGATGTCGCCGTTTTTGTTCGTTGTCTTTGTCTGTGCGATGGCGGGCGCGTTGGCGTGGGGTCTTGACCTGGGGGTCGCGGCCTATGCCCTGAGCTTTTGGCACTACTTCGTCTATTGGCTTGGATATCTTTTCTGCGCAGTTCCCCTGGCGGCGTTCAAGCGCGACGCGATCATGATGAAGAGCGTTGCGATGGGGGTTCTGGGCTGGGCCTTTTTGTCCGGGGCGCCAGACCTCCTGTCTGTGACGGTGATGACGCTGGGTTTTGCGCTGAATTCATATGCGGCCATGATCATGGGATCGGACCGCTGTTATTACGGCTATGAGATCGGCGGACTTCCAGGGCGCCGGATCACCTCCTTTCCCTATTCCCTCACCGCCCATCCCATGCTGATCGGCAACATCGTCGCCTTCGCCGGCGCCTTGCTCAATCCCGACTTTCGCGAGCGATGGTGGCCGCTCGCCATGGCGCATGTGGGGATGAATGTCGGGCTTCTGATCATGGAGACGACCTTGAGCGCCGGTTCGCGCAGCGCGCGTTCCGTTGCGGCCAGATGGATCATGGGCCTCGTCATTCCCGCCTTCGGCGCTGTCATCGGGTTTGCGGCGCAAGCGCAGCATGGACCTGTGATCGGGGTCGCTGTGGGCTTGTGCGTCTGCGCTTACGCCTTTGCGCTTTTCTTTCTCTACACCAAAGGGATGGGCGAAAACCCCGCCCGCCAGACTGTCGCAACCGGGAGTTTGACATGAATTTTGTGGCCCGTGACGCAAAGGAAACCGTGCGGATTGGCGGCGATGAAAAAGCATCGCGGCTGTTCATTGCGAGCATCGGGCGTTTCGACGACGCCGCAAGCCGCGCCACCATGGACGCTCTGGTCGGATGGGTTGAAAATCATTATCGCGAAGATCTGCTCAAACGTCCTTCAAAACATGAGTATTTGCGCAAGCTCCCGAAATCGGTGATCGAGCAAATGGATCAGTTGCGCGACAGCCCTCTGATCCACGAGCAAATCCTGCGGCAATTTCCGCAAGGCTCCGTGATAACGCCCATGAAGCATACGGACGAGCTGTATATCTCCCACTACAACAAGGACTTTGGCGGCGATCAGGGGCTCTACGACAAGCATTATGACGGCAATTTGCGTTTTCTGTCTTATGGCTCCGTCGTGCGCGCACTGATCTACCTGCAATCGGACGCGACCTACAAGGTCGTCTTTCATGACAGCCGGGTCGAAAAAGCCTTCGTCACCTATGATTTCGGCCTTCTCGATTTCCATCGCGAATTGCATTGGGTCGAGGGCGAATACAA
>CAITSH010000084.1 GCA_903895005.1 uncultured Pseudomonadota bacterium
CCCCTGCAGTAGCGCGCGCTCGGCGGCGCGGTCCGGGTAGCCCAGCTCAATGCGCAGCAAAAAGCGGTCAAGTTGCGACTCGGGCAGCGCGAAGGTGCCGACCTGCGTGGAAGGGTTCTGCGTTGCGATGACAAAAAAAGGCTCGGGCAGGGCGCGCGTTTCGCCCTCGGCCGTGACTTGGTGCTCCTCCATTGCCTCGAGCAGCGCAGACTGGGTCTTGGGCGTGGCGCGATTGACCTCGTCGGCAAGGATGAGTTGCGCGAAAATCGGGCCCGGGTGGAACTTGAACCCGGCCGTATCTCGGTCATAGATCGATACGCCGATGATGTCCGCAGGCAGCATGTCGCTGGTGAACTGGATTCGATGAAAATTCAGCCCGAGCAGTTTGGCTAGGGCGTGCGCGAGGGTGGTCTTGCCCACGCCCGGAAGGTCTTCAATGAGCAGGTGGCCGCGCGCGAGCATGCAGGCGAGGGCCAGACGGATCTGGTGTTCCTTGCCCAATATGATTTTGCCGGCCTGCTGGATGACTTGCTGGATGGAGGGGTTGTTCATGGGAGGGGAGGATGGGTTCGAGGGCCAAGTTTAGCGTGGAATTCCGATATGATTGAATGCGGACAGGCGCATTTGGTTCAATAATTATTTTCGCATTGCCTTCACCTTGCTTTCGCTGGCACTGCATATTTTGCGAGACGGCATGAAACGATGAGCACCGCATTCATTACCCATCCGGCTTTTCTCAAGCATGACATGGGCAGTTACCACCCGGAACAGCCTGCGCGCCTTACCGCGATCGAGGACCAGCTCATTGCTTCCGGGATTGCCCCATTGCTGACGCGTTATGAGGCGCCGGAGGGCAAGCTCGCAGATATCGAGCGTGTGCATCCGATGGACTACATCGTTGACATCCGCAGTTCGGCTCCAGAGTCGGGCATCGTGCACATTGATCCGGATACGGCGATGTGCCCCGGCACCTGGGATGCCTTGGTGCGTGGCACCGGTGCGGCTGTCCTTGCAACAGACCTCGTCATCGCGGGGGATGCCGACACTGCGTTTTGCAGCGTGCGACCTCCCGGTCATCACGCCATGCGTTCGCGTGCCATGGGGTTTTGCTTTTTCAACAACGTCGCCGTGGCCGCCAAGCGCGCGCTCGAGCACCACGGCCTGGAGCGTGTGGCCATCGTCGATTTTGACGTGCACCACGGCAACGGCACCGAGGACATTTTTGCAGGTGATGAGAGGGTGCTGATGGTGAGCATATTCCAGCATCCCTTCTATCCTTACAGCGGCACCGACGCACCGGCGGAGAACATGGTCAATGTGCCATTGGCTGCCGGCGCCGGCAGTGCCGCCTTGCGTGAGGCGGTGACCGAAGCGTGGTTGCCGGCCCTTGAGGCTTTCAAGCCCGAGATGATTTTTTTCTCCGCCGGCTTTGACGCCCATGCTGAAGACGACATGGCGATGCTGCGCATGAGCGACGCCGATTACGGCTGGGTGACCAGGCAGATCAAGTCCGTGGCCGATCGTCATTCCAAAGGGCGTATCGTCTCGATGCTTGAGGGCGGGTACAGCTTGTCCGCACTCGGGCGCAGTGTGGTTCAACACATCAAGGCGCTCGGCGAGCTCTGAGCTTGTCGCGGCGTTATGCCGCGGCGAGCAGGGATTTCGCCGCCTGCCCGATCCCATCGGGGTTAAGGTTCACCGGTCGTAGTGAGGCCGCCTTGTCGTAGCGCAGGTAATTCCTGGGCATGGATTTTAGGTAGGCGGGGTCATAGTGGTTTTGCAGCAGGTCGGCCACCAGGGTCGGCCAGTCCGCGGCGTCGATGGCCTTGTTCCAGCGATCTATGACCTCGTGTCCATGCAACGCGACCAGACAGCCCAGTCGTTCCTTCAGCGTGGCGGCATCCTGTAAGAAGTGTGCGTAGTCGCGCATCAGGAATTGCACCCGCGCGGCGATGTCGGTTTCAACATGGATGCAGTCTGCGGCGCGCATCGCCAAAATAAGGGCGTCCGGCACTTGCACCTGTCCGACCTTTTTGGATTCGGACTCGACATAAACGGGGCGCGTCGTTTCGAAGTGTCGTAGCTTGTCCCATACAAGGCTCTCGAACATGCGTTGCGCCGGTTGCGGCTTGCCGGGAAGGCTGCCCAGCAGCGAGCCCTTGTGACTGGCCAGGTTTTCGAGGTCCAGCACCTGGGCACCCTCGGTGTCGAGGGCCTCCAATAGCCGGCTCTTGGCGCTGCCGGTTTCGCCGCAGATCACCTTGAAGGCGAATCGCTGTGGCAATTCTGTCAACTGGGTCAGGACGCCGTTGCGGTAAGCCTTGTAGCCGCCCTCCAGGGATGCCGCATGCCAGCCGATTTCGCGCAGGACATGCGCCATGGCGCCTGAGCGCTTGCCGCCGCGCCAGCAATACACCAGAGGGCGCCAGTCGCGCGCGCGCCCGGCAAAC
>CAITSH010000085.1 GCA_903895005.1 uncultured Pseudomonadota bacterium
ACGACTTGCCGCGACAAGCGTTCAGACGCGCCCGGCGCCTTGCGGCGCACGATATCAAGTTCGCGATCCACATCTGGGAAATCGACCCAGTGATAGAGGCACCGGCGCTTGAGTGCGTCATGAATCTCGCGGGTCCGGTTGCTCGTGATCAAAACAAACGGCGGCGCACTGGCCTTGATCGTTCCAAGTTCGGGTACCGTAATCTGATTCTCCGCGAGCACTTCAAGCAGGAACGCATCAAACGGCTCATCCGCCCGATCGAGCTCGTCGATCAACAGCACGGGAGATCGCGCCTGGGTCAGGGCCTGGAGCAGCGGTCGCTCGATCAGCATCTCGCGCGAGTAAAGACTGGCGACCAGGGCGTCATGATCAATTCCCCGATTGCCGCCATGCCCGGCCTCGGCGAGGCGAATCTCAATCATCTGCCGGGCGACGTTCCATTCGTAGGCAGTTTGCGCGATATCCAACCCTTCGTAGCACTGGACCCGCAACAACGGGCTGCCCAGCCAATCGGATAAGGCCTTGGCCAGCTCGGTCTTGCCAACCCCCGGCTCACCTTCCAGAAAAAGCGGGCGCTGCAATTTGAGGCTCAAGAACAGCGCGGTCGCAAGGCGCCGGTCACACAGGTAGTTACGCTGGGCCAGACCCGCGATGACCTCATCGACGGTCGCGGGCAGGGCGACTTCGGTCCTATTCATAAATCAGACTCAAAAACAGGCTCAAAAAATAAAAACGGCGGCCCGGCACGTGTGCCAGAGCCGCCGGTGAGCGACGCAGGAAGCTTAGTGTCCGAGCGAAGCAGCGACGGCGCGTCCGGCCATCACGCTGATCATCGCAGCCCGATATTCAGCAGTACCGTGCAAGTCACTGTTGATGTCGTCGGTGGGCAAATGCACCGCCTTGGCGGCCTCTGGCGTGTAGCTCGCGTTCAGCGCAGCCTCGATCTGAGTCGCCCTGAACACGCTGCCTTTGGCGCCAGTGACTGCGACATGAACCCCATCGGCCGTCTGCGCCAAAAACACGCCGACCAACGCAAAACGCGAGGCGGGTTGCTTGAACTTCACATAGGCCGCACGGGTTGGGACGGGGAAGCTGACCGCGGTGATCAGTTCGCCCGCATGCAATGCCGTCTCGTAGATTCCGGTAAAGAAATCGGCCCCAGGGATCTTGCGCTGATTGGTGTGCACCGTAGCCCCTAGCGCCACGATGGCGGAGGGGTAGCAAGCGGCCGGGTCGGCGTTGGCAATTGAGCCGCCCAGCGTGCCCTGGTTACGGACCATCTGATCGCCGATGCCACCCGCCAAATCGGCCAGCGCGGGGATTGCTTTGCGCACGATGTCAGAGGCGGCAACCTCCGAATGCTTGGTCATGGCCCCGATTACCACGGCGCCATGGTCAAGATGAATGCCGTGTAAGCCTTCGATAGCGCCCAGATCGATGAGGGTTTCGGCCGAGGACATACGCAGTTTCATCGCCTGAATCAGGCTCTGGCCACCGGCCAGGTAGCGGGCATCGCCGTGAAAGGCGGCGGTGGCATCGGCCTGCGCGGCCGGGCGTTTG
>CAITSH010000086.1 GCA_903895005.1 uncultured Pseudomonadota bacterium
GGCGTACTGGTTGAACAAGGCCACCGGCACGCCGTGGCCGGCAAGATGCCGCCCTGCAAGGCTTTCCTTCGGAATAGCGCCGGCCGGCGAGATATGGTCGGTGGTGACATTGTCGCCCAGCATCATGAAAGGACGCGCACCCGACAAGGCAAGCGGCGCGGGCCGTACCGGCGCAAAGTCTTCGAAATACGGCGGACGTCGAATGTAATCCGAGTCTGCATCCCAGGGAAACTGCACGTCGGACGGCGCCTCGATCGCCTCCCATTCGGCCGTGCCCTGCCAGATGTCGCGATAACGCGTCGCATAGGATTGCGGCCCGAGATGTGCGGCGATCAGCGCGCGAATTTCTTCGTCGCCCGGCCAGATGTCACGCAAGTAAACCGGCTGGCCCGAGGTGTCATGACCGAGCGCATCGTGCACAAGGTCTATGGCGATGTCTCCGGCGAGCGCGTACGCCACAACCAAGGCCGGCGAGGCGAGGTACGCGGCACCCAGGTGAGGGTTGACGCGGCCGTCAAAATTGCGATTGCCCGACAACACCCCTACGCCGCACATGCCCTGCTGCTCTACTGCCGCCACCACGGCCGGCGCGAGGCTGCCCGAATTGCCTATGCAGGTCATGCAGCCATAGCCGGCGATATTGAATCCAAGCGCATCGAAGTCGGCCTGCAGGCCGGAGGACAGCAGGTAGTCAGCCACCACCTTGGAACCCGGCGATAGCGATGTCTTGACCCAGGGCTTGCGCGTGAGACCGCGCGCCCGCGCCTTGCGTGCCAGCAGCCCCGCCCCGATCACCAGAGCCGGATTGGATGTATTGGTGCAACTGGTAATGGCAGCGAGCACCACCGCGCCGTCGCGCAGACGGTAGCCGGCGCCAGCATCAGCGAACTCGCGCGGGGTTGGGGGCGCCCCCTTTGGGGCGAGTACAGGCAAATCCCTGAGAAAAGTCGGCGCCACTTGTGACAGCGGCTTGCGATCATGCGGCAGGCGCGGACCGGCCATGCAGGGTTCGACCGCCGCGAGATCCAGTTGCAGCAGCTCGGTGTAGTCGGGCACAGCCGCGCCCGCCTCCCACCACAGTCCTTGCACACGCATATAAGTTTCAATGAGTTCGAGTTGCGCCGGCGTGCGGCCGCTGCCGCGCAAATAATCGAGCGCCACCTGATCCATCGGGAAAAATGCGGTGGTCGCACCGTACTCGGGTGCCATATTGGCCACAGTCGCGCGATCGGCGAGCGAAAGGCTGGCCACGCCCTCGCCGAAGAATTCGACAAACTTGCCCAGCACCCCGTGTTCGCGCAGCATCTCGGTCACGCGCAACACCAGGTCGGTGGCGGTGACGCCGGACGCCAGCGCGCCGTGCATATGCACGCCCACGATGTCGGGAATGCGCACTGCCATGGGCTGGCCCAGCATGGCAGCCTGCGCCTCTATGCCACCGACGCCCCAGGCCAGAATACCCAGCGCGCCGATCATCGGCGTGTGGCTGTCGGTGCCAAGCAGGGTGTCCGGACAGACCAGCGGCAGGTCGCCGTCGCGCTCGATTACCGCTACCGCATTGGCCAGCAATTCGAGATTGATCTGGTGGATGATGCCGGTGCCCGGCGGTACCACCCTGAAATTGGCGAGACTGTTTTGCGCCCATTTCACAAAGCGGTAGCGTTCGGTGTTGCGTTCGAAGTCAAGCTTGCGATTGAGGTGCAGCGCACCGGCGCTGCCGAAATGATCGACCGCAATGGAATGGTCAATGACCAGGTGGACAGGGATAACCGGATTGATGCGCGACGGGTCACCGCCCTGTTCCGCCATCGCATCGCGCATAGCGGCGAAATCCGCAAGCGCGGGCGAGCAGGTGGTGTCATGCATCAGCACGCGCAGCGGATAAAACGGAATCTCACGCTCGAGGCTGCGGTCACCAAGCCATTCCTTCATGGCCTGGAGTGAATCGGGCTCATTCCGCAGCGCGTTCTCAAACAGCACGCGCAGCGCGAACGGGATGCGCGCCAGCGTTGCCACAGTCAGTGCCTTGCTCAGGCTGAGCAGCGCGTAGGTAGTTCCGGCCGCTTCCAGCCTGTCCAGCATGGGGTTCATCGACCGCCTAGTTTTCCAGGGTCACCTTGGACTCGATGATGATGCGCTGGAACTTGGCCGACTCGGCACGCACAAAGGCGCGAAACCCGTCCGGCGTATCGGGCGTGGGCTCGCCGCCCTGCGCTTGCAATTTTTTCGCAAAATCCGGATTGCGCAGCGCTTTTTGCGCCGCTTCGCTCAATTTCGCCAGCGCCGGAGCCGGAATGCCCGCCGGCGCAAAAAAGCCGAACCAGTTGACGAGCTCGTAGCCGGCCAGCGGCTTGTACTCGGTCAGCGCCGGCGTGTCGGGCAGCGCAGCGACGCGTTCCTTCGAGGTCACGGCGATGGCCTTGATCTGACCACTCTTGATAAGCGGCAGCGCCGATGCGATGCTGACAAACGTCATCGACACCTGCTTGGCCGCGACATCGGTCAGCTGCTGCGAAGCGCCCTTGTAAGGAACGTGAATGATGTCGGTACCGGCCATCTTGTTGAACAACTCGCCGGCAAGGTGCTGCGAATTGCCTATACCGCTGGAAGAAAACGTCAGCTTGCCCGGGTTGGACTTGGCGTAGGCGATCAGCTCGGCGATGTTGCGCGCCGGGATATCGTTGTTGACCACCAGCACATTGGGCACCTTGACCATCAGCGTGATGGGCTGCAAATCCTTGTCCGCGTCATAGGCCATCTGCTTTTTGAATAAATGGGGCGTGACAACGATTTCGCCCGATGCCGACATCAGCAGCGTATAGCCGTCAGCCGCCGCCTTGGCGACAAACTGCGCACCTATCATGCCCGAGGCCCCGGGCTTGTTGTCGACGATGACGTTCCAGCCCTCCTGGGCTCGCAGTTGCTCACCGAGCAGGCGCGCGATGATGTCCACCCCGCCGCCCGCAAGATAAGGCACCACCAGCTTGATGGTCTGCGAAGGATAAGCGGGCTGCGCAACGGCGGCCGGCACCTGCGCAAGCACGAGACCGCCCAATACGGCGCTGCAAAAGCGCAGCGCGTTCTTCAGATTGTTCAACTTGTTCATGTTTCCTCCTAAATTGGCCTGCAGGTGACTGCAGTCGCGGTCGGCGCCGCGCTTTTATCCGGATCGAACTGCAGAACCCCGGACAGGTACCGGCGTATTGACGCAAGGACTCGAGCCGCTGGCAGAGCAATGTGTCAAGAAACGGCCTCGCCAGTCATGGGGCTCGTTTATACGGACAAGGCGCGTTGCGGTCAACCGAATGCCGACACGCTGTTGGGGGCCCGCTTTTTCCCTCCAGAAGACCCACAGTGAATACGAACCGGAATACCGAAATACCGAAATACATTAGCGGTATCCTTGGCGTTGGCCCGCCGCCCACGGTTTCATCCCCGAACGCCCCGTATTCTTACACCGTGCAGCGGAGTAATTGATCTTGGCTTAACTGTTCATCACCGTGTGCTCACAATGAGCGTCCGCCCGCTGCCCTCACGCGAAAAACTGAGCCTTTGTTTCGCCCAGGTCGCCTACCGCATCGATTCGCGACTTGCGACGCTCGCCAAGGCCTTTGATATGCGCATGATCGGCATCAAGCGCGATCTTTGTCATCAACCTGCTGCTTGAGAACCTTGAGCGCCTGTGGCGCGGCGACACGACACTGAAAAACCAGGTCGTCTGAAGCGAACGCCGTCGCTATTCACCACCTTCAGTAAAGCGGTGAATAAGACGCCTGTCGCGCTTGGTCGGTCTGCCCTTCGCGTCAGGGTCTGGTTGCGGCCCTGCTCGGCGCATCGCAATCATCAGCTCGCGCTTTTTGCGACTCTCGTCGCCCTCGGCGTAAAGCAGCGCCGCCTCACTGGCCGGACCACGACGCTCGGATACCGCCAATACCACTACCGTCCATTCAAGTTCACCAGCACGAACGGTGACGGTATCGCCTGCTTTGACTTCACGCGCCGGCTTGACGCGTTCGCCGTTGACTTTGGCCTTGCCGCCGTCTAAGGCCTGAACTGCGAGGCTGCGCGTCTTGTAAAAGCGCGAGGCCCAGAGCCACTTGTCTATGCGCAGCTTGTCGATCAGCCGCGCACCGCGACGCGCATCGCCCCGATGCTTTGGATGTGGGCGTCCATCACGTCGCCAGGCTTGATCGGACCGACGCCCTGCGGCGTGCCGGTGATGATCACGTCACCCGGGTGCAGGGTGTAGAAGGAGGAAGCCCAGACAATCAGCTGCTGCACATTGAGTATGAGATCGGACGTGTTGGACTGCTGGCGGACCTGGTCGTTAACCTTGATCGACAAGTCGAGGTGCGACGGGTCGGGCAATTCGTCGGCCGTCACCAGCCATGGGCCGAGCACGCAATAGCTGTCCGGCGATTTGCGAAAGCTGCGGTCCTCCGGACCACGTATGGTGATATCCAACCCGATGCTGTATCCCGCCACGTGCGAAAGCGCCTCGGCCAGATTGACGTTCTTTGCCGTGTTGCCGATGACCACGGCCAGTTCAACCTCGTGGTCATTGCGCCGCTCGGTGTGTACCAGGTCGACGCCGGTACCGGCACCCACCAGCGAACTGGTCGCCTTGAGGAAGAGACCGGCACGCTGGATTTCATCTATGAGCTTGCCGTGGTGTATGCCCTTGTCGGCGAGCACCTCTTCGAGATGCTTTGTGTAGTTCACCGGGGCGGCGATGATCTTGCCCGGATTCGCGACGGGACTCAGCAGCTTCACAGAATCGACCTTGATCGCCGGCGCGCCCTTGGCGGCCTGCTCCATCAGCGGGCGCAAGGTGGCGAGGTTGGCGATCAAGGGATCGTGCCTGGGTAGCGGATAGCCCGATGCGGGGATGGCGGCGAGCACATTGGAGACGTCATGAATGCCGTCCTCCATGACCAGGCCGAGGCGGTTGTCGTTAAAGCGGCAGATGCGCATTAATTTTCTCTTTCAGGACAGGGATTACTGGACCTGCAGGCTGCGACGCAGACCGCTGATCATGGAGGTGTTGAGGAGGTGTTCGCGGCAACGCACTGGATCTTGCGCAATCTCGACCATCTCTGCAACGCGCTGGCGCTGCACCGCGGGGTCGCGTTCCTCGAGCAACTTCTTGTTGCGGATGGACATCGCCTGCACCTGCTCGACAGTGGCGTTGCGGCGCTGGCGGACATACTGGTCCATCAAGGCGTTGTCAGCCTCACCCCGCCATACCCTTGCGAGTTTTTCGGAGAGGTTGATGGCATCGTGAATGCCGCTGTTGAGCCCGAAGCCGCCCAGCGGGTTGTTCAGGTGGGCGGCATCGCCTGCGAGCAAAACGCGGCCTTTACGCCAGTCGTCGGCAACGCGCTGGTGCACGCGATAGATGCTTTTGTAACGGATCTCGTACGGGACGTTGCGTTCGAGAAAACCCTGCATGCGCCGTTCCACATTGTGCGCCTTAAGGTGTTCCTCATCGGCAATTTCCGGGTCGCAGGGAAAGGCAATACGCCACAAGCCGGGCGGACCGTCGTCGGGCACCTTGAAAATGGCGGCCCACTCGACAGGATCGGAGACGTACGCGTTCATCGCAAAGCCATGTTCGGCGAAATCGTATTCAGTGCTGACAACGAGAAACTGCTCGGGCCAGGTGAAGCCCTCGAAATTCACGCCGGTCTGCTTGCGGATGACGCTCTTGCCGCCATCCGCAGCAACCAGCCATGCGCCCTCCACTTTCTGCGTTTTGCCCCCGGATTCCACCGTGACCATGACACTGTCACCTCGCTGTTCGTAGCCGGTGACCGCATGACCAAAATGCACGGTCGCGTTGGGATAGGCATTGAGCAGGTCAAACTGTATAGGCGTGAGGCGGTGTTGTTCCAGATGCAGACGGTGTGGATAAGGCGTGATGTCCGACAGCAGCCCGAGGTCAAAATTGGCCACAAGGCCGCCGCGGCGCTGGCGGATCTGCCAGTTGCTCACTTTCAGGCCGATCTCTTCCATGCGCGCGGTGATGCCATAGGGAGCCATCATTTCCTGCGTCGGCGGATGGAAGGAGCCGGCGCGCAGGTCGTGCGTCAGCGCCGGTTCGGCCTCGTACACGACCACGTTGACCCCCTGCTTTGCCAGCGCGAGCGCCGCCATGAGTCCGGTCGGGCCGGCGCCTGAAATTACGACAGGGAGTGGTGATGCCATTATTTCTCCGGATTGCCGGCGCTACTCGGCCGTGATGTTGTTTTTTCGAATAACCGCGGCCCAGCGCGCGAAGTCGCGTTGCATGAGAGCCTGCAATTCCTCGGGCGTGGACGAGGTCGCGTCCATGCCCTGCCCGTCCAGGCTGGCCTTGACGTCGGGCATCGCAAGGATGGCGCGGATTTCAGCATTGAGTTTCGTTACGATCGGTGCCGGTGTGCCCTTGGGCAGCATCACGGGGTACCACATGTCGACATCCGCCCCCTTGACGCCCAGTTCGGTCAGGGTCGGCACATCGGGCGCGCTGGCATGCCGTTTGGCGCTGCCCACAGCCAACGCCTTGAGGCGTCCCGCCTTGACGTGCGGCATCGCCACGTGGATGGGCATAAACATGACATTGATCTGGCCCGAGAGCGTGTCGGTGATCGCGCCCGCCGTTCCCTTGTAGGGCACGTGCAGCAGGTCGACCCCGGCGAGGTCCTTCAGCAATTCCATGGACATGTGGTGAGGCGTACCCACGCCAGGCGAAGCGTAGGTCAGGCTGGCCGGCTTGGCCTTGGACTTGGCGATCATGTCCTGCACGCTCTCGATGCCAGACTTGACGTTGGTGACCAGCATCAGGGTCCCGAAGGCCGCCTGCGACACCGGCGCGAAATCCTTGAGCGGGTCAAAGGGAACGTTCTTGTAGAGGCTGGCCGCGATCAGCATGGTGTTCGCTCCGACCATCACGGTGTAGCCATCTGGTGCGGCACGAGCCACCATCTCGGCACCGATATTGCCGCTGGCGCCGGGCTTGTTCTCCACCACTACCGGCTGGCCGAGACGTGCCGAGAGTTTGGGCCCCACGGTGCGGGCGATCATGTCCATTCCCGTACCTGGCGTAAAGGGCACAAGAATGGTAATCGGGCGCGACGGATAGGCCTGCGCCTGCGCCTGAACGGGCAATGCGACAAGCAAGGGCAACAATAATGCGAGCGCGGTTATCTGGCGTTTCATCGGGTACTTCCTCCTTGGTGGTGCATGTCCGGTCTGGCACTGCACAAAGGCCTACTTTAGCCGGATCTTGAGACTGCATTTTGCTGCAATGCGGCATGCTCCGGGCATTCCGGAAGCCAGTTTTTTTCTGACCGCATTATATTGCTATGTATGCATACAAGTTTGAAATATTAGTAAGAATGCGTATCATTTGTCAATATGAGGGCAAGCCCAAAAAGACAAGCGGAAAACCCCACGCCGGGCGCGACAAGCCAGAACCGGCGCAATAAATCCGACCGCACCAACACGCCCAATACGAAGGTTAAGGTAAAACCCGCCGCCATCCTTGACGCGCTTTACGGCCGCCCCGGGTTCCTGATCCGCCGCGCCAACCAGGTTGCCGCCGCAGTATATGCAGAAGAATGCGGGCAATGGGATCTGACCCAGCCGCAGCACGGCACGCTTCTCATCGCACACTGCTGCCCAGGCATCGACCAGACCGGCATCGGCCAGGCACTGGGTTTTGACCGCGCCACGACGGGCCAGGTCTTGCGCGGGCTGGAGATGCGCGGCCTGGTGGCGCGAACCGTTTCCGGCAGTGACGGCAGGCGGCGCAGCATCGTCCCGACGCGCGCCGGCGAAGAAGTGCTGCGCCGCGCCGGACCGGCACTCGAACGTGCGCAGCAGGCCCTGCTCGCGCCGCTTTCTGCAGCCGAACGCCGGCAACTTGCGGCACTGCTTGCCCGCCTGTGTGACGCCCACAACAAAAACTCGCGCGCCCCCGTGGTGCGTCCCGATGCGGGCACGACCGTCGACATCTGAACAGAACCAACGTCCCAATGCGGGCGATCGGCCAGAATGGGACGCCACACCACGATAAAAGCGTTCAAAGGAGATGGACAATGCTGCTGCGCGGATCCTGCCACTGTGGCGCTGTTGAATTTTCGGTCAAGTCGACCACGCCCTACCCCTACATGCGCTGCTACTGCTCGATCTGCAGAAAGACTGACGGGGGCGGCGGATACGCGATCAACATCATGGGCGAAGCAGCAACGTTAAAGGTCAAAGGCAAGGCGGCGATCAACGTTTATCAGGCCCGCATCGGCACCCGCAAGAATAAAAAGACTAGCCCGGGCCGCAGGCATTTTTGCGTTAAATGCGGCAGCGCGCTTTGGGTTGCCGATCCGCGCTGGGCAGAGTGGGTCTACCCGTTCGCCTCGGCGATCGACACCAAACTGCCGGTACCGCCCGAACATTGCAACATCATGCTGGATTTCGCAGCGCCGTGGTCCGACATCCCCAAAGCCGGACGCAAGAACATCGAATTCGCACGATATCCGGCAGACGGTATATTCGAATGGCACAAGAAACGCGGCCTGCTGACCCGTTAAGCCCGTGTGAACTCGCCGCCGCCGACCTGGCGCGTGGCCTCGGCCAGCATCCAGTCGCGAAAAATACCGACAACGCCGCGCCGCGATGCGAGGTCGTTGCTCACAAGAAAGTAGCTCGAATCGAGCGGCACCTTCAAATCGAAGGGCGCGACAAGCCGCCCCGTCGCCAGGTCCGCGGCCGCAAGGGCCGGCGTGCTTGCGACAATACCGAGCTTCCCCATCGCAGCCTCCAGGGCCAGGACCGAGTGCGTGAAGTGCGGACCACGCGACGTGTCTATCCCGGTGACACCCGCTTTTTGCAACCAGATATCCCAAAACGAGCGCCCCTCGTACAGCACACCGCGGTCGTCGTGCAACAGCACATGATTGCGCAGGTCGGCCGGCGACGTTAACGAGGACGCGCCATCAAGCAACGCCGGACTGCATAAGGGCGTGATGTCCAGCGGCAGGAGCTTGTCGACGCGCATCCCCGGGTAATCGCCGTTTCCAAACACGGCAACAACGTCAACCTCGTCGGCCCAGGACTGCACGCTCTCGAAGTCGCCGCGTCGCCCGCGCGGCAGCCGCGAAAACTGCCGCATTTGCGTTGAGACGCGAACATCGATGTCGGGGTTTGAAATCACGAAGCGGTGCAAACGCGGCATCATCCAGTGCGACGCAAATGATGGCGAGGCGCCAACGGTAAGCACATCCGCACCGTGATGGTCGCGGATGCGATCGACCGCCTGGCGCAGGCACTCAAACCCCTCCTGCAGTTTCGGCACGCAGGACTGACCGATTTCCGTGAGTTCTATGCCGCGATGGCGCCGGCGAAACAGACGCACCCCAAGAAGGTCTTCGAGTTGCCGAATCTGGTGGCTGATCGCCGCCGGCGTGACGCTCAATTCGGCCGCAGCCTTTTTCAGGCTGAGATGCCTCGCGGCCGCCTCAAAAGCACGCAAAGCGGTCAGCGGCGGAAGTGGATGGGTCATGCCGATAGATTAGTTTTATTCATCTTTAAGCACAACAGAATTCGTGTGACAGCCAGGCACAGTGCGACTATTGTTGAGAAGCATTCAGCAAATGTACGCGCACTAATTTGGCGTATAGGCGGGTGCAATCACCTAATTTTAGTACAATTTATCTTCGCCACCCGCATCGGGACCGGCGATGGCGTTCTCGCTGATTCGCGCCGTATGGCGCCGATCAGCATCACGGAGGAATTCATGGCTGACATTAAAATTTTTAATCCGGATACGCTGGGAACCCCCTTAGGGCAATATTCCCAAATCACCCGGGTCAAGGCGTCGGAATACATCTTCATCGCAGGCATGCTCTCAGCCGACAAGGCCGGCAACATCATCGGCGTGGACGACTTCGACAAGCAATGCACGCAGGTGTTTGCCAACATCGACACGGCGCTCAAGGCGGTCGGCGGTGGCTGGGGCAACATCGTGCAGTTCACCACCTATCTCGTGCACTCCCAGGACATTCCCAAGTTCATGACCTACCGCTTGCGGGAGTTTCCCAAAATGTTCCCCAACGGCGCTTACCCGCCCAATACCCTGCTGATGGTCGACCGCCTCGTGCAAGAACCCTTCCTGGTGGAAGTCCAGGTCATCGCGGCACTGTGAGACGGGGCACCTCGCAATGAAAGACCAAAGTTTCGAGTTTCAAGGTATCCCGGTCCACTATGTTGAGGGCGGCGAGGGCTTCCCGATCCTGATGATTCACGGCTCCGGACCTGGCGTATCAACGCAGGGAAACTGGCGACTGGTGCTTGAGCCCCTCGAAAAAAAATACCATGTCTTTGGCATGGACTTGATCGGCTTTGGCAAATCCGGACGCAAACCGGCACCACCCTATTTCGACTTTCCGCTTTGGGTGGAGCAATGCCTGGACATGATCAAGCGCATGCCCGGCAAACGCGTTGGCATCATCGGACACTCGATATCCGGAGCCCTGGCACTCAAACTGGCCGCCCGTGAACCGCGGGTGTCGCATGTCATGACGACTGCCACTGTGGGCGCCGTGTTCCCGCTGTCCGAGGCCTCACTTCGGACCTGGACTTTCCCGAAGAGTCGCGATGAATTGCGCCTGGCCGCCGAGGGCCTTATCCACGACAAGACGCTCATCGACGAGGCCTATCTGTCAGGCCGCGAGAAAGTGCTGTTTTCCGGCGATTACGAGGCGTACTTCAGCAAGATGTTCGAGGGCGAAAAGCTGCGCTACATCGACCAGGCTGTTCTCGGCGCCGAGGAATTGTCCAA
>CAITSH010000087.1 GCA_903895005.1 uncultured Pseudomonadota bacterium
CCGGCCTTGAGCAGGCGGTTGCGCCCGATCATCAGGTCATCGAGCGTCTTGGCGTGAAACGCCATGTGAAAGAAGGTCGGCTGCTTCGCAGAGAGCAGCGCAAATGCGTGATGGTAGGGATTGGGAAAGCAGCGCATGAAGGCAAAGTAGCGCTCGCCGGTGGGCTCATGGCGGAAATCGGAAACACGGAAATTGAGCACATCGGTGTAAAAGCGCAGCGTATTGGCAAAGTCCGGCACGTTAACGACGACGTGGCTCAGGTGGGTGATATCCACCGGATGCGGGAAGTGGCGGCCGGGGCGCGAGTTCATGCCGGTGATCAGATCAATCTTGATGCCGGTTGGATCGGCAAGGCGCAGGCCCTGCGCAATGCGCAGGCGGCCGCATTCGGCGGGCTCGATGCGCGTCCATTTGACCTTCGCCGCGGTCAGCACCTTTTCAGCCTCGGCAATCTGGCCCTCATCCTCGAGTTCAAACGCGACACGCTTGAAACTCGCCTCCTTGGCCTGCACCAGCAGCAGGTTGTGGTGATCGCCGTTACAGGACATGAAGGCCTCGCCGTGGTCGTTTTGCTCGACAAGGTCGAGCCCGACGAGATCGCGGTAGAACGCCACCGAACGCGCGAGGTCGCTGACATTGAGTGCGAGGTAACTGAGTTTTTTATGCCGAATCATGCTGCTCTCCACGTGTGCAATCCCTGCGCCCGGGCGCGGGACTCAATCCATCTTGATAAACAAATCCTCTAGAACGAGCTTGCCGATAAAACCCTGCTCGATCGCCGCGCCCAGGAAAGTGCGCATGGCCTTTTCATTACGGTTCCAGCCGTGGCCGTTCCAGCCCTGTCCGAGCGTGGCCGATACCGCATCAAGCTGCATGTCGCCAAGGGGAAGGTACTGCGCGATGTGGTTGCCCGCCTCGCGTTCGGCCGCCTTGAACGAGGCGTTGAACAGGTCAAACACCGAGCGCGCGAGCGACGGATCGGCAGCGACCTTGTCGCGGCGCAGGATCAGCACATGCGTCACCGGCACCACACCCGAATCGCGCGCTTGCGCCAGCGTCGACTCGATGGGTTTGCGAGAAAGGTAGCGCAGGCCGCGCATGTCATCCGGGCGCCGCGCGTAGATAAAGCAGTCGACCGCCTTGTCACGCAACAGATCTGCCGGCTTTTGGCCCTCTAGGGACCAGTCGAACTTGAGCGTTTCCGGGTAAGGCATGCCCTCGATACGATCCTTTGACAGCGGGCACCAGGTCACGCTGGCCGGCGATACGCCCGCCTGCGTCATGAACCAGCGGTGCCAGATCGCCGCGGTCACCCAGAATTGCGGCACCGCAATGCGCTTGCCGGCGAGGGAGCCGTGTCCATCCAGCGTGTCGCTGTCGCGGCAAAACGCGTACTGCGCCACCAGCTTCTTGGCAAACACCGGCAGCGCAATAAAGCGCTGCCCGGCTTTCTGGTCCTGGTTGCAAATCTGCAGGTAGGTGGCAAAGGAGCACTCGCCGACATCGAAGTCACCCGCGATCATGCGCAGCGTGGCCTCGTCGATGCTTTTGGCCACCGTCACGTCATATTCAAAACCCGGGACGGCAGCCGACTTGTTGATGACGCCCAGGGTGTGCAGGTACTGCGTTGTGGCAATGCGGACAGCGGACATGCAGGACTACTCCGAAATAAGAACCGTTACGAATCGAGTTTTCTCAATCAGCCTTGATATTGGCAGCCTTGGCCACAGCAGTCCACTTCGCGATGTCGGCGGCAATGATGCGACCAAACTCCTCCGATGTGTTGCCCACCGGGTCGACGCCCATGCCGTTCAGGCGCTCACGGATTTCCGGCAGTCTGACAACGCGCGCAATTTCATCCTGCAGGCGCTTGACGATTGCGGGCGGGGTTGCGGCCGGCGCGAGAAAACCGGTCCAGATGACGATGTCGGTATCGGGAATGCCCGCCTCCATCATCGTCGGCACATCGGGCCAGGAGGGGTGGCGCTTGGCCGAGGTGACGGCGAGCGCGCGCAGGCGGCCGGCCTTGATCGGCCCGGTGATGGGCGGCGGATCGGCGATGGTCATGGTGATCTCCCCGCCCATTACGGCGTTGGCCGATTCGTTGCTGCCCTTGTAGGGGATGTAGGCGAAATCGGTGCCTGTCTTGAGCTTCAACAACTCTGCAGCGAGCTGAAACGGCGCGGCGCTGGCTGCGTAATTGGTCTTGCCCGGATTGGCCTTGGCGAAGTCGATCAATTCTTTAACCGACTTGATCGGCGAATTGGCGTTGGTCACAAGGATCAGCGGAAACGAGCCAATCATCGACAAGGGCACAAAATCGCGCATCGGCGCATACGACAACTTGGAGTAGGTCGCCGGATTCATGGTGATCGGACCGCTGGGCCCCATCAGGATGGTATAGCCGTCGGGTGCAGCCCGCGCAACCTGCTCGGCGGCGATGATCGACTGCGCGCCCGGCTTGTTCTCGATGATCACCTGCTGGCCCAGGCCCTCGGACATTTTCCCCGCGACCACGCGGGCGATGATGTCGTTGCCGCCGCCCGCGGCATAGCCGACGATGAGGCGGATGGGCTTGGTGGGAAAGGCATCCTGTGCCGACGCAATCGCCGAAAAAAGACCCAGGAACAGGCCCATTCCCATTGCGGCCACACCGGCCTTGCTGTGCTTCGATTTCATCTTTAACTCCTCCTTGTTCGCTTTGATATTCGACGCCCTGGTTTTCGACGCAGACTCTATGGTCCTTGTTGGTGTCGCCCCGCCAAGCACAAGCCAAGCGCAACGGGCTGGTGCTTTTTATTCAGCGCCTCAAAGTGATGTGACGCTTACGGTCAGCACCGCGGCCTTCCCGCTGTCAATGGCGGCGAGGCAACGCTTGATGGCCGCAGCGAGTTCGGCGGGGTCGGCCACTGCCTCCGCATGCGCACCGAACGCGGCGGCAACCTGTTCGAAATGGCGGTGCTCGCCCGAGAGGCGCGCATGGAACTCATTGGCCTGTTTCGCTTCGCCGTCCGGATAGACGCGCAGCACCGATTCCTTCACCGCCTGCCAGCCACCGTTGTCGAGAACCACGGTGAAGGTGGGTAATCCATACTGCTGCGCGACGGCATACACCGCCGTGGGTGCGCCAAAGTGAAAACTGCCGTCGCCGACGACATGGATCACGCGCTGCTTGGGACGCGCGAGCTTCGCGCCCAGGGCCGCACCGCCGCCAAATCCGAGGCCGCCCCCGGCAAGGGCCATGTACGTGCCCGGCTTGGTCCGCACCATCTGGTTGAGCACCGGGAACATGTTGCGGATCGCCTCATTGACAACGATGTCGTCATCGCCCATTTGCGCATTGAGTGCGGCGCAAAGGTGATCGGGGGTAATCGCGCCGACCGTGCCGGTCTTGGCGGCGGCCGCGCTGTTGCGCGCCGCGCGTTCGGCGTTGTCCTTCTCCCACCCGGCGATCCGTTTGGCCACGCGCTCGCGGAATCCGGCATCGGCCTTGGCGCGCACGATGTCCAGTACCTGCGCCAGCACAATGGCGCAGTCGCCCTCGACGCGTTCCTCGGTGGGGAAGCCCCACATCGGAAAATCTTTTTTGACCGCGTCAACATCGACCTGAATCCAGTGCAGCGCGGGGTTGTCGGGTACGTACTTGGGCAGCCAGGGCACATCCACATCAACCAGCATGCCCACATCGGCCGCGGCAACCGCGGCGCGGGCATCAAAGCCGCCGAAACACGGCGAGTTGCGCGGGATGTTGAGGCTGGTCGGGCTGGACTCGAACACGCGTATGCCGCATTCGCGCGTCAGCGCGTCGAACACCGCGACCGCAGCCGCGGTGCGTCCGAGGTAGGTGGTGATTGCGATGGGGTTTGCTGCCGCCATAAGGCGCGCTGCGATGCGTGCCGCCACCGCGGGGTCTGCACCGCCGCTTGCCACCGGGCCGTAACGCGATTCCGGATAGGCCTTGATGTCAGCCTCATCCCAGCTTTCGGCAAGCGTTTCGCGCGGCAGCGTCATGTAGACCGGCCCCTTGGGATCGCTTTGCATCATGGTGTGACCGCGTCGCAGCACCTCCTTGGCGACCACGCCCGAGGGCAGCGAGTACTCCCATTTGACATACGAGCGCACCAGGCTGGCGATGTCGAAAGGGTCTTGCACGAAATGCACATAGTTGTCGCGCGAGCCGGGCAACTCGCCATGAAGCGAGAACGGCGCCTTGCCCGCCATCAGGAACACCGGGGTGCGTCCGCGCGAAAGGTTGTGCATGCCCATGCTGGCGTTGGCGGTGCCGGCATCGACGTGCACCACGACAACCTGTCCCTTGCCGGTCATCGCCGCGTAACCGCCGGCCATATGCACGGCGACGTTCTCATGCGGACAAATCACGACATGCGGATGGGCGCGGCCCTCGCGGTCCCAATCGGCCAGCGCCTCGATCAACGAGACGTGGTCGGTGCCAAAATTGGAAAACATGTACTCAACGCCAAGATCGACGAGGCCTTCGAGAAAATAGTGTGCGGCGGTATGGCTGGCCATTGTCAGGCTCACTCCGTGTGTGGGGTTGCGGGCGGAAATTGCCGCGCCCGCAATCATACGGGAACTGCGGCCGGCGTGATTCCCCGGACAGCCCGGAATTTATCCGCGGTGTCGCAATGCGTGCCCCGTTCCGAAGCGCAGCGGCGTAACGCCTATAATTCGTCCATCAAACAACAAAAAACCCAAACCAAAGGAGGCGCCATGCCCTTGTCCCAATTCCTATCGCGTGTCGTACTCGCCGCGCTATGCCTGCTCGCAGCGCCCCACGTACTCGCGCAGGCCTACCCGGCCAAGCCGGTAAAAATCATCGTGCCCTTCCCGCCGGGCGGCCCGACTGACATCGTCGGTCGGTTTGTCGCGACCAAGCTGGGTGAAGCCTTCAACCAACAATTCGTAGTTGAAAACCGCGCAGGTGCGGGCGGCACCGTCGGTTCGGAAGCGGCCTCGCAAGCACCGGCCGACGGCTATACGCTGCTCTATGGCAGCACGAGCACACTGGCGATGGCGCCCAGCCTGTATCGGAAACTCGGTTACGACCCGCGCAAGTCCTTTGCGCCGATCAGCCTGGTCTCGAGCGGCCCGATGCTCGTTGCGGTCAATGCATCGGTGCCGGCAAACACACTGGCCGAATTGATCGCGCTCGCCAAGGACAAACCGGGCACGCTCAACTACGCCTCGGCCGGCAATGCGACGCCGCCGCACCTTGCAGCCGAAATGTTCAAGAGCATGGCCGGGGTCAACCTCGTGCACGTACCGTACAAGGGTGGCGGACCGGCGCTGCAGGCGGTGACCGCGGGCGAAGTGCAAATCCTGTTCGAGGGCCTCGTGACCCTGCTGCCGCAAATCAAGGCGGGCCGCCTGCGCGCGCTGGCGATCAGTGCCGCCGCCCGCGACGCCGCGCTGCCCGATGTGCCCACCTCGGCCGAAGCGGGCCTGCCCGCGTTTCAGGTTAATTTCTGGAGCGGGCTGGTCGCGCCCACCGGCACGCCGCCCGAGGTCGTCTCGACCCTCAACACCGCCCTGCGCCAGGCGCTCGCTGGCCCGGAAGCACGGGCGACGCTGACACGCTTTGGCCTCGCGCCCGCGGGCAACACGCCGTCGGAATTTGCGCGTTTCATTGATAGCGAAATCCAGCGCTGGGAGCGCGTCATCCAGGCTTCTGGCGCGAAAGTCGACTGAGCAAAGCGGGCGCCGGCGAGGTGTTTTAGACGCGCGGCTTTTTACTCCGGCGCCAGGCGCCCCCGTCTCAGCCGGGCGTCTTCACGAACAGCTTGTCATACGCCGCGAGCAGGGTCTGGTGCATGGGGCTACCTTCCATATCCGCGCCCAGGGTGTCCAGCCCGAAGAATCGCTCGCTGCGATCGAGCAGCGCCTCGGCCTGTCGCACCGTCTGCTCGCCGTAGAGCAGGGCAAGGGAGCGGCGGTGGCTCTGCACGTCCTCCAACTTCATCAAGGCCTCGATGCAGCGATACACGAGCCTGCGCGCCGGTTCCAGCTGCGCGTAATGCTTGATCCAATCGCAGCCTTCGAGCGTCGCCTCTTCGTCGCCGACAGCCAATGCCAGCAGGGTTTTCAATTCACCGATGCGCAGCTGCTTCCAATTCGTGCCAACGGGAATGGCCAGTCCCAGAATCTCCCACAACGGCCTCTCATCGTTGAGGTTCGCCGTTTGCAGGTCGGCGAGCAGGTCGGCGCACTCCTCCTCATCCAGGTCATGCAGCCGCACCAGCGCCGGACGCATGCGGTTGCCGATGCTGTTGTTCTCCCATTCGAGGTCCTCAACCGGATAAATCTCCGACATGCCCGGCACCAGGATGCGGCAGCTGTAGGCGCCTTGCTCGGAAAAGTCGGCAACATAGATCTCCTTGCCCTCGGCTTTGATGCAATCGCACAGCCAGGCATAGTCTTCGGCCGTGGTACTGCTGAAATTCCAGTCGGCGAACGGAAAATCAGGTTTGTCACCGAGGAAATTCCAGCTGACAACACCGCTCGAATCAACGAAGTGGATTTCCAGGTTTGACGCGAGTTGAATTTCCTCCATGTCAAACCCCGGCTCCGGAAAGCCCTCGAGGGATGCCAGGGCGCGTCCCTGCAGCAATTCGGTCAGCGCCCGCTCCAGTGCAACTTCAAAACGCGGGTGCGCGCCAAAGCTAGGAAACACCCCCTGGTCTTTGGGGTGGAGCAAGGTGACGTTCATAACCGGATAGCGACCGCCGAGCGAGGCATCGCGCACCAGAATGCCAAAACCGGCATCGCGCAAGCCCTTGATACCCGCGGCTATGCCCGGATAACGCGCGATAACGTGTTCCGGTACCTCTGGCAGGCACAGACCTTCCTTGATGATGCGGTACTTGATGTGGCGCTCAAAGATCTCCGACAGCGCCTGGGCGCGGGCCTCCATCATCGTGTTGCCCGCGGCCATGCCGTTGCTGACAAACAGGTTCCCGATGATGTTGACCGGGAACCAGGTTTGCGCGCCGTCGGACAGGCGGGTGTAGGGAAGCGCGCAGATACCACGCTCCACATTGCCCGAGTTCAGGTCGACCAGCACCTCGCCATCGATATCGCCCTCTGGATTGTAGAAGGCCTGCAGCTCCGGATTGAGTAATTCGGCGGGCCACTTGCCATCTTCGGTCGGAGCGAACCAGCGCTCCTGGGGATAGTGCACAAAGGGTCCATTGGCCCTTGTTTCGCCCAGATAAAAGTGCGTCCAGAAATAATGGGTGCCCAGCCGCTCGAAAAACTCCCCGAGGGCGCTCGCGCGCGAGGCAAGCTTGGTCGCGCCTTTGCCGTTGGCAAACAGCATGGGGCAATCATGGTCGCGCACATGGACCGACCAGACTGCATCCACAGGGTTCAGCCAGGACGATTCATCCAGATGAAAGCCGCGCGCGGCGAGCTTGTCCTGCATGGTGCGGATGGTGGATTCCAGCGAGGCATCTTTGCCCGGGATGAAGCTTTCAGTTTGCATGGCTATCTTCTTGGAAATCGCAGCGTAGGGTTCGAATTCGGGAGGGCGCGCAGCGGAAACGAGACCGTGTCTAACGCCGTGGTTTTTTTGCTGTTGCTTTCTTGGGTGTTGCTTTCTTGGCTGCGGCTTTTTTCGATGGGACTTTTTCGGTGGCTATTTTTTTAGCATTGGATTTCTTGGCCGGCTCTTTCGCCGCCGCCTTGATATGGCAGTGCTCGGCGAGAACGCGAACCACGCGCTCCGGGGAGCCATCCTGATCCTCCAGAATAAAGGCCTCGATCACATCGGGAAAAAATTCGTCCTCCCACAAGGAAATCAGTCCGTCTATCGTCTGGTGCGGTGCGCTGGTCAGAATGAATTCCCGCACCATCTTTTGCGCGGGGCCGTTCTCGCGGATGGCAATGATCGCCGCCTTCGCTTCAGCTGCGCTGATCGCCGGCTTGGGTGGTTTTTCCGCGGCCAGGCACAAAAATATGGTGTTCATCGAATCCGAATCCGTCATTCCCTGGGTGACCTTGCGCCACTCGTCGGTGACCAGCGCATCGTAATCGCTGATCTCAACCGATAGGGACAAGGGATGGAAACGGTCATGGTATTCGCGTACCAGGTCGTTGAAGGCGATCTTGGGGTTCTTGATGCGGGGCAGCTCCTTATCGATCATGAGCGTCATGTGCCGCTCAACCACCGCCTTATGAACCGCAGGCACATCCTCTAACAGGGCCGCATCGAACACCGGCATTTTTTTGGACTGGCGATACGCCTTGAGAAAGACCTTCAACTCCTCGGCGGTGAGCAGGCCACCTTCCATGTTTCCAGCCATGCGGGTCAGCAGGCAGGCGTGCAGCACGCTTTCGGATGATTCGTTGATCAGGGCTTCCATGTCGATGCACATCACATCGGCAAACCAAAGCGCCGCTTCGATTTCAGCCTCAAAGGCGCGGCGCTCCGCCAGCCGGGCACGGTATTCGGCGACAGTCCACGGCTGCTCCAGGCTTCGTTCGCTCAGGAACTCCCGGGCATCCTCGACCTCGGCCGGATCCGGAATGGTGCTGTCGGTGGGCATGGCGAACAGCGCCTTCAGCATTTGCGAGCCACCGCGCGAATGCGAGAGAAAACTGTTCTCCTGCAAAGAACGCGCCGCCCGATTCAGGTTGCCGTCGGACATGTGTTCAAGGTACAAGCTGGCCAGCGTGACCATGCGCTTTACCGCGTCGTCGAGGTCGGTGCGCAGATGTGCGGTGCCAAAAAAATCCGCGATTTGCACCACGCCCTTGGCGCCGTCGGTGCGCATCGCGTCCAGCTTTTCCGATTCAATCAGGCCGTTTTTCAGGCCATGGTCGAGCGCGCGCGCAAAATACGGGCGGTTGTCATAGGTCGCCAGCGCCTGCGAAGCGCCGGTTATGGGCACGGCGTCTTTCAAAGCGCGGACTCTTCTGCGTCTGGCCGGCCGGGCTCGTCCTGGCCGGAAAGACGCGCGCCATCAAGTTCGCCGGCCTCGTCCGCGGCGGCAACAGGGGTCTCGGCATTGCGATGGCGTCCGCTGACAATCTGGCAGACATGCACGAACTCGTCCGGAAAATGATGCGCCAGGCGCCAGGTGAGTTCCATCCAATCCTTGTCGGCGACCTCATCCAGGCTCACACCACCTTTGGGTACCTCGAACTGATCTTCCCGCGAGGCGTCGTCCATCTCTTCCCGGGGGACGCGCGCCTCTTCGACGGGCAAAAAGCTGCCATGAACCTTGAAGATGGCCAGTTCGTCATAGCGGTCTTCCAGATAATCGGCGAGCACTTCGAGGCCCATGTTTTTTTCGGTCAGCGCTGCAATAAACTCCTCGGGCTCGACCTCTTCGCGAAAAATAATCGAGTTGATCATGGCGCGGAGACGGTCGCGGTTTTTTTCCGCATACATGCGCTCCATGACCACCGCTTCGGCGAACTGCCTGGGTGTCACCACAAGATTGATGACCGACTCCTTGGCAGAGTCGTACTCACGAATGATGGCGAGCAGGTCTTTGGGCGCCAGCTCATCGAGAATTTCCACCAGCGCGTTATCCCCTTCGGTGTCGACCAGCTCGGTCAAAGCCGCTTCAGCGGCACTGATATCCCCGGCATGAATGAGCGCCGAGGCTTTGATAATTACAGGATGCGACATTTGGATTACCTTGAAATAGCCAGATGCAATATTGAAATAGTGAAACGGGAAAAGACCGGCCGTTCAACTGCAAACATCAACCGCGCCGATCAAAGCCCTGTTCGCTCAGATAGTCCTCACCCAGATCACTGTCCTCGCCGTCCTCGCCCGGATCCTTGTCTTCGTCGTCTTCGCCATCGGACTCCTTGACGGACTGCTCTGCCTCTCCTGTGGCGGCCTCGGCCCCCAGGCCGGACAGGATAAATTCAAGCCCGGCGGTGAGAAGCATAAAGTGTGCACCGCCCTCGCTTTTCAAGGCCGTCTGCGCCATATTTTCAGCCCAGGGCTCGAGCGTGAGCGTCGCCGCCAGCGCCTTCCAGGTAGGAAAACTACCGGGCTTCGCCGAGACCAGATTCTCCATCGCCGCCTTGTCGGTGAAATGAAAGGCCCTATGGAAGGCGGGCGACACCATCACCGGCTCAAAATCAATCATCGGCAGCAGCTCCTTGAATTGCTCGCGCTTCACCTTAAGGCGCGCATTGAGCACATTGGCGCCGCCAGAATCGTAGGTCAGATCCTCGATCTCATACGCATACGACTTGGACAACTCCTTGAAATACGCAGACAGTTTCATGTGAGGATGTTCTTCAAATAAGCGCTCCAGATTTCGCGCGCGGTTTCAATGGGATTTTCAATCAGGCTTCGGCGGCGGTTGTCGTCAAACGCGCGCCTTTTAACTTCGTCGCCCAGTACCTCGTAGGCCGCCTGCACCTCCTGAAACGCCGCGTGGGCTTTTTCGGAGGGGTTACGGTCCGGGTGCAGGGCCGAGGCCTTTTTTCGATAGGCGCTTTTTATTTCACCTGCGCTTGCCGAGGGCTGAAGTCCGAGAGTGCGGTAGTAGTCTTTCATTTGTTTCGGCCAGTTTTCAGCCGGCGCCTCCAGTGACAAGCATCAAGTTATCCCGTTCCGGATCAAACCTGCCCGGGCCCCACATCCTGCGGAATTACGGCGGTCTTACGCCTGGCACATACCCGCGATTCCCGGTAACGCTGTATGCAGGCCAAGGTGCCGAACGAATGAATCAAAGCCACGGTCGCTGTACAGCAGCGTCAACCCGCCCGCGATGCAGCGCTTCGAACTCGCGCTCAATGCCAAACCCGACGACGAATCGAGCGGTTCAGTCTGCGGCGTCGAAACCCCATGGAAATAGTCGCTCCATACGCTCGAATCGACCAAAATTACCTGTCTTGTCTTGTCGTATCGGGTCGGTGTCGCCTTGCCG
>CAITSH010000088.1 GCA_903895005.1 uncultured Pseudomonadota bacterium
CTTCTCGGCGGGCGCGCTCTTCCGCTTCCTGCTTCGCCCTCGCCTGGGCTTCGAGCCGCATTTTTTCCTCGGCCTCGCGCCGCGCCTTCTCTTCAATTTCACGGCGCAACTTTTCTTCGGCTTCCCTGCGTGCCAATTGTGCAGCCACCGCGGCTTGCGCGGCCTTTTCCGCTTCGAGTAGGGTGCGCGCGTCCGCGTCCGCACGCGCCTTTTCCTCAGCATGGCGGCGGGCCTTGTCATCGGCATCCTTTTTTGCCGCTGCCGCGGCAGCCTGTTCGGCTTCGGCACGCGCGCGCGCGTCGGCTTCCTTGCGCGCGGTCTCGTCGGTCTCACGCTTTGCACGCGCATCGGCGAGCTTGCGCTGCAAGGCCTCAGCATCGGCCTTGGGTGCGGCTTCGGCCTTGAGCTTCGCCTCCGCCTCGGTTTTTGCCTTGGCTTCGGCCGCGAGTTGTGCGGCTGCAGCAGCCTGGGCCTCCGCATGAGCCTTTGCCCTGGCCTGGGCTTCCGATTGCGCCTTTGCCGCAGCCTCTGCGGCCGCGCGCGCGGCGGTATCCGCCTTGGCCTTTGCTTGGGCCTGCGCCAAGGTTAAGGCTTCAGCCTTAACCCTGGCTTCAGCCTGGGTACGCAAGGCCGCGTCCGCGGCGAGTTTTTGCTGCGCAGCCGCTTCGGCATCGGCCTTCGCTTTCGCCGCCACCTGCTCCTTGGCGCGCGTCGCCGCCGCACTGCGCGCTATCTCTTCGGCCTCGCGCGTTTGCCGCTCCGCCTCCAGGTTCTTCACCTGCGCCGGCGGGGCGGACTGGGGTTTGGCCACCACAGGCTTGGGGGGAACCGCGGTGAAATCAAGGTCGTCATCACCCACCACCGGGCTTTGCGTCGGAGGCGCCTCCGTTTTCGGCGCGGTAACGAATTCGCGGATAAAGCCCTCCTTCACCAACTGCGTGAGGGCTTCCAACAATTTGGGTTCCGGGCGGTCAAGACGCTTTTGCAATTCGCCCACGGTGCCCTTCCCGTCGACTTCTTTCAGGACATTACGCAGGTCACGCGAGAGCAGGCTGGTTTTGCCGCTGGTCTCCATCAACCCCTTGGCCGTTTTGGTTAAAACCGTCCTGCGGTCCATGCGTGTCTTTCAGTCCGTGCGTTGCGAAATGTCTCAACCCGGACGAAATGCGTGCGCTCTGCGCACGCGCGCCTGGAAGCATGACGGGAAAGTGGAAAAAGGCTGATTTCTTATGAATTTACAGCCATTATATGGATTCAGGAAGCGGTGGTGAAGGAACTGCTTCACACTGCCGGACACTCCAGACGACCCACCTTACCACCCCTGAATACGATCAACACTTCGAATTTGGTATGACTAAGCACACTACGTATGACGCCATCATCGTCGGCGGCGGCCATAACGGCCTCATCTGCGCGTGCTACCTCGCCGGCGCCGGCCTCAAGGTGCGCATTCTGGAAAAACGCGGAGTGGTCGGGGGAGCCGCGATCACCGAGGAATTCCATCCCGGCTTTCGCAACTCGACACTGAGTTACACCGTCAGCCTGTTGCAAGCGAAGGTCATCGCCGACCTGCGCCTGGCCGAACACGGACTGCGCGTGGTCGAACGACCCCTGCCGAATTTTCTTCCCTTCGAGAACGGACGCTGCCTGCGCATGCACGCCGATCCGGCCCTGTTGCGCGAAGAAATCGCGCGTTACTCGGCGCGCGACGCCTCCCGCGTCGGTGACTATCTTGCGCTGGTGGCCCGCATGGCCGACGCGCTGCGCGGACTCATCCTCAGCGCACCGCCCAACCTTGGCGGCGGTTGGCGTGCAGCGCTGTCGGCCATCGGGCTTGGGCGCAGCCTTTCAAAAATGGGAATGGACGGCCAGCGCGACCTGTGGGAATTTCTGACGCGCAGCGCAGGCGACCTGCTCGATGACTGGTTCGAGAGCGACGAAGTCAAGGCCGCATTCGGCTTTGATTCCATTGTCGGTAATTTTGCCGGCCCCTACTCGCCAGGCTCGGCCTATGTGTTGCTGCACCACGCCTTTGGCGAAATAAACGGCAAGCGCGGAAGCTGGGGCCATGCAATAGGTGGCATGGGCTCCATCAGCAATGCCATCGCGGCCGAGGCACGCCGTCGCGGCGTGGACATCGACACCGACGCCGCAGTGACCGAAGTCAGGGTCAGCGACGGGCGTGTACGAGGCGTTACGCTGGAGGACGGTCGGACTTTCGAAGCGACCAGCGTAGCGTCCGGCGTCAATCCAAAAATTCTTTACGGCAGCCTGCTGCCCGCGGCCAGCCTGCCCGACGGATTTGGCGAGCGCATGGCGCGCTGGAAATGCGCCTCGGGTGTAATGCGCATGAACGTGGCCTTGTCGGAACTGCCCGACTTCAGCAGCGCCCCGGGCAGGCATCAGCAAACCCATCACGGCGCCGGCATCATCGTCGCCCCCTCTCTTGCCTACATGGAACGCGGATTCTTTGACGCGCGCACCCTGGGTTGGTCGCGCGAACCGGTGGTCGAAGTGCTGATCCCGAGCACACTCGATGACTCGCTTGCGCCCCCCGGACAACATGTCGCCAGCCTGTTCTGCCAGTACTTCAACCCTGACCTGCCGGACGGACGCTCATGGGACGAGGCGCGCCATGCAGCCGCCGACGCCGCCATTGCGGTAGTCAATCGCGTCGCGCCGAATTTTGCTGCCAGCATCATTGCAAGACAGATCCACAC
This sequence comes from uncultured Pseudomonadota bacterium, assembly GCA_903895005.1. The sequence goes on from CAITSH010000088.1 coordinate 2,721, forward strand.
CCCGCTCGACCTGGAACGCAGCTTCGGTCTTGTCGGCGGCGACATCTTTCACGGCGCGCTCACCCTCGACCAGCTGTTCAGCGCGCGGCCCCTGCTCGGCCACGCCGATTACCGCGGGCCGATCAAAGGCCTGTATCACTGCGGCTCAGGAGCGCACCCGGGTGGCGGCGTCACCGGCGCGCCCGGATATAACGCCGCACGCGAGATGATTCGCGACCTGAAATAAGCCGGCACCTGCTGGAAAGCCACGACTGGCGCGGGTTTCCAGCCATCGGTATCCCGGCTACGCCTTGCCGAATCCCCCGCCGCCCGGCGTTTCGATCACGAACACATCACCCGGGTTCATTTCCGCCTGGTCCGCGCCGCCTAGTTCTTCGACACTGCCATCGATGCGCTCGACGCTGTTGCGTCCGACCATTGCGGGCAATCCGCCGGCCATGCCGTAAGGCGGAATGCGCCGGTGCCCGGACAGGATGGCAGCGGTCATGGCCTCAAGAAAGCGCACGCGACGCACCGCACCGTTGCCGCCATGCCAGCGGCCGCCACCACCCGAGCCCTTCTTAATCTCAAAACTTTCCAGCAACACCGGGAAGCGCCACTCCAGCACCTCGGGGTCAGTCAGGCGCGAGTTGGTCATGTGGGTTTGCACGACGTCGGTGCCGTTAAAGCCCTCGCCCGCCCCCGAGCCACCCGATATGGTTTCATAGTACTGGTAAGTCTTGTTGCCGAAGGTGAAATTGTTCATGGTGCCCTGCGATGCGCCCATTACGCCCAGCGCACCGTATAGCGTGTCAGTGAGGCATTGCGAGGTCTCGACGTTGCCCGCCACCACTGCCGCTGGATAACGCGGGTTGAGCATGGAGCCTTCCGGGATGATTACTTTCAGCGGCTTGAGGCAACCGGCGTTAAGCGGAATGTCGTCATCGACAAGGGAACGGAACACGTAGAGCACCGCCGCCATGCAAACCGCCGAGGGTGCGTTGAAGTTGTTGGGCAACTGTGCCGAGGTGCCGGTGAAGTCGATGATGCCGCTGCGCGTCTTGTGGTCTATCGACACCTTGACCTTGATCAGACCGCCGTTGTCCATTTCGTATTCGAATGCCCCGTCTTTCAGCACGTCGATGACGCGGCGCACCGCCTCCTCGGCGTTGTCCTGCACGTGGCGCATGTAGGCGTGCACCACCTCAAGGCCGAAGTGCGACACCATGCGGCGCAATTCCTGCACGCCTTTTTCGTTGGCGGCAATCATGGCGCGCAGGTCGGCCATGTTCTGCTCGACGTTGCGCGTCGGGTACTTGGCCGATTGCAGCAGCGCCACGGTCTCGGCCTCGCGCAGCCGCCCTTCCTCAACGAGCAGGAAGTTGTCGATCAGCACACCCTCTTCCTCGATGTGCTTGCTATAGGGGGGCATCGAGCCCGGGGTGATGCCGCCGATGTCCGCGTGGTGTCCGCGCGAGCCGACATAAAACAGGATGTGCTCGCTAGCATCGTCAAACACCGGCGTGATCACGGTAATGTCGGGCAGGTGTGTGCCGCCGTTATAGGGCGCGTTGAGCACGTACACATTGCCGGCCTTCATTTTGCCGGTGTTCTCGCGAATCACCGTGCGAATGGATTCGCCCATGGAACCGAGGTGCACCGGCATGTGCGGTGCATTGGCAATCAGCTCCCCGGCCTGGTTGAACACGGCACAGGAAAAATCCAGCCGCTCCTTGATATTGACCGAGTAGGCGGTATTGGCCAGGCGCAGGCCCATCTGCTCGGCGATCGACATGTAAAGGTTGTTGAAAATCTCCAGCATCACCGGATCGACCTTGGTGCCCATGGCGTGACGCTCTGGCCTTGCCTCGACACGCTCGAGCACAATGTGATCGCGCGGTGTTAGCTCCGCCTGCCAGCCGGGTTCGACCACCGTGGTGGCGTTGGCCTCGGCGATGATCGCCGGCCCCTTCACCTTGTCGCCCGGTTGCAGCGCATCGCGCAGGAACACCGGTGTCGCATGATGCTTTCCGCCGGTAAACATCTGGACCGTTTCAACGGCGATCGGCGCCCCGACGCGTGTTCCCGCCGCCGGCATGGCCTCTGCCGGTGCATCAGAGGCGCCTATGGCCTCGACCGAGACCGCCTCGGCGATGAGGCCGCGATTGGGCATCAGGAAGGAATAGCGTTTGCGATACGCCGCCTCGAATTCGGTCACCATGCGCGCAATATCGGCAAAGTTGACGATCAAAGCCGAATCGGTGCCGTCGTAGCGCAGGTGAACACGCCGCACCACGCGAACGCGTTCATCCGGCACCCCCTGCGCCAGCACTTCGTCTCGCGCCGCCGCCGCCAGTTTGTCCAGCGCGACCTCGAGTTCCTGCAGCTTGTCCTGCTGTAGTTTTACCTCGACGGCCTGCTCGCGCATCGCGGTCTGGTCCGCAAGGCCCATGCCGTAGGCCGACAACACGCCGGCCAACGGATGGATGAACACCCGCGTCATGCCGAGGGCATCGGCGACAAGGCAAGCATGCTGCCCGCCCGCCCCACCAAAACAGCACAGCGTGTATTCGGTGACATCGTGGCCGCGTTGCACTGAAATCTGCTTGATGGCGTTGGCCATGTTGCCCACCGCGATGTCGATGAAGCCCTCGGCCACTGCCTCGGGCGCGCGCGCATTACCCGTGGCCTTGCGAATGTCCGCGGCCAGCGCGGTGAATTTATTTCGCGTTACCTCGGCGTCAAGGCGTTCGCTGCCGGAACGGCCGAACACCGGCGGAAAAAACTGCGGCTGTATCTTGCCAAGCATGACATTGCAATCGGTGACGGCCAAAGGCCCGTCCTTGCGGTACGAAGCCGGCCCCGGGTTCGCACCGGCCGAGTCCGGGCCGACACGGTAGCGCGCACCGTCAAAATGCAGGATGGAGCCGCCGCCCGCGGCAACCGTGTGAATGCTCATCATCGGCGCGCGCATGCGCACGCCGGCAACCTGGGTCTCGAAGACGCGCTCGAGATCCGACAATTGCGTACCGGCAAAATGCGACACGTCGGTCGAGGTTCCGCCCATGTCAAAGCCGATGATCTTGTTGAAACCGGCCATCAGCGAGGTGCGCACAGCACCGACAATGCCGCCTGCGGGTCCGGACAGGATGGAGTCCTTGCCTTGGAAGCGCCGTGCGTCCGTGAGGCCGCCGTTGGACTGCATGAACATCAGGCGCACACCGGACAATTCGGACGCAACCTGGTCGACGTATCGGAGCAGGATGGGAGACAGGTAGGCATCGACCACCGTGGTATCACCGCGCGACACCAGTTTCATCAGCGGACTGACCTGGTGCGAGGTCGAGACCTGGGTGAAGCCGGCGGCCTGCGCGGCAGCGGCGGTCAGCTTCTCGTGCTCGGTGAAGCGATAGCCGTGCATGAACACAATGGCGACGGAGCGGTAGCCTTCGGCATAGGCGGCATCGAGCTCGTGCCTGGCGGCGTCAATATCCAAAGGCAGCAGTACCTCGCCACGCGCGCCAACGCGCTCGGCGACCTCAACCACTTTTGAGTACAGCAACTCGGGCAGCACGATGTTGCGATCAAACAGGCGCGTCCGGTTCTGGTAA
>CAITSH010000089.1 GCA_903895005.1 uncultured Pseudomonadota bacterium
CGTTACCAGCCGGGCATGAAGGTGCGGCATTTGCGCAGCGAGCGCGAAATGAAACTCGCCAATGCGCTGACCTTCATGGCGAACGAACGCGTGGCGAGCGAGGACGCGGTCGCGGGCGACATCATCGGCATCCACAACCACGGCCAGTTGCAGATCGGCGACACGCTCACCGAGGGTGAGGCGCTTGCCTACAAGGGCATCCCCTATTTTGCGCCGGAGTTGTTTCGCATGGCGCGGCCGAAGGACCCGTTCAAGGCCAAGCAACTGCAAAAGGGCCTGCAGGAGCTCGGCGAGGAGGGCGCGATCCAGGTGCTCACCCCTGCCTTTGGCAATACCCAGCTGCTCGGTGCGGTCGGTCCGCTGCAGTTCGAGATCGTCGCGCAGCGCCTGCAAAGCGAATACAAGGTGGACGCCCTGTACGACATGGCCGAGATTTACACCGCACGCTGGCTGACCTTCCCCGATGAGGCGATGCGCCGTGCGTGTGAACGCGATCTCGCGCAGCACATGGCGAGCGACGTCGATGACAACCCTGTGTATCTCGCACCCAACCGTTATCACCTGCAACTTGCCACAGAGCGCTGGCCCAAGGTGGGCTTTCACGCCATCCGAGAGCACGGCCAGAAAATGGCGCAGCAGTAAGAAGAAAAGGCGCGCATCACTTCGTGAAGAAACGCGGTGATGCGCGTCTGTTAGAGCGCGGGAATCCGTTCGAAAAAGGAGTGCAGTGAGCATGCGTTGGATTGTTCGTGGTGTAAGGCGGGCCCGCCCCGCCCTGGCGGCGCTGGCCTTGTTCGCCAACGCGGCGCTGGCGCAGGCCCTCGAAGAAGTGCCTTATGTGCAAACGCCCGACCGTGTGGTTGAGGGCATGCTCGACCTGGCGGCGGTGCGATCCGGTGACTATCTCGTTGATCTGGGTTCGGGCGACGGGCGTATCGTCATCACCGCCGCACTCAAGCGCGGCACGCGCGGCCTGGGCGTGGAGATTGATCCGCGCCTGGTGGAAAAAAGCCGCGCGACGGCCAAGCAGTTGGGCGTGGAGGCGCGCTCCGGCTTTGTCGTGCAGGACTTGTTCGAGACCGACATTCGCTCAGCCAATGTCCTCACCATGTACCTCTTACCCGATGTGAACCTCGCATTGCGCCCGCGCATCCTGGCCGAAATGAAACCCGGCTCGCGCGTCGTGTCGCACGACTGGGACATGGGCGACTGGAAGCCGGACATGAGCGTGACCCTCGATGTGCCGGAAAAGAAAATCGGCCTGAAAAAATCCAGCACGCTGCATTTGTGGCTGGTGCCGGCGCGTCTTGCCGGAACCTGGCGTACGCGCGTTCCCCTGAAAAAAGGGCCGATGGATGTCGAGCTAGAGATCGACCAGAAATTCCAGGAAATCGGCGGTCGCGCCAAAACCGGCGGTCGTATCTATCCGGTGGAGCGCGGTTTCGTGCATGGCGAGTTGTTGTTTTTCCGCTTTGGCGATGGTGCGGATACGCTGCTCTTCAAGGGCCGCGCCACCAACGAGCGCATTGTCGGGCGCATCACCGATGCGCAGGGTAATGAGTATCCCTGGCGCGCCTTGCGGCAAACGGCTGCAAGCCGCGTGACAGGCCAATAAAATAACAAGATTAACAAGAGCGCGCGGCGGAGCGATCTGCATGCGGCCTGCTGTTTTTGCCATGCCCCGGTATGCCACCGGCGGCGAGTAAGGGGGAATTGCGCAATGCAATGGAAATGTATTTCACGCGCCCTGCTGGCCGGTGCCTGTCTGGTCGCTGCCTTCGGTGCCGCTGCACAGCAGCAGTACCCGTCCGAGGAAACGCCTTACGTGCAATCGCCGCGCGGCGTGGTCGAGGCCATGCTCGACCTGGCCGGGGTGCGCAAGGGCGATTACCTGATAGACCTTGGCTCGGGTGACGGGCGCATTATTCTCACCGCCGCGGCAAAGTATGGCGCCAGCGGTTTTGGCGTCGACATCGACCCGCGCCTCGTCAGGCTGAGCAACGAGGCGGCGCGGGCGGCCGGCCTTGCGGCGCGAGCGCGTTTTATCGAGCAGGACTTGTTCAAGACCGAGCTCGCACCCGCCACCGTGCTGACGCTTTACCTGCTGCCCGAATTCAACATGGTGCTGCGCCCGAGGCTGCTCGAGCAGTTGAAGCCGGGCACGCGCATTGTTTCGCACGACGCCGACATGGGCGACTGGCGGCCGGACGCGAGCCTTGAAGTGGCCGCGCCGGACAAGACCGTGGGCGTGCGCAAATCCAGCATGGTCTACCTCTGGACGGTGCCGGCACGCGTGGAAGGTCGCTGGCGCGTACGATTGGCGGCAGCGAAAGAAAAGCGTGGTGCGGAAATCGACCTTGAACTCGCGCAGGCGTTCCAGGATCTTTCCGGTCGCGCAAGTATTCCGTCACGCGGACAATCCCTGCCGCTGTCGCACGCCTTCGTTCAGGGGACCGTGCTGTTCTGGCAGCTGGGCATGGGCGCCGATGCGATGTTGTTCACGGGCCGTGTGACCGGAGACCGCCTTGCAGGCAGCGTCACCGATGCGCAGGGGCGCGAGATACGCTGGCAGGCGCGCCGCCAGAATGCGCCACGCGTGCTCTCCGCGCGCTAGGCCCGCGGCAGGGATCGGCTGGAAACCCTCGCCTGGTGCGGGTTTCCAGCATGTTGCATATCGGGTTCAAACCAGCGGCACGATGGCACCGTCTTCGATCCTGATCGCGCCGGCGCGTTCCAGGTCGCCGAGCAGCCAAGCGGCGAGCCCCTCCGGCGAGAGCTGCAGGAAGCGCGCATTGATGTCGGTGCTGATGGGCACGCTTGCAAGGTAGTCAGGCAGCGTGGCA